>JAFAYM010000002.1 GCA_019240395.1 Acidisphaera sp. | reverse complement strand
GATCCGGACGAGCACGCTGCCGGCGGTCTCGATCGTCAAGCCGGACGGCTTGCTCGACGGCCATCCCGCCTCTTCCAAGCTTGATCTGTTCGAGGCGTTCACCAAGAAGATCGTCAAGGCCGTGCAGAACAACGAGGAACTGTGGGCACACACGGCGATCCTGATCACCTTCGACGAAGGCGGCGGATATTGGGACTCCGGCTACATCCAGCCGCTCGACTTCTTCGGCGACGGCACGCGCATCCCGGCGATCATGGTTTCGCCGTATTCGATCGGCGGCCATATCTCGCACACCTATACCGACCACGTGTCGTTCCTGAAATTCGTCGAGAAGAACTGGCGCCTGCGTCCGGTGTCGGAGAACGGCCGCGATAACCTGCCCAATCCGGTCTCCTACAAATCCAACCCGTATGCGCCGGTGAACAGCCCGGCGATCGGCGACCTGATGGACATGTTCGACTTCAAGACGAGCCGCTGATCCACGACGACTGACGGCTGCCGTCCGTCGCTTGCGGACGGCAGCCTTTTTTCTGACCGCGATGATTGCCGGGACTCGGACAGCATGACGGCTTACGATTCTGAGATGTCCCGCGCGGGCTTGGCGTCGGTCCCGCACTTCGTTGCCGCGCACGAATTCGTGCGCCCGCTCTCCCTGGCCGCCGCGCTGTACCTCGCCGGTGCTTTCGCGGTGGCGGCTTGCTGCTTTTTCACGCACTTGCCGACAGCCGTGCACGGCACCGGCTTGCCCGGCATTATCGTCGCCGCGTTGCTGCTGGCGACGGCTGGGCTGGCGACCTGCCTGACGCTGACCTGGGCGCGACGGCGTGACGCCCGCGTCGACCAAACGCTGGCATCGCCGACCGCCGGCGGCGCAATGGTGCCGTGGATCGCCGGGCGGGCGCAGGGAGCGCTGATCCTGCTGTTCACCGGCGCGGCGTCGCTCGCCCTGTGCTGGTTCTGGCCACAGCGCGCCGGCACTGCAGCCGGCGGCGGTTTCGTCCTCCCGGTCGTCCTGCTGGTGGCTGCGTTTCCCTGCCTGTTCCTGGAGCGCCTGTTTGCCTCGGTTGCACCGGAGCGTCTGCCCGAGACGGGCCTGCTGCAGCCGCTTCTGCTGCTGCCGGTCGGCTCGCTCGTGGCGGAGGCCGCGCTCACCGCCGTGACGGAAGCAGGCGCTGCCTGGATCTACCTGCCGCGGCTCGCGCTGTCCGTCATCCTGCTCGGTGTTGCCGCCGAATTGGCGGTCCGCGCAGTGGCGCTATGGTTCCTGCCGCTGCCGCAACCGGTCGCTGCCCGCGCCAGCATCGGCAGTGTCCTCGCCGGTCTGCTGCATCCGGGCGGCGCCCGGCGGCTGCTCTCGCCGGCGAGCGTGGCGCACACCATCCGCACACAGCTCGGCCTCGATTTCTCGCGCAGCTGGGCGCTGGCCTATATGCGCGCCGCCGCCGCCCCGGTGCTGCTGCTGATGCTGCTGTTCTGCTGGTTCCTCTCGGGCGTGACGCGGATCGGCCTGGACGAGCGCGGACCCTATGAGCGGCTGGGCGTGCCGGTGGCGGTGCTGAAGCCTGGCCTGCATTTGCTGCTGCCCTGGCCGTTCGGCGCCGTCCGCCATGTCGAGCTCGGCGTCGTGCATGCGGTGCCGATCAGCTTCGGCGAGGCGAATGCCGTCGCCGTCGCGCCGGACCGGTCGACGGCGGAGGCCGAGCCGCCGCCCAGCGCCAACCGGCTGTGGGATGCGGCTTTGCCCTCGGACGTCGCCTACATCATCGCCAGCGCCAGCGCCGGCCGGCAGAGTTTCGAGACCGTCAGTGTCAGTCTCCGCGTGCTCTACCGCGTCGGCCTGACCGACGGCGATGCACGCGACGCGGCCTACCAGGTGGCGTCCCCGGAGATGCTGCTGCGCGCCGCCTGCGGCCAGCTGCTCGCGCGGTTCTTCGCCTCCGAAACCTTGCCGGGCGTGCTGGGCCAGAACCGGGCCGGCATCGCCAGCGATTTGCGGGCGCAGCTGCAGCGCGCCCTCGGCCGGCTGCACAGCGGGCTCGAGATCATGTCCGTGGTCATCGAGGACATGCATCCGCCGAGCGGCGCCGCCGCCGCGTATCGCAGCGTGCAGGCGGCCGAGATCGTCGCCAACACGCAGATCGCCACGGAGCGCGGGCGAGCCGAGACGACCTCCAACATTGCCCGGCGCGATGCCCGCACGCATCTCGACGACGCGGCCGCCGCCGCCGCGGAGACAGACAGCGCGGCCAGAATCGACCTGACCGACATGCAAGCTGACCTGCTGGCCTATCGCGACGGCAGCCGACCGTTCCTGATGGAGCGGTATTTCTCGAATGTCACGACCGCGCTGGCCGGCGCACCGCTCGAGATCATCGATCACCGGCTCGACGGGGCGAACCTGCCGGCACTCGACTTGCGGCCGCCGCTTGGGCGCGACGTCCCCGAAGAAGGAGACCGGGCACAATGACCGGGCAAGCGACATCCGACTTTGCCGAATCCACGGGGGATACGCGGCTTCGCCTGACGCTGCGCATCACGCTGGCTGCGGTCGTCCTCGCGGCGGCGATAGCGGCGGCGTCGCTGGTCATGGTGGGGCCGGGTCAGGCCGTCGTCGTCACCGAATTTGGCGATCCCGTTCGCGTGGTCACGCAGCCCGGGCTGGTGTGGAAGATCCCCGCCCCCGTGGAGTCCACCGTCCCCGTCGATCTCCGCCTGCGCACCACGTCGAGCGGCCTGCAGGACGTCGGCACGAAGGATGGACTGCGCATCCTGGTGCAGGCCTATCTGGCCTGGCAGGTCGCCGCAGACCCGGCGCATATCCGGCAGTTCCTGCGCGCCGGCCGCAATGATCCCGACGACGTGGCGCGCCAGCTCCGCAGTTTCATGGGCTCCGCCCTGCAGATCGTCGCCAGCGATTACACGCTCTCCGAGCTGGTCAACACCGATCAGGGGCGTGCCCGCCTGGCGGCTTTCGAGACGCAGCTGCGGGACAATCTGTCGCGCCAGGTGCTGGACACCTACGGCGTGACCATCGTGCAGGTGGGTGTCGAGCGGCTCAGCCTGCCGGCGGAGACGCTGGCGGCGACGGTCGCGCGGATGCGTGCCGAGCGCGAGACGGTGGCCGCGGAGCGCACCGCCGAGGGCCTACGCATCGCCGCCGAGATCCGCTCGGGCGCGGCGCGCGACGCGCGCATTACCGGCGCCCGCGCCCAGCAGGACGCGGCGGAGATCGAGGCGAAATCCCGCGAGCAGGCAGCCGCGATCCGTGCCGACGCCTACGCTCTCGATCCGGAGCTCTACACGCTGCTGCGCTCGCTCGACACGATCACCGCGACGGTGGGGCCGAAGACCCGGCTGATCCTGCGCACCGATGCCGCACCGTTCCGCGCGCTCGTCGAGGGCCCGCCGGCGACGACACCGCCCGATCCCACCATTTCGGACCCGGCGAGGACCTCGCAGCGGTGATCGACGACACACGCCACGCCGCCGGACCGCTTGCGCAGTCCGTCGGCCTCGCCTTCCGGATGCTTCACGTCGTGGTCCTGCTGCTCGCCGGTGGCTGGGCGATCAGCAATATCCGCGAGGTGCCGGCGGACAGCCGTGCGGTGGTGCTGCGCTTCGGGCGGGTGGAGCGGGTGCAGGCGGCCGGGCTCGTGCTCGCCTGGCCGCGGCCGATCGAGCAGATCGTGCTGCTGCCGGCATGGGACCGGCAGATCCCGCTGGCCATCGAGACGCCGAGCAACGCCGGCCCCACCGCGGAGACCGCCTTCCAGCTTCGCCAGCCCGACGACGTCGTCGATGTGCGCGCGCAGAAGGATGCCTGGAACGGCCAGTATTTCCTCACCGGCGACGGCAGTGTCGTGCAATGCGACGGCACGCTGTTCTTCCGCATCACCGATCCCGCCGCGTATGTGCTGGCGCAGAGTCACGTCGCGCCGGCGTTGCAGCGCCTCTACCGCGCCAGCGCGGTGGCGATCGCCGCCGGCAGCGATCTCGATGATTTCCTGGTGGCGCGGCCGGAGCAGTCGGCCGGTCGGCCGGATGCCGCGGCGCGGCGGGAAGCGTTGCGCGGTGTGCTGGCGGCGGCGATCAACCGCCGCTTGCAGGAATTACGCGAGCAGGGCGGCAATCTCGGCGTGGAAGTCAGCCGCATCGATTTCGTGGCATTGCTGCCGCCGCTCGCCAAGGCCGCCTTCGATGAAGTGCTGACGGCCACCCAGATCGCCGACCAGACCGCGGCGGCGGCGCGAACCGACGCCGCCAACGCGGCGCAGGAGGCGGACCGCACGGGCGACCGGATCCGCAGCGAGGCCGGTGCCGCCGCCGAGGAACAGATACGGCGCGCATCCGCCGACATCGCCGATGTGGCTGCTCTGCATGCCCGGATCACGCCGGCGACCCGCGCCAGCGTGCTCGCCGAGTACTATCGCGAGCGGATCGGCCCCACTCTGCGCAACGCCGGGCAGGTGACCGCGGTGGACCTGCAGGGCGGCCAGCATCTCATCCTCCCGGGCCCGACCCCATGAGTGCTTCGACGGCCTCCATCCCATTGCTGATCCTGCCGCGCTTGGGCGAGCGGTGGTCGCTGGCGCTGCGGCTGACGCTGTCCATGATCGCCGCCGGGCTGCTCGTGGTGGCGGTGCTGTGGCGCCTCGCCTTCCCCGCCGAGCTCTATCTCGCCGACCTGGTGGCCGGCGGTGCCGCGGCGCTGGTCGCCGTGCCGATCCTGTCGGCGGCGTGGGACAGCATCCGCCATCCGAGCCTGCACGGCATGACCGATCAGCTGGTGGCGATCGCGCTGATTGCCGCCTGGGCCACCGGTGACCTGATGACCGCCGCCATCCTGCCGATCGTGATGATCGTCGGGCATGTGCTCGAGGAGCGCAGCCTGCTGGGCTCGCAGGAGGCGATCCGCGCAATGGGGCGCCTGGTGCAGACCGACGCGCGCAAGCTGTTCCCCGACGGCAGCGTCGCGGAGGTGCCGACGCACCGTCTCGTGCCCGGCGATCTGATCGAGCTGCGCGCCGGTGACCGCGTCCCCGTCGACGGCGTGGTCCGGCGAGGCGCCTCGAGCCTGGACACGGCATCGCTCACCGGGGAGAGCGTTCCCACCGAAGTGGGCGAGGACGATCCCGTGCTCGCCGGCGCGATCAACCTGGACGGGTTGCTGATCGTCGAGGTGCAGCGCGTCGGCGAACAGACGACGCTCGGCAAGATCATCGCCCTGATGGCGACGGCCGAGCAGTCCAAGCCGCCGGTGACGCGCCTGCTGGAGCGCTATGCCGGGCAGTATCTGTCGCTCATCCTGCTGACCGCGGCCTGCGTTTGGTTCGCCACCGGCGACCAGGAGGCGATGCTCGCCGTGCTGGTTGCCTCCTGCCCCTGCGCGCTGGTGCTGGCCGCGCCGGCGACGGCGATCGCCGCCATTGCCGTCGCCGCCCGGCACGGCATCCTGATCAAGGGATCGGCCTTCCTGGAAAAGCTCGCCGAGGTGACCTCGGTGGTGTTCGACAAGACCGGCACGCTGACTGCCGGCGAGCTCACCTTGGTGGGCGTGCGGACGGCAGCGGGAGAGGAGACCGCGCTGGTGCATCTGGCGGCGACGCTGGGCGCGAACAGCAGCCATCCCGTCAGCCGGGCGCTGGCGCGGCTCGCCCCGCCCGATCCGCTGGCCGGTCTGGCGCAGGTGCGGGAGCAGCGCGGCCTCGGCGTGACCGCGCTGCTGGACGGCGAGGTGGTGGCGCTCGGGCGGCCGGAGCTGTTCGCCGCGCTGGGCATCCCGATCACCGCCGTGCCGGAGCATGATGGCCCGCTCGCCGGTGCGAGCCGTGGCAGTCGCTTTCTCGGATGGGTCCTGCTCGCCGACGAAATCCGGCCGGAGGCGGAGAGCGCGGTCGAGGAGCTGCGCGGCCTGGGTCTGCGGCGGCAGGTGCTGTTGACCGGCGACCGGGCGCGCGTGGCGCGTCGCGTCGGTCAGCATCTCGGGATCGGCGATGTCTGCGCCGAGGCGCTGCCCGAGCAGAAGATGCGGCGCGTGCTGGAAGATGTGCGCGGCGGCTTCCGCCCGCTGGTGGTCGGCGACGGCATCAACGATGCCCTGGCGCTGAAGGTGGGCGCGGTCGGCGTGGCGATGGGGGCGCAGGGAACCGATGTCGCCCTGGCCTCCGCCGATCTGGTGCTGATGACCAGCGACCTGCGCCGTCTCGGCACCTGCATCCGGTTGAGCCGGCGCTGCCGGCGGACCATCCACGCCAATGTGGCGATCGGGCTCGGCTGGACAATCGTGCTGGTCAGCCTGGCGGCGGCCGGCGTGCTGGGCAGCGAGGGCGCGATCATCGCCGCGGTGCTGCACAATCTGAGCACGCTGGTCGGCATGGCCAATGCCGGCCGGCTGCTGCGGTTCGACGAAGCCACGACCCCGCCATGATCCCCCGCATCGTGCCGCTCGGGTTCGCCCTGCTGTCGATCGCTCTGCTGGGGACGATCCGGTTGGAGCTGTCGTGGCCGGATGAAGCTGCCGGCAGTGCCGATGCCGCTCCGATCCCGACGGCAATGCCGGTCAAGGTCAGCGCGCCGGAACCGCCGGTCGTCGATGCGCCCGAGCTGGTCCGGAGTTTGCTCGCCAGGCCACTGTTCTCACCGGGTCGCAGACCTCCGGCGGACGCGGTGGCGACGCCAAAAGGCGAGCCATTGCCGCGTCTCACCGGGATCGTGGTTTCGCCGGCCGGACGCTATGCCCTGTTTCAACCCGGCGCGAATCTCCGGACGCGGGTGCTGGTTGCGGGCGAGGCGATCGGCGGATGGACCGTTCGCGACGTGGCGGCGGACGCGATCACCCTGGCCCAGGGCAGCCAGTCGCTCGTGCTGCGCCCGGCATTCGAGGCGGCGCCGGTGCCGCCGCCACCGCCGCCGGTGCCCCCCAAGCCCCGCTGGGAAGCCGCCGCGGACAAGGGTCTGCTGCGTGCCCGCTGGTCAAATCCGCAGCTCCAGCCACGGCAGAGAAGGAAGCAGCCGAACCGTCGTCGCCGTTGTGGACGTGCTGCTGCTGATGCATGCCGCGCGCGGCAGCGGCAGCGGCCCCGGTTGGCTCCCGGCCATCCACGGTGCGCGACAACCGTCACGACACCTGGTTCCTCAGCAACCCAGACCGCATCCGATCAACCGGCACCCGCGAATGGGCAACGACGGTCAAAGTCTAGGGCGGGCATGATACGAGCCCGTTGACGACCTTGAGCGGAAATACGCTGCCTTGCCGCAGAAACGCATGATCGATCGTGCTCGGCAACGGTTCCGCCGCTCCTGGCGACCGGGAAAGGACGCCTCGCTCCATCAAGTCGTCGTCGGTTAGGGAGCAGGTGGGATAGAGGCGGTGACGCAGCTCGGCGATACGCTGCATCAGCCGCGCTGCGGGAGGGTCAGATCCGGTAGCGGCGGGGGATGAGCAGGTTGCCTGCGGCGGTCAGCACCAGCGTGGTGGTCATCAGCACCAGCGCCAGCGCCGAGGCGAAGGGCCAGTTGTTGTTGGTGCCAAACTCCCAGAACAGCAGCGGCGCCATCATCTGAAAGCGGGGACCGCCGAGCAGGTACGGCGTGGCGTAGGCGTTCATCGCCAGGATGAAGCACAGGATCGCGGCCACCGTGATGCCGGGCAGCGCCAAGGGCCAGACCACGCGCCAGAAGGCGCGCCCTGGTGCCGCGCCAAGGCTCTGCGCGGCTTCCTCAAGCTCTGCGTCGATGGTCTCGATCGCACTCTGCACCGTCAGGATCACGAACGGCAGATTGATCGACACGATGCCCGACACCACCGCCGTCGTGGTGTACATCAGCTCCAGCCCGTGCCCGGTCAGACCGCGCAGCGTCGCGTCGATCACCCCGCCGCGGGCGAACAGGATCATCCAGCCCACCGCGCGCACCGTGCTGCCGACGACCAGCGGCAGCACGGTCGCCAGCACGCATGCCGTCTTCCACCGCCCCCGCATTCGCGCCAAGCGGTAGCCGATCGGCACGCCCAGCAGCAAACACAGCACGGTGCACGCCACCGCGACACCCAGCGTGGTGCGCAGCACGGCGCGGTAGAACGGGTCGGCGGCGAAGCGCAGGTAGTTCGCGCCCGTCACCGTCTCGATCATCAGCTCGGTCGGGTCGTAGCGGTCCAGGCTGAAGCGCAGCACCAGCAGCAACGGCGCGACCAGCATCACCGCCACCACCAGCGTCGCGGGCGCCAACAGCGGCGCCGCCGCACGGGCGGGGCGAAGCGCCTGACCGGTCGTCGCCATCTCAGCCGTGCTGGATGTTCTTCTTCCACCATTCCGAGGTCGGGCCCTGCAGCTTGCCCGTGATGTCGTAGTCCGGCACGACCAGCTTCGGCGCGGGATCGGGGAAGGCGAGCTGCTGGCCCACCTTGCCGGTCAGCTTGGCGTTGTCCACCGTGGGCAGGTAGCCCATCTTCGCGGCGAAGGCCTGCTGCGCCGCGGGCTCCAGCATCGCGTTCAGGTACTCGAAGGCGCCCGGCTTGTTGCCGGCGTTCTTCGGCACCACCATGCCGGACAAATAGAGCACGTTGCCCTCGGGCAGGAAGTTCGCCTTCACCGGGATGCCGGCGTTCTGCCACATGATCACGCGCGCCAGCCACATCAGCCCCACGTCGATCTCGCCACTCTTCACGCCGGCGCCGATCGAATCAGTGGAGGGATAGAGCCGCAGGCCATTCCCGTTCAGCTTGCTCGCCAGCGCCTGCGTCTCCGGCGCGTCGACCTTGTTCGCGTCGCCGGTGGCGCTCAACGCTGCCGCCATCATCACGTAGAAGTAGTTGATGTCGCCGACGCCGACGCGGCCCTTCCATTTCGCATCCAGCAAATCGGTGAAGGTCTTGGGCGGGTCGGGCACTTTGTCCGGGTTGTAGATGATCACCTGCGGGCTGTAGATGTGCGGGCCGTAGAAACTGGTGCGCAGATTCGGCAGCACGTGCGCCAGGTTCGGCACCTTGGTGGCGTCCAGCGGCTCCAGCAGCCCGGCCTGGTTGGCCTCGTGCGCGCGCACGGCCTGCAGGCACACGACGTCGTCGCTGCCGCGCGGCAGGCGGCGTTGAGCGAACATCTTGGCCATGCGCGGGTCCTCGTCGCCCACGTCCTGCACGACAGTCAGGTGCTCGGGCGCCAGGATCGGCTCGTCCACGTTGCCGCGCAGCAGATTGGCGTAGTCGCCGCCCCAGGTGGCGATCACCACCTGGCCCTCCTCGGCCGCGGCGGGACGGGTGGCGGCGAAGGGCAGAACGGCGGCGCTGGCCAGCAGGCCGCGCCGCGCAAGGCGGATCGTGTCACGCATCGCTGGTCATCCTCGTGCCGAGAGTGTCGGGGGCAATGGGTTCGGGGTGCAGAAATGGAAGCTGCGCGTCGGCGGCGTCGAACACCCGTTCCGCCCCGGCGTCCCATCGCACGGCGACGGCGTCGCCGGGGGCATGCAGGCGGGTGTTGCCGGCGGTGGGATCGCGCACCACCAGGCGCAGCTCGGGGCCCAGGCGCACGAGGTGCTCGCGCACCGCGCCCAGGTAGCTGGCCAACTCCACGGTGCCGGCGGCGCTGCCGGGTCCGGCCTCGCCCGGCGGCGCCAGGCGCAGCCGTTCCGGTCGCAGCGCCACCGTGCAGGCGCCGTCCGCGGCGTAGCGGCCGGCCAGAAGCAGCGTGCCGCCGCCCGTCGCGAACACGTCGCCCCCGTGCATCGTGGCGTGCAGCGTGCCGCGCAACACGGTGCTGCGGCCGATGAAGCCGGCGACGAACGGGTTGGCGGGGCGCTCGTAGAGGTCCTCCTGCGTGCCGGTCTGCTGCACGCGGCCGTCGCGCATCAGCACCAGCCGGTCGGCCATCGCCATCGCCTCGTCCTGGTCGTGCGTCACCATCACAGTGGTCAGACCGGCTTCCCGTTGCAGCAGTCGGATGTCGCGGCCCACCTCGGCGCGGAGCGCGGCGTCCAGGTTGCTCAGCGGTTCATCCAGCAGCAGCACGCGCGGCTGGATCGCCAGCGCCCGGACCAGGGCCACACGCTGCTGCTGTCCTCCGGACAGCGCGCGCGGCAGCCGCTCCGCCAAGGCTTCCAGCCGCGCCAGCTCCAGCATGCGCTGCACCTGCGCCTCGCGCTCCGGGCGCGGCGTGCCGCGCATCTCCAGCCCGAAGGCGACATTGCGTGCGACGGAAAGGTGCGGGAACAGCGCGTAGTTCTGGAACACCAGCCCCATCTCGCGCCGGTGCGGCGGCAGGCGCAGGATGCTGCGCCCGTCAAGCAGCACATCGCCCGATGTCGGCGTCACGAAGCCCGCCACCATGCGCAGCGTGGTCGTCTTGCCGCAGCCCGACGGGCCGAGCAGCACCACCATCTCGCCCTGCGGGATGTCCAGGCTGACGCTGTCGGCCGCCATGGCGTCGCCGTAGCGCTTGCCCAGCCGGTCGAGCGTCAGCCGGCTCATCGCGCCACCGCGCGCGCGACGGGCACGATACGGTCCAGCAAGATCAGCGCGGCACCCACCAGCACGATCTGCGCCACCGCCAGCGCCGCCACCAGCGGGTCGATGTGGTATTGCAGGTAGCCCAGCACGGCGATCGGCAGGGTGGTGACGCCCGGCGCGGTCAGGAACAGCGTCATATCCAGGTTCTCGAACGACCAGATGAAGCTGAACAGCGCGCCGGCGACGATCCCGCCACGCATCGCCGGCAGGGTGACGCGCCAGATCACCCGAAGTGGGGAGGCACCCAAGCTTGCCGCCGCTTCTTCCGTCGCCATGTCGTGGTTCGCGAGCGCCGCCAGCGACAGCCGCACCACCCAGGGCAGCGTGACCAGCACGTGCGCCGCCGCCATCAGCCCCACCGTGCCGCTGAGCGCGAGGCCGGTGCGCTCCTCGATCATCACCGCCAGCACGAAGATGCCGAGGCCGATGGCGATGCCCGGGACCGTCAGCGGCGCCAGCAGCAGCATCGCGATCGCCTCGCGACCGCGGAAGCGATGGCGCGCCAGGCCGATGCCCGCCGGCACGCCTGCCATCAGGCTGATCGCCGTCGCCGTCACCGCCGTGATCGCGCTGGTGCGCAGCGCGCCGCCGAACTCGGGCAGGATGCCGGTGTACCAGCGCAGCGTGTAGCCGCGCGGCGGAAACACGATCAGCGATTCGTCGAACGCGCTGAGGTACAACGTCAGCAGCAGCGGTACCACCACCACCGCGGCGCCGCAGCATGCCAGCGCCGCGGCCACCACGCGCCCGCCGCGCTCGACCACCGCGGCCGATCCGCCGCGAGGCCGCGCGTCGAGGGGTTGGTCGCCGATGGCGAGGCTGTCCGGCATGGAATGGGATCGAAGCCTTGTTCGCGTGGCGGCGCAAGGGCGGAGAAGCAACTGTCGTGCCATTGCCGGCCCCTGTTCGGGGCGGCTAGCCTGCCGGTGGCGGAGCGGGAAAGGCGGAGCGATGGTGTTGGGTGTCGGCGGCTCGACCTTCGAGGCGGAACTGGCCGCCATGACGCCGATGACCGGCGGCGCCACGCCGATCGGCCAGGCCGAGCTGGTGCGGCGCGTGGAGCAGGCGCAGCGCCTGCTGCGCGCCCAGGGGATCGAGGCGCTCTACCTCGATACCTCCACCAGCCTGCGCTACTTCGCCGGCATCGCCCTGAACCTGACGGAGCGGCTGCACGGCGCGGTGATCCCCGCGGAGGGGGAGATCGCCTATCTGAGCCCGGCCTTCGAGGAGCCGAAGACGCGCACGTTGCTGCATCACGGCGACGACGTCCGGGTGTGGGAAGAGCACGAGGACCCGACGGCGCTGGTGATCGACACCGTGCGCAGCAAAGGCTACGCGTCGGGCACCATCGCCATCGATCCGGCGACGCCGTTCCATACCGTCGACGGCCTGCGCCGCGCCGGCAACAGCTTCGGCTTCAGCAACGGCGCTTCCGTCACCGCCGCCTGCCGCCAGGTGAAATCCCCCGCCGAGATCGCGCTGATGCAGGTAGCCATGGACATCACCTTGGCCGTGCACCGGGCCGCGGCGCGCGCGCTGCGCCCCGGCATGACCACGACCGAGGTGCAGAACTTCCTGGACCAGGCCCACCGCAAGCTGGGCGGGGTGCCGGCGTCGCGCGCCGTGCAGTTCGGCGAAGCCACCGCCTACCCGCATGGCGTGCCGTACCCGCAGACCTTGCGGGAGGGCGACATGGTGCTGATCGACACCGGCTGTTTTGTGGAGGGTTACCGCTCCGACATCACCCGCACCTACGTGCTCGGCGAGCCCACCGCGCGGCAGCGCGAGATCTGGAACCTGGAGAAGCGCGCGCAGCAGGCGGCGTTCGACGCCGCGGTGCTCGGGGCGCCGTGCGAGGCGGTGGATGCCGCCGCGCGTCAGGTGATCGCCGATGCCGGCTTCGGCCCGGGCTACGCCGTACCTGGCCTGCCCCACCGCACGGGCCACGGCATCGGCCTTGATGTGCACGAGGAAGCCTACCTCGTGCGCGGCAATCGCACGCCCCTGGTGCCGGGCATGTGCTTCAGCGACGAGCCGATGATCTGCATCTACGGCGAGTTCGGCGTGCGGCTGGAAGACGCCATCTATATGACGGAAGAAGGTGCCCACTGGTTCACGGAGCCCTGCCGCTCCGCGGACGACCCGTTCGGCGTGGGGTGATGATCCTCTACAGCGCGAACTTGTGGAAGCGGCCGCCGACCATGATGGCGGCCAGGCGCGACCCGTCGCTGCGGAACACGCCCAGGTCGGCATAGGGGTCGCCGTCCACCACCAGCAGGTCGGCGTGTGCGCCGGGGACCAACTCGCCCAGCTTGCCGGGCTGGCGGACGATCTCCGCGTTCACCAGGGTGGCGGAGCGGA
>JAFAYM010000291.1 GCA_019240395.1 Acidisphaera sp. | reverse complement strand
CCGCACCTCGCGAGATCGTTGCAATGATGTTCCGCTTCGCCGGGTTTTCGACGTTGAGCACCGCCCCCGACGCGCTGTCCACCCAGGCTCCGTTGATCAGCATCCGCGCCTGACGAGGCTTTTCGGCAGTGACCGGACGCGTCTGTTCGGTGGTCGACATGGACAGGATCCTCCTTGGTCTCAACGGGCGCGTCGGATGTTATGCTGCAGTGGGATATAAAGACGGCCTGGAAAAGGGTCCAGATGAAGGTTGCGAAGGCCTCAAGTCGGTGTTGCCGCTTTCGCCGCGTTCTACCTGCCGTGCAGTCCAGGCCGAGGCGCCATGCATTTGCATCGCCGCGCCAACACGCCTTTGACCGAGCCGCCGAAGGCGGTGGCCAGCTCATTGATCACCAGACATCCGGTAACACCGGCAATTTCCCTTCCAGTGACTAGTTTTACTGTGTCATAAGTCTGACTGCTGTGCGTGGCGTTGGCAGCAAGGGCAGCGTAGGAGGGTTCGGGCAAGCGCCCGGGCGATGGCGAGCCTCATTGAGGCGATGGAGTCCGCAATGTGGCGTTCAGGTCGGATTGGGGGATCCGCGAGGTCGGTGACCGTCGGGTAGCGAAGATACCGCGACGAGTGAGGTGTTGCGTCCTGCGGAGGGGGGAATCGCGCCCCTCTCGGAGATCAGGAATCCGTAGGCGGCGATGCACAGCGTGGCGTGATGGTGGAAGCCTCGCCAACCGCGCCCCTCATAGTGGCCCAGACCGAGTTCCTGCTTGAGTTCCTGGTAATCACGCTCAATCCGCCAACGCAGCTTGGCGGCATCGACGAGGGCACGGCGGCTGATGTTTGCCGGCAAGGTGGACAGCCAGTATTTCGTCGGTTCCGCCGCGTCGGTGGGCCATTCGATCAGACACCATTCTTCCGGCCGCGGCGTCGTGCGGTTGTAGTCGCGATGTGCCGGGCGAACGCGCACGGTGGCGAAGCGGGACGCGAGCATCGTGTTGGTGCCTTCACGCCACGTGATCTTACGCCAGGCTTTCCCGGGCAGAGCGAGGGCCAGTTTCTTGGCCGATACGGGCTGATGCTCGCCGTCGCGGCGGACCAGCGAGGCAGGTCGACCGCGCCCGCTCCACCGTTTTGGCGGCAGGGGCTCCGTTCCGGGTTGCCAAAGGCTGGTGGAGGACTGGATGCCGACGACATAGGCCTGACCGAGGTCGGTGATACCGTCGCGGAAAGCGGTGTCCACGCCGTAGCCTGCGTCGGCCAGCACCATGGCCGGGGCGACACCGGCGTCGAGCGCTGTACGGATCTGTGCCAGTGCGATCTGCGGCTTGGTCTGGAATGCCACGTCGTCCGGCACACCGGCCCGGCCACGCCGGGCAGGGTCATTGGCCCATGCCTCAGGTAGATACAGGCGGTAGGCGACGGGCAGGCTGGCGTGGTCGTTGGCGACCGACAGGCTGACCGCAACCTGGCAGTTGTCCTGCTTGCCGAGTTGACCGCAGTACTGCCGTGCCACCCCGACCGAATGCGTGCCCTGCTTCGGGAAACCGGTGTCATCGATGATCCAGGCACGGACCGCACCATGACGCTCGATCGCCGGCATCACCTGCTGGCGCACCGCGGCGAGCATGGCAGCGTCGGACCAGTCGGCCTTGGCGACCAAGTGGTGCAGCGATTGGTGCGTGGCCTGCACCCGGCCGGGTTCCACGCGCGCGGCCATCGGCTCAACGCTTTTGCGATCGCCGGGGAGCAACAGTCCGGCGCAGTACGACCGGAACGGTGCGGCACGATCCGCATGGCCCAACGTCCCGTTCAACGCCTCGACATAGGCGGTGAACCGTGATTCGCTGCCCCGGCTGACCACTTCGAGACCCACAACCCGCCTCCACGAGTGAGAATCTCCATCACTGACAAACCACCGTCGAGCCGCGCAAGAATTTTATGACACAGTAAAATTAAGCGCGTTGACGGTCACGAAAAGTCCTTAACCGCCGCAAAAAGCTGCGGTCTTTTTGAGCGAGAAGCGGAAATCACAAAGGATGTTTGGTTTTAGGCGCACCAAGCCTGCACCTGCTTGACAAGCGTTTTCACGTGCTCGGGAGGTGTCGTCTTCAGAATGCCGTGGCCGAGGTTGAACACGAACGGGCCGTTGCTTGCGACGCGCAGGATGCGCTCAATTTCATCCCTCATTGCTTTGCCCCCAGCAACGAGCGCCACAGGGTCCAGATTACCTTGAATGCAACGATTCAGTTTGCGCTGCACGTTCTCTACGGCCCATCCAAGCGGCACAGTCGTATCAAGACCAATACAGTCGGCCTTTGTTGCTTCGGCATACCCGTTGTAAAGAAGCCCCGCCGCGCGAGGAAAGGCAATGATCGGAATTGACGGATGGCGGGCCTTGATCGCTTCGATGATTACCGCAACCGGCTGAACGCACCAGCGGCGGAAGCATGGCTCAGGTAGGATGCCTGCCCAGCTATCAAACAACTGAAGTGCCTCGGCTCCAGCCTCAATTTGTCGGTCAAGATACTCAATTGCGGCCCGCGTTAGCAGGTCGATGAGAGATTGAAAGCTGTTCGGATCGATCATCGCCCATTGCTTGACGATCGCATGCGCGGACGCGCCGCCGCCTCGGCCTTCAACCATGTATGTGGCGACTGTCCAGGGGGCGCCCGAATAACCTACCAGCGTGACATCTGGCGGGAGCGCTCTCGACAACAATCTCACTGTTTCATAGATTGGCGCCAACTCTTCGTGAAAGCGGGACAGGCTGAGGTGTTGTTGGACATCCTGAGTTGAGCGAATTGGCGGCGCGAGGACAGGC
>JAFAYM010000267.1 GCA_019240395.1 Acidisphaera sp. | reverse complement strand
GTCGCCGCGCCGGGAGGGCATGGCGGCTACCCCCATCTCAGCGCCAACCCGATCAAGATCATGGCGGCGATCATCACCGCGCTGGAGACGCTGCATGGCCGCAAGCCGGTACTGCCCGAGGCGGTCGAACGCGCGCTCGGCACGCCGGAGGCGATCGCCGCGACCGAGCGCGGCATGGGAACGGGTGCCGCCGAGGTGGTGCGCATGCTGACCGTCAACACCGGCACCATCGAGGGCGGCACCAAGATCAACACGATCCCGCATCGCTGCGTGCTGGAGGTCGATCTGCGCATTCCCATCGGTCTCGACCGCGACGCGATCCTGGCCGAGGTGACGTCGCTGGTTGCCAGCCATCCGGGAGCCACGCTCGACATGCTGGAGGCCCACAGCTACCAGCCGAGCATGGCCGACCCGGAACACGAGATGGTGCGCATCATCCAGGCGAACGTGCAGGCGCTGATCGGCGTGACACCGCTGCCGCTGTGCAGCCTCGGTGGTTCGGACAGCCGCTACTGGCGCTATCGCGGCGTGCCGGCCTATCTCTACGGACCCTCGCCGGTGAGCATGGGCCGCGCCGACGAGCACGTAACGATCGACGAGTTCTTGCACGTCGTCAAAGTGCATGCGCTCTCGGCATGGGACTACTTGAGTGCGTAATACAAGGTCCCACAGAGTGCCACCCCTTATCGTCACCCCCGCGAAAGCGGGGGTCCACGCGGCACATGGGGATTCCCGCTTTCGCTGATATGACGGCCATCAGTCGGGGCGCCCGAGAACTGGTATCGCGCGCCGGGTTGGTGGGCGGCGGCGCGCCAAACAAAGACTTATACCACCGGTCATCACTTGTGACCGTTGGTATAAGGCGCTCGCCTCAGGTCACCGCGGTGATATCGACTTCCATCAGCAGCTCCGGGCTCGCAAGACCCTTGACCACCACCGCGCTGAACGCCGGCGCGACACCGGCCAGGTGGCGCAACACCACGTCGCAGACACCGGCGAGAAAGGCGCGGTCGGTGACATAGACCGTCGCCTTCACCACGTCGGCGAGCCCGGCGTCCGCCTCCGCGAGCAAGATCGCGACATTGGCCATCGCCTGCTCCGCCTGCGCCACGGCGTCGCCCGCCCCATGCATCACCTCATCGAGATCGGTGCCGGTCTGGCCGCGCAGCGTGACCAGGCTGCCCGCGCGCACCGCCATGCAGAAATCGCAGTCGAGCGGCTGGCTCATCGTGCCGTAGCGCACGGCGCTGGAGTGATAGGGCCGCACCCGGCGATGCGCGCCGGCCCCGCTTCGCATCACCTGGGCATCGATCTCGAACAGCAGCTCGGGGCGTGCGAGCGCCGGCACGATCACGCCCGTGGAAACGGGATGGATGCCGCGGAGGTGCCGGCCGATCACGGGATAGACCGCCTCGCGATAGGCGCGGTCGGTGATGAAGACGGTGATCCTGCAGATGTCCTCGAGCCCGCTGCCTGCCTCGCCCAGCAACGTCGCGAGATTGGTCAGCGCCAGGTCGGCCTGCGCCGCCGCGTCCTCCGGTCGCCGGCCCAGGCCTGCCATACCGCTGCCGTCCAGCGCCGAGCCGGTCTGGCCGCGCAAAAAGATCTCCTCGCGGCCAGCCGCCACCATCGCGCCCTGCCAGGCGATGTCCTGGCCGTACCAATCCTTCAGCGCGAAGGTGCGCAGCCGCTGCACGCCGCCGAGCACCGCCTCGGCGTCGATCTGCACCATCAGCTCCGGGCGCACCAGGCCGGCGACGACCAGGCCGGTGCCGACCGGGAACACATTCTTGAGGCGCCGGCCGATGACGTCGTACACCGCCTTGCGGTGGCCGCGATCGACCAGGCAGGTGGTCAGCCGGGTGATGTCGGCGAGGCTGCCGCCGGACGCCTGCAGCGCCGTCTCGATGGCGTCGAGCGTCGCCTCCGCCTGCGCCGCGGCATCGCCGAGCCCGGCAACCGAGCCGTCCGGCCGGAGCGCCGTCGCGCCGCTGAGGAACACGCGATCACCGGCGCGCACCGCGCGCGAGACCGCTCCGGACAATCGTCCTCCGGGGGAGTACGGCGCAGCGTCTTCAGGCAACAGGCGAACCGGCGTCATGCCACCTCCGAAGCGGGAGCGGCAATCTGACGGCTTCACTGCCCGCTTGCAATCGTGCCCCCCGATCGTGCTGGACCGGACGGGGCGCCGCTGCTTATCTCTGGGACACGCATTGCGGTCAGCCCCGAAGGAGCGGATTATGGAACTCACGCGTCGGGCCCTCATGGGCAGCACGCTGGCACTCGCCGCAAGCCCGGCCGCGCACGCCGCGCAATCGGTGCTGCGCATCGCGATCGGCACCTCGCTTGCCACCCTCGATCCGATGAAGGCGACCATCGGCGACGAATACATCTACGACTGCCTGGTGTTCAACGGCCTGACGCGCATGCGCGAGGACCTGACGATCGAGCCCGACCTGGCGGAGAGCTGGGATTACACGCCGGACCTCAAGCAGTGGACATTCCACCTCCGCCACGGCGTGAAATTCCATAACGGGCGCGAGATGGTTGCCGACGACGTCGTCGCTTTCTACAAGCGCATGCTCGACCCGGCGAACGCGGCGCCGTCGCGCAGCAACTACGAAATGGTCGACAGCGTCGCCGCCAGCGACCCCTACACCGTGGTGTTCCTGCTGAAATTTCCGTATGGCGGCTTTGCCGACATCCTGTCCGACCGCCAGGTCAAGATCGTGCCGCGCGACCTGGTGGACCAGCTCACCACCAAGCCGATCGGCACCGGCCCGTTCATGTTCGTGAGCTACACGCCCGGCGACCGGCTGGTGCTGGCCAGGAACCCGCACTATTACGAGGCGGGACTGCCGAAGGTGGACGGCGTCGAGCTGCGCATCATCCCGGAGATGAGCGTGCGGATCGCCGCGCTGCAGGCCGGCGATCTCGACATCGTCTGGGACCTGCCGCTCGAGCAGGTGGCGCAGCTGAAGGGCAAGTCCGACCTGCGCGTCGACAGCGTCGCCACGGCGTCCTGGGACGCGGCGATCATGAACAACACCACGGCGCCGTTCAACGACGTGCGGGTGCGCCGCGCTTTCCAGCTCGGCATCGACCGGCGCGACGTGGTGGAGTTGACCCTGTTCGGTCAGGGGGCGCCGACCATCAGCCCGATCCCGCCCACGCATCCGTTCTACGCCCGCGACATCCCCGTCAGCGCCGCCGATCCGGCGGCGGCCCGCAAGCTGCTGGCCGAGGCCGGGCATCCCAGCGGCATCCAGGTGCCGATCATCGTCCCGGTCGGGCGGCCAGTGCGCGAGCGGCTCGGCGTCACGCTGCAGCAACTGGCGCAGCCCGCCGGCTTCGACCTGACGGTGCAGCGCGTGCCGTTCGCCAGCTACGACGCCGAGGTCTCCGGCAAGGCGCCGCTCTACATCGACGGCTATTTCGCCCGCCCGACCATCGACACCAGCACCTATCCGTTCCTGCATACCAAGGCGAGCTGGAACGAGAAGCTCTGGCACTACAGCGACACCGAAGTGGACAAGGCCCTCGAGGCGGCGCGGCTGACCGGCGATGTGGCGCAGCAGAAGACGCAATACATCGCCATGCAGCACGCGCTCAACGACGATCCCTGCGGCTTCTTCGCCTATGCCGTCAATTTCGCCTGCGCCTATCGCAGCGCCGTGCAGAACGTGCAGACCCATCCGATGCGCTGGTTCGACCTGCGTCACGCCACCATAACCTGAGCGTGGGCCTCTATCTCGCCCGGCGGCTGCTGGCGATGCTGGGCGTGGTCTGGGCGATGTCGGTGCTGATCTTCGGCATCATCCACATCCTGCCGGGCAACGTCGCCTACGCCATTCTCGGGGAATACGCGACGCCGCAAGCCGTCGCCATCCTGGAGGACAGGCTCGGCCTGCACGATCCGCTGCCGCTGCAGTACTGGCACTGGTTTTCGGCGCTGCTGCACGGCGATCTCGGCCGCTCGCTGGTGATGGATCGGCCGGCCGGCCCGCTCATCTTCGAGGCGCTCGGCCACTCGGCGATCCTCGCCGGCAGCAGTTTCCTGCTGGTCGCGGTATTCGGCATCCTGCTCGGCGTGCACGCCGCGACGCATCGCGGCACTGCTGTGGATCGCGCGCTCACTTTGATGCAGCTCGGCTTCATCGCCATTCCGGATTTCTTCTGGGCGATCCTGCTGATCCTGATCTTCGCGGCCTGGCTGCACTGGCTGCCGGCGACCGGCTATGCGCCGCTCGATGGGGGCGATCTGCTGGCCTGGCTGTCGCATCTCGTGCTGCCGGTGTTCGTGCTGTCGATCGGCCTGATCGCGCATGTCTCGCGCCTCACCCGCTCGTCGATGCTGGAGGCGCTTGAGAGCCGGTATGTGCTGGCGGCTCGTGCGAAAGGCCTGCCCGCCCGGCTGGTGCTCGGCCGCCACGCTTTGCCGAACGCGCTGCTGCCGACCATCACCATCCTGGCGATCGACGCCGGCCTGCTGATCGGCGGTGTCGTCGTCGTGGAGACGGTGTTCGCCTATCCCGGCCTCGGCCGGCTGCTGATCTTCGCCATCGACCACCATGATCTTCCGCTGCTGCAGGCCGGCATGATGGTGGTGACGACGATCTACGCGCTGGCCAATCTGATCGCCGATCTCGGCTACGCCCTGCTCGACCCGCGCATCCGCGTCGGCGCCCACGCATGAGTGCCGCCGCCCTGCGGCACGCCGCTTCACGCCGCTTGCCCGGTACCTTGCTGCTCGGCGGTGCGGTGCTCGGCGCGATCGCCGTGCTGGCCGTCATCGGGCCGTGGATCACCCCGTACAACCCGACCGCTTTCGCCGTGCGCTTCCGCTTCGTGCCTCCCGGCGCGGCGCACTGGTTCGGCACCGACGAGTTCGGCCGCGACGTGCTCTCGCGCGTGCTGGCCGGCGCCCATTATTCGCTGGTCATGGGTTTCGGCGCCACCGCGCTCAGCCTGGCCGTCGGCGTGCCGCTCGGCCTGCTCGCGGCATTTCATCGCGGCCTCGTCGAAGAAGCGATCATGCGCCCCATCGACTTGCTGATCTCGCTGCCGCCGGTGCTGCTCGGCCTGCTGATCCTGGCGGTGACGCCGCCCAACCTGTTCAAGACGGTGCTCGCCGTCGGCATCGTCTATGTGCCGATCCTGGCCCGCCTCAGCCGCGCCGTGGCGCTCGGCCTGCTCGAGGAGGATTTCGTCACCGCGGCGCGGGCACGCGGCGAGGGCGCGGTGTCGATCCTGGCGCGGGAAATCCTGCCGAACGCCTGGCCGCCGATCATCGTCGAGAGCGGTCTTCGCGTCACCTTCGCGATCCTGCTGGGGTCTTCGCTCTCCTTCCTCGGCCTCGGTCCGCAGCCGCCGGGCAGCGAGTGGGGGCTGATGATCGCGGAAAGCCGGGAGTTCCTCGACAGGGCGCCGTGGATCGGCCTGGCGCCCGGCTTTTCACTCTGCGTGCTGCTGATCGCCGTCAATCTGTTCGGCGAAGGCTTACGCGAGTTCCTCGATCCCAGGCTGCGGGGCCGCGCCGGTGGCTGAGGCGGCGGCGCCGATCCTCGCCGTCGAAGGGCTCTCCGTCTCCTACGCCACGCCGTACGCCCGGCTGTTCGCGCTCGATGATGTGTCGCTCGCCATTCCGCGCGGCGAGGTGCTGGGGCTGGTCGGGGAATCCGGTTCCGGCAAATCCACCGTGGTGCTGGCGGCACTCGGCCTGCTCGGCGAAGCGGCCTCCGTCAGCGCGCGACGCGCCGAATTCGACGGCCGGGATCTGCTGGCCGATGCCGCGGCGCTGCGCGGCCGGCGTATCGGCGTGGTGTTCCAGGACCCCGCCGCGGCGCTGAACCCGGCGCTCAGCATCGGCCTGCAGGTCGCGGAGCCGATGCTGACGCACCAGCGTCTGCCGCGCACCGAAGCCTACGCCCGCGCCGCTGCCCTGCTCGGGGAGCTCGGCATCCCCCGCGTCGCCGAGATCATGCAGGCCTATCCGCATCAGCTCTCCGGCGGCATGAAGCAGCGCGCCATGATCGCTGCGGCGCTGGCCGGCGAGCCCGAGCTGCTGCTGCTGGACGAGCCGACCACGGCGCTGGACGTGACGATAGAGGCGCAGATCCTCGATCTGCTGGAGGGGCTGCGCGCCAGCCGCGGCCTGTCGATGCTGCTGGTCAGCCACAATCTCGGCATCGTCGGCCGGCTCTGCGATCGGCTGACGATTCTGTATGCCGGTCGCACCGTGGAAACCGGCCCGACGGCGGCCGTGCTTGCCGCCCCGCGCCATCCCTATACGCGGGGGCTGCTCGGCGCGCTGCCTCGACCTGAGGCCCGCGCGCGCCGCCTGCTGCCGATCCCGGGCGCGCTGCCGGACCTGCGAAGCCCCGATCCCGGCTGCAACTTCCGCCCGCGCTGCCCGCTCGCCGTGGCGGCCTGCGCAGAGCCGCAGGCCATGCTGCCGGCCGGCCCGGCGCGCCGCGTGCGTTGCCACCGCCACGCGCTGGTCGCCGACCTGCCGCTTCTGCTCGACCCCGTGGCGCCCAGCCGGCCGAGCGCCGCTGCGCCGCTCGTCGACGTCGAGGGCCTGACGCGCGGGTTCGGCGGCCCCACCTTGCTGCGGCGCCGGCGCACCCGGGTGCATGCCGTGGACGGCATGTCGCTGACAATCCACCCCGGCGAAATCGTCGGCCTCGTCGGCGAGTCCGGCTGCGGCAAGTCCACCCTGGCGCGGCTGATCCTGCGGCTGCTCCCGGCGGACGGCGGGCGGCTCGCGTTCGACGGCCGACCGGTGCCCGAGCGGCCGGATCTGGCGTTTCGCCGGCGCGCGCAGATCGTGCTGCAGAATCCCGACGGATCGCTCAATCCGCGCCGCACCGTGGAGGCGATCCTGCGTCGTCCGCTGGCGCATTTCGGCCTGGCGCAGGGCGCCGCCGCGGGTCGGGAGGTGGCGCGGCTGCTGGAGCTGGTACGCCTGCCCGAGGCCTATCGCTCGCGCTATCCGCACCAGCTCTCCGGCGGCGAGAAGCAGCGGGTCGGCATCGCCCGCGCGCTGGCAACCCGGCCGGATTTCCTGGTCTGTGACGAGGCGGTCTCGGCGCTGGACGTGTCGGTGCAGGCGGCGGTGCTGAACCTGCTGCAGGACCTGCGCGACACGCTCGGCGTAGCTTATCTCTTCATCAGCCACGACATCGGCGTGATCGCGCACATCGCCGACACAATTGTAGTGATGTATCGCGGCCACGCCATGGAGCGGGGGCCGGCGGACGCGGTGCTGCACGCGCCGCACCATCCCTACACCGAGGCGCTGCTCTCGGCCGGCGCCGCTCGGCAGATGCGCCTGGTCGACACGGCGCCGTCCGGCGCCGGCTGCCGCTTCGCGGGAGCCTGCCCGCGTAAGCTCGGCGCGATCTGCGATATCGAGCCGCCGCCCTGGCGGGAGGCCTCGGCCGGACATCGGATTCTGTGTCATATTCCAGTGGAACAGTTAGCAAGGCCAGGGCTCCGCCCTGGACCCGCTGGGGCCCGTCGGCCCCAGACCCCATGACGTCAAGTAAAGGGTCTGGGCCGACGGGCCCAGCGGGTCCCATGCTTCAGCGTTTGGGGGCAGAGCCCCTCGCCTTTCTTCCTCGGAGCAAGCCATGCACCCATACTTCGCGCGCGACGAATTCGACAGCCGCGTAGCGCTGCTCCGGCAGCGCATGGCGGCCGCGGAAGTGGACATCGCCCTGTTCGACGAAATCGAAGCGATGACCTGGCTGACCGGCTACGGGAACTCGGAGAACCGCTGGCGCTGCGTCGGCATCCCGCTCGAGGGCGACCCGTTTTTCCTGATCCGCGCGCTGGACGCGGCGCCGTGCCGGCAACGCAGCTGGGTGGCCGATGTCCCGACCTTCCGCGATTGGGAAGACCCGATGCCGGTGCTGCGCGCGGCACTGGCGGCGCGGGGCCTGGAGCAGGCCAGGGTCGGCCTCGACTTCAATTCCTACTGCATGCCGCTGGCCCGCTTCGCCCGGCTGCAGGCGGCCCTGCCGGGTGCCCGCTTCGTCGATCTCGGCAATGTCGTGTGGCAGCTGCGACTGCACAAATCGCCGGCTGAGATCGACCTGCTGCGGCGCTCGGCTGGCGTTGCCGACGAGGCCTTGCGGCGCGCCGCCGCCGCCTGCGTGCCCGGCGCGTCCGCGCGCGAGGCCGCCCGCGCCGCGGTCAACGCTTTCGTCGAGCTCGGCGCCGATCCCGGGCCGCCCGGCCCGATCTCCGCCGCCCGCGGCTGGGATTTCTTGCACGGCCATCTCGAGGACACGCCGCTCAATTCCGGCGACGTCGTGCATATCGAGCTGACGCCGCGCATCTCCGGCTATAGCGCGCGCACCATGCGCTGCGTTGCGATCGGCGAGCCGGCTCCTGCCCTTGCGGCAGCGGCGGAGCAGCTCGCCGCCCTGCAAGACCGCCAGATCGCGGCCATGCGGCCGGGGGCGATCGCCGCCGAGGTGGACGCGATCCTGCGCGACGGCGTGCTGCAGGCCGGTCTGCGCGACCGCTACGAGAACATGACCGGCTATACGCTCGGCTACTACGCGTATCCGGGGCCACACACCAGCGACTTCACGCGCACCTTCCATCCGCAGGCGCAATGGCGGCTGGAACCGCACATGGTGTTCCACATGTACGTCTCGGCCGCGGGCGTGTCGCTGAGCGAGACCGTGCTGATCACCGCCGAAGGGCCGGAGCGGCTGACGCAACTGCCGCGCTGCGTGCTGAGCAATGCCTAGCCGGGCCTTGGCTTGAGGGAAAATCGCTGCATCCCTGCGGGTGCGGAAAGAAGGATGGTGCAGATGATCACTTCGTTGACACCGACACGGCGCAGCCTGCTGGCGGGAGCGGCGACGCTGCCTCTCGCCGCGCCGATGATTTGGATGCGCCGCGCGGCGGCGGCCCAGCAACTCGTCGTCCGCACGCCCGGCGGCGTGTTCGACGACGTGAAGAAACAGACGGTCTACGATCCGTTCCGCGCCGCAACGGGTATCGAGATCGTGCCGGTGGCCGCCACCGCCGCCAAGCTGCTCGCCATGTTCCAGGCCGGCCAGGCCGACATCGACGTCATCGATAGCGGCGATGACGTCATCCTGCAGCTCGAGCGCGCCGGCGCCCTTGAGCCGATGCCGTACAAGGAGTTCACCTACACCGATCCCGCCGACATCGACCCGGGCGTTCGCCGCCAGTATCAGGTCGGCTCCTTCGTCTATGCCTTCGTGCTCGGCTTCAACACCACCGCCTACCCCGTCGGCAAGGAACCGCAATCCTGGGCGGAGTTCTGGGACATCCGGAAATTCCCCGGTCCGCGCACGCTCGCCGACATGGCATCCGGCGCGCCGAACCTCGAATTCGCCCTGCTCGCCGACGGCGTGCCGATGGACAAGATCTACCCCGTCGACATCGACCGCGCCTTCAAGTCGCTCTCCCGGGTGAAGCCGGCGGTCCCGAAATTCTGGGATACCGGCGCGCTGTCGGCGCAGATGCTGGCCGACAAGGAAGTCGTCCTTGGCGCGCTCTGGAGCACCCGCGTGCAGGTTGCCGCCGCCGGCGGCGCCTCGGTCGCCGCGCAGTGGAACCAGAACGAGATACTGGCGCAGGCCTATGGCCTCACCAAGGGCTCGCGCAACCTGGCGGCCGCGGTGAAGTTCATCGATTACAGCCTCAGCCCCGACGTGCAGGGACGGTGGCTGCGCGCCTACAAGGCGATCCCGGTCAACCAGAAGGCCTATGCACAGGCGCCGGCGGAGCTGATCGATCCCGCCACCCACCTGCCCTGGACCAAGTCCAAGGGCTTCCGCCAGGACATCGAGTGGTGGGCGGAGAACCGGACCAAGGTGAGCGACGCCTGGTCCAAGTGGCTGGCGCAATGAACCGCGCGCCCTTGCCGGCCGGCAGGGGCGCCCTCGAACTCAGCGGCCTGACCAAGCGCTACGGCAACGAGCGCGTCGTCGACAGCGTCAGCGCGGCGATCCGCCCGGGCGAGTTCTTCTCCCTGCTCGGGCCCTCCGGCTCGGGCAAGACCACCACGCTCATGATGATCGCCGGCTTCATCGCGCCGGACGAAGGCCGCATCACCGTCGATGGCGCGGATTTCACCGCCGTGCCGCCGCAGCGGCGCGGCTTCGGCATGGTGTTCCAGAACTACGCCATCTTCCCTCACCTCGATGTCTTCGAGAATGTCGCCTTTCCGCTGCGCGCACGGCGCGTTGCGCAGCCCGAAATCCGCCGCCGGGTCGGCGAGGCGCTCGAACTGGTACGCCTCGAGCGCTTCGCCCGACGCACCGTGCGACAGCTCTCCGGCGGTCAGCAGCAGCGTGTGGCGATCGCCCGCGCCATCGTCTTTCAACCCGCCATCGTGCTGATGGACGAGCCGCTCGGCGCCCTCGACAAGAACCTGCGCTACGATATGCAGGTGGAGATCAAGGACATCCAGCAACGCCTCGGGATGACCGTCATCTACGTCACCCACGACCAGGAAGAGGCGATGAACATGTCCGACCGCATCGCCATCATGAGCAGCGGTCGCGTCGAACAGGTCGGCCCGCCGGACCTGATCTACGAACGGCCGGCCAACGCCTTCGTCGGACGCTTTCTCGGCGAGGCCAATCTCCTCGAGGGCAGCATCGAAAAAGTGCATGAGGGCGAGGCCGAGCTGCGCACCCGCGACGGCCTGCTGCTGCGCGGCCGCATCGACGGCACGGCCCAGCCGGGGCAGCAAGCGGCGCTGTTCGTACGGCCGGAAAAGCTTGCCGGGGGAGCCGGCGATGCAGCCGCCAATCGGGCGAACGGCATACTGCGGCGCCGCTCCTTCCTCGGCAGCGTCATCCGCACCACCATCGACATCGGCCCGACAACACAGCTGACCATGGACAGCCCCAATTCAGGGCATGGCCTCCACCTGCAGCCGGGGGCAGAAATCGCCGTCCATTGGCCGGTGGCGCACAGCATTCTGCTGACCCCATGACTGAAGGAAGCGGCGCGTGCTGATGCTGCCGGCGTTTGCGATGCTCGCTTTCGTGTTCGTGCTGCCGTTGGCATGGTTCTTCACGCAGGCGCTTTTTGCCGAGGGCGGGATTCAGCAGATCGCGTCGGTGATCGCCTCGCGCGCGGTGCTGCAGGCGATCCTCGCCACCAACTGGATCTCCCTGCTGGTCACCGCCTGCGTGCTGCTGGCGGGCTACCCCATCGCCTATTATCTGGCCAACCGGCGTGGCCTGCGCTTCACCCTCGTCGTCTTCTGCATCATCGTCCCCTACTTCACCAGCATCATCGTCCGCACCTACTCCTGGATGGTGCTGCTCGGACGCGCCGGCGTCATCAACCGTCTGCTGCAAAGCGCCGGCCTGATCGAGGCGCCGCTGCCGCTGCTCTACAACAAGCTCGGCATCGTCATCGGCATGACCTACGTGCTGCTGCCCTACATGGTGCTCACCCTGTTCGCGACGATGAAGAGCATCGACCGCAACCTGCTGCTCGCTGCCAGCGGCCTCGGCGCCGGCGGCTTCGCCGTGTTCTGGCGCGTCTATCTGCCGCTCAGCCGCCACGGCATCCTCTCCGGCGCACTCATCGTCTTCATCCTGTCGATCGGCTTCTTCATCACGCCCGCACTGATGGGCGGCCCCTCCGACGTCATGGTCGCGATGCTCATCGAACGATCGGTGGAAATCACCCTGGACTGGAAGAGCGCCGCCGTGATGTCGCTGTTCCTGCTCGCCGTCACGCTCGTGCTGTACGCCGTCTACTACCGCATCACCGACCTGCGCCGGCTGATGGGCGCCTGACACATGCAGCGCATCCTCGCCGGCTACGTCACCGCGATGTGCCTGCTCCTCATGGCGCCGATCGTCATCGTCGTCATCCTGGCGTTCAGCGGCGCCGGCTACCTCCAGTTCCCGCCGACCGCTCTCTCCCTGCGCTGGTTCGCGCGCTTCCTCGGCGACGATCAGTGGCGGGCGGCCCTGTGGTACAGCCTGGTCATCGGCGCCATCGCCTGCACCATCGCCACGACGATCGGCTTCTTCGCCGCCTACGCCCTGGTGCGCCGCCCGATCGCCGCCAAGAAGCTGCTGCTCTCCCTGCTCCTGCTCCCGGTCATCGTGCCGACGGTGATCACCGCCATCGCCATGTATTTTCTCTCGGCCAGGCTCGGTCTGGTCGGCAACGTGCTGTGGATCGGCTGCTGCCACGCCGTCGTCGCACTCCCCGTCGTGCTGCTGATCCTGCTGGCCACACTGCAGGGCGTGGACGTCAATCTCGAGCGCGCCGCCCTCAGCCTCGGCAGCAGCCGCCTGCGGCTGTTCCTGCGCGTCGTGGTGCCGCTCGCCGCGCCCGGGATCATCTCCGCCGCGCTCTTCGCCTTTCTCGCCTCTTTCGATGAGCTCATCATTTCGCTGTTCCTCACCGGCATTCGGGCGCAGACCTTGCCGGTGCGCATCTGGAACAGCCTGCACATGCAGATCGAGCCGACGATCGCCGCCGTCAGCGCCGTGCTGATCGGCATCACCGGCCTGGTGCTGCTGCTCGACGCCTCCTTGCGGCGCTGGCGTGCCGCGCGGACCGGCGCCGGCACCTGACCGAACATAGGAATGGAGGGAACATGACGCTTGCCCGGCATGGCGCAATCGTCGTCGGAGCAGGCGTCGCCGGCCTGTCGACGGCGCTCTACCTCCAGCGGTCCGGGCTGGACGTCGCGGTGATCGACCCGCTGCCGCCGGCCGGCGGCGCCTCCTTCGGCAATGCCGGGCTGCTCAGCCCGGACACCGCCGTGCCGATCGCCATGCCGGGGATGCTGCGCAAGGTGCCGGGCTGGCTCGCCGATCCGCTCGGGCCCCTGTCTGTCCGGCCAAGCTACTTCCCGCGCGCGCTGCCCTGGCTGCTGCGCTGGATCGAGGCCGGCCGGCTCTCGCGCGTCCTCGAGATCTCCGACGCCATGCGCGCCCTGCACCGGGAAACCCTGACCTGCTGGCAGGAGCTGCTCGGCCCGGAACTCTACCACGACCTGATCCGTCCCTCGGGCCAGGTCCACATCTGGGAGGGCGAGGCCGAAAGCCCCGCCATGGCAATCGAGCGCCAGGTGCGCGAGCGGCACGGCATCCGCACCGAAACCCTGAACGCCGACGACCTGCGCCAGATGTTCCCGGGCATCGCGCGCGACATCTCGCGCGGCCTGCTGGTGCCCGGCAACGGCTACACGATCAGCCCGCAGCGCCTGGTGGTCAGCCTCGGCGAGCGTTTCCAGGCCGCCGGCGGCCAGCTCGTCGCCGAGCGGGCCACCAAGCTGATCCCGGGCGACGGCGGCGGCTGGATGGTGATGACCAACATCGCCAACCGCAGCACCGAGCACGTCGTCGTCGCCGCCGGCGCCTTCTCGCGCCAGTTGCTCGATCCGCTGCGCGTGCGCGTGCCGCTCGAGACCGAGCGCGGCTACCACGCCATGCTGTTCTCCCCGGAAGTCCGCCCAGCCCTGCCGCTCAGCAACAAGAGCCGCGGCTTCGGCGTGACGCCCATGGAGGACGGGTTGCGCATCGCCGGCACCGTGGAAATCGCCGGCCTTGATGCGCCACCGAACGAGCACCGAGCGAGAATCCTGGTGCAGCATGCGCAGCGGCTGTTTCCTGCGTTGCGCGGCGAGAAGGTGCGCTACTGGATGGGCTTTCGTCCCTCGACACCCGACAGCCTGCCGATCCTCGGCCCGGCGCCCGGCCGCCCCGGCTTGCATCTCGCAACCGGTCACGGCCATTTCGGCATGAGCGGCGGGCCACCCAGCGGTCGCCTCGTGGCGCGGCTGATTGCCGGCCAGGCGCCGGGGATCGATCCGAAACCCTATGCTGCAACGCGGTTCCATTAGATGACCACAGAGATAGAAAGCCGAGGGGCTCTCCCGCTCGCCCCCGCCAAATCCGTGGCGCACGCCTCGCGCACGGGCGAAGCCTTGGAAATCCGTTCCTTCGGGGAAGCAACGCAGGGGCGGCATCCGGGGCAGCAGGCGGCACGGATCGTGCTCGCCACGGGGTTGATCCTGCTCGGGTTCTGGACCTTGCGGGGCTTTCTCCCGGCGCTCGCCTGGGCCGGGGTCTTTGCCATCGCCCTCTGGCCGCTCTACGCGCGGGCCCGGCGCCGGTGGCCGCCTGGTCGGCACAACGTCCTGGTGCCGGGCTGTTTCACCTTGGGCGTGGCGCTGGTCTTCGTTGTGCCGGTGGCGCTGATCGCGGTGCAGATCAGCCGCGAGATACATCCGATCCTCGACTGGGCCCGCGATGCGCAGGCCAACGGCATTCCGGTGCCCGACGCCGTGCAACACCTGCCGTTCGGCAGCAGCATGGTGGCGGATTGGTGGCGCGACAATCTCGGCACCCGGGAGGGCTCGACCGAGCTGCTGCGGCGCTTCAACCGCGGCGAGACCGTCGCCTTCAGCCGCCACATCGGCGGCATGCTGGTCCACCGCATCGTGCTGTTCGGCTTTACCCTGCTGACGCTGTTCTTCCTGTTTCGCGACGGGCTGGGCCTGACGGAGCAGATGCGCCGGGTCAGCCGGCGGGCCTTCGGGCCGAGCGGCGAGCGCGTCGCCGAGCAGATCATCGCCTCCATCCACGGCACGGTGGATGGGCTGGTGCTGGTCGGCCTGGGGGAGGGTTTTCTGCTCGGCGTCGCTTATGCCATCACCGGCGTGCCGCATCCGACGATCGGCGGCGCGCTGTCGGCGGTCGCCGCCATCGTGCCGTTCGGCGCGCCGGTGGCGGTTGGCATCGCCTCGCTGCTGCTCGTGGCGCGAGGCGCGACGGCAGCGGCGATCGCGCTGTTCGCCTTCGGGCTGGTGCTGGCGTTCTGCGCCGACCATTTCGTCCGCCCCGTGCTGATCGGCGGCGCGACCCGGCTGCCCTTCCTGTGGGTGCTGCTGGGCATCCTGGGTGGGCTGGAAGTGTGGGGGCTGCTGGGCCTGTTCCTAGGCCCGGCGATCATGTCCGCGCTGATCCTGCTCTGGCGGGAATGGGCGAGTCCTGCCTGAGCGTGCGGCCGGTGCCTTCCTACCGTCCCACCGCATACCCTTGCATCCCCCTGGGATTTGCTCCGGCGAAAAGCTGTCCATCCTCCTCCCGCCGTGCCGCGGAGAGCCGGCCCTCCGACCAGTCGCCGCCCAGTTCGGCACGATGGCCGCGGCCGCGCAGCGCCTCCAGCGTGGCTGGGTCGAAGCGTCCCTCCAGAACCAGTTTCCCCGGCCAGGCGGCGCGCGGCCAGAAGCTGCTCGGCCAGTGCTCGCTGTGAAAGCTCGGCATGTCGATCGCCTGCTGGATGGTGAGGCCGTGATGCACCATGCGCAGGAAGAAGGTCAGCGCCCATTGGTCCTGCTGTTCGCCGCCGGGTGTGCCGAAGGCCATCCAGGGCTTGCCGTCCCGCAGGGCCATGCCGGGCGAGAGGGTGGTGCGCGGCCGGGTGCGTGGGCGCAGGCTGGCCGGCAGGTTGTCGCGCAGCCAGAACATCTGGCCGCGGGTGCCGAGGCAGAAGCCAAGCTCCGGAATCGTCGGCGAGGATTGCAGCCATCCGCCGGAAGGCGTCGCACTGACCATGTTGCCGTGCCGGTCGATGACATCGACGTGGCACGTGTCGCCGCCGAGCGCGCCGAGTTGCGCCAGTGTCGGTTCGCCCACGCCGGACGCCTGGGCGAGCAGCGCGGTGCGTCCGGCGGCTTCGTGGTCCACCGGCCCGCCGCAGCCCGGGACTTCGCCGGGACGCAGCGCGAGTGACGCCTCCCTGCCGATAAGGGCGCGCCGTTCATCGTTGTAGGCGTCCGAGAGGAGGGTGTTCAGCGGCACGGAGACGGCATCGGGATCGCCGTAGAACGCCTCGCGGTCGGCGAAGGCGAGCTTGGCGCACTCCACGACGGTGTGGACGAAGTCCGCGCCCACCGGGTCCATGCCGGCGAGGTCGAAGCCCTTCAGCAAGGCGAGCTGTTGCAGGAACACCGGCCCCTGGCTCCAGGCGCCGCATTTCAGCACGGTGTATCCGCCGTAATCGTAGGAGTGGGGGCTCTCGATGCTCGCCGACCAGGCCGCCATGTCCTCGGCCGTCAGCAGGCCGCGGTGGCGCCGTCCCGAGGCGTCCAGCACCTCGTTCTCCCGGAAGAAGCGCCCGATCGCCTCGGCGACGAAGCCGCGGTACCAGGCGTTGCGGGCGGCGTCGATGCGCCCCTCGCGGGTGCGTCCCGTCGCCTCGCGGCAGACCCGCTGATAGGTCGCGGCGAGCGTCGGGTTGGCGAACAGCTTGCCGGGCGAGGGGGCGGCGCCGCCCGGGAGCCAGAGGGCGGCGCTGGTCGGCCACTCCGCCTCGAACAGCGGGCGCACCGTCTCCACGGTGGCGGCGATCCGGGGCACCAGGTGGATGCCCTGAGCGGCGTAGCCGATGGCATAGGCCAGCACGTCCGCCAGCTCCCAGCTGCCCCATTCGCGCAGCAGCACCGCCCAGGCGTCGAAGGCGCCGGGCACCATCGCCGGCAGCAGGCCGGTGCCGGGGATGAGCGCAAGGCCGAGCCCGGCGAAGTGCTGCAGCGTCGCGGCGGCGGGGGAAACGCCCTGGCCGCAGACCACGTGCTGGGTGCCGCGGCGGGCGTCGTGCACCAGGATCGGCGCGTCGCCGCCGGGGCCGTTCAGGTGCGGCTCGGCAATCTGCAGGGTGAAGCCGGTGGCGGCCGCGGCGTCGAAGGCGTTGCCGCCGCGCTCCAGCACCGCCATGCCGACCTGACTGGCGATCCAGTGGGTGCTGGCGACCACGCCGAAGGTGCCGGCGATCTCCGGGCGGGTGGTGAACATGGCGCGATCTCCGATTGCCGAGCCCAGGCTAGCGCGTGATCGCCTGACTCGAAATCGGCCGAAGGCGCCCGAGGGGGAGCAAGGCTGCCATAGTCTTGATTGAACCCTGGGCTAGTATAATATCTGTTACGCAGGCGGCGCCCTCCTTCGGTTGCGCGCAGGGCATTCCGCCCTGCCGGGCGTCCGATGCTCCTTCAACGCCGGATCGAGCCGAGGCCCGCCGATGTCGAGCCCTCCTCAAGACCTCCATGCTTCGGAGCTGCACAACCGCCTCCGCCAGCAGCAGCTGATCGCGCATTTCGGCCTGTTCGTGCTGCGCCAGGACGAGGTGCAGCCGCTGCTGGACGAAGTGTGCCGGGTTGCCGCCGAAGGCATGCAGGATCACTACGCCAAGATTCTCACCTATCTCCCCGACGAGCATGCGTTCCTGCTGCAGTCCGGGGTGGGCTGGAGCCCCGATGAGATCGGCAGGGTGCGGCTCGGCGCCGAGACGGAGAGCCCGGCCGGATACGCGTTCAAGACCGGCGATCCGGTCATCTCCAACGAGCTCGCCACGGAAAGCCGCTTCAGAACCCCGCCGATCCTGGTCAAGCACGGCATCAACCGGGCGATCAATGTCATCGTCCGGGGCGAGGGCGAAGCCTTCGGGGTGCTGGAGGTGGACCGCCGCGACGCCGGCGATTTCAGTCAGCCCGACATCGCCTATCTCCAGGCGCTCGCCAACACGCTGGCCGTGGCCATCGAGAAGCGTCAGTCGCAGGTGGCGTTGCAGCAGAGCGAGGCGTTCGCGCGCAGCGTGCTCGAGGCCAGCACCGATTGCATCAACGTGCTCGACCTGGAGGGACGGCTGCAATTCATGAACGCCAACGGGCTCTTCCTCATGGAGGTGGACGAGCTGGAGGCGTTGCAGGGGAGTCCCTGGGCGGACCTCTGGCCGGCCGAGCAGGCCGAGCAGATCCGGCGCATCGTCGCCGCCGCGGCGCAGGGCGAGCCCGGCCACTTCGAGAGCTTCGGTCCGACGGCAAAGGGCACCCCGAAATGGTGGGACGTGTCCGTCGTGCCGGTGGCCGACACGACGGGCCGGCCCGGGCGGCTGGTGGCGGTCTCGCGCGACGTTACCGCACGCAGGCGCTCGGAAATGGCGCTGGCCGAGGCCTCCGCCATGAAGGACTCGCTCTTGCGGGAGAAGGATCTGCTGATGCAGGAGGTCCATCACCGCGTGAAGAACAGCCTGCAACTCGTGCAGACGCTGTTGCAGCTACAGGCGCGAACCCTCGCCGAGCCGGAGGCGCGCCTGCAGCTGCAGGAGGCGGCGCAGCGTGTGCTGACCATCGGGGCGGTGCATCGCCGGCTGTACCAGGGCGGCTCGGTGGTGGAGTCCAACGCCGCCAGCTACCTCGAGGGCCTGCTTGCCGATCTGCGCACCTCGCTGACCGATCAGGCGGAGGGTCGATCGATCGAGCTTGCGGCCGAGCCCATCATGCTGGCCGCCGATCACCTCACGCCGCTCGGCCTGATCACCACGGAGTTCGTCACCAACGCCTTGAAATACGGGCAGGGCCGGGTGACGGTCGGGGTCCGCCGGGTGGATAGCTGCCTGGAAATCACCGTCGAGGACGAGGGCGAAGGCTTTTCGCCCGAGTTCGACCCGGTGCGTTCCGGCGGCTTGGGCATGCGCCTGGTCATCGCCCTCGCCAAAGGCGACGGCAGGGCGATCCGGATCGATCGCTCAGTGCCGCACAGCCGGGTGGTGGCGCGACTGCAGGTCTGAACCCGCTCCGGCAGCTCACGAACAGGGGAACCCTAGCCCGCCGGCGCGCTTTCATTAGCCGCAAGGAAGGGCACGGCGGCCGTGCTCTGGACCCAGACAGGCGAGGAGAGCGGCAGATGAGCGGGGATCGTGTCGAAGGCGGCGCGCAGGAGATCGGCGGCAAGGTCGAGAGCGGCCTCGGCAACCTGACCGGGGACGCCAAGACCAAGGTGGAGGGCGCCGTCAACGAACTCGGGGGTAGGGCGCAGGCCGCTTACGGCTCGGCCAAGGAGGCCGGAAGCGACGCGATGGACAAGCTGCAGGACACCGTGAACTACCTGCGCGAGCGCGTCGAAAGCCTCACCGGCAGCCTCGGCGAGCGCGCGGGAAACCTCGGCGGCCAGGTCTCCGACACCAGCCGCGAAGCCATGCGCACGATGGAGGAGCAGATTCACGAGAATCCGTTCGCCGCTCTGCTGGTCGCCGCCGGCCTCGGCTACGTGCTCGGGTTCCTGACCACCCGACGCTGAAGCCTGGGCGCTGAAGCCCGGGCGCTGAAGGCTGGGCGCTGAAGGCTGGGGCGCTGAAGGCTGCTGCTGTTCAGCCGAGATAGGCGCGGCGGACCCGCTCGTCGTCGAGAAGCTCGGGTCCGCTGCCGCTCAGCACGATCCGGCCGCTCTCCATGACATAGCCCGTATCGGCGATGCTGAGCGCGAGCAGCGCATTCTGCTCGACCAGCAGCACGGTGACGCCCTGCGCGTTGATCGTGCGGATGGTCTCGAACACCTGCTCGACCATCATCGGCGACAGGCCCATGCTCGGCTCGTCCATCAGCAGGGCGCGCGGGCGCGCCATCATCGCCCGCGCCGTCGCCACCATCTGCTGCTCGCCGCCGGAGAGCGTGCCGGCCACCTGGCGCAGCCGCTCGCGGAGCCGGGGGAACAGCGTCAGCATGCGTTCGCGGTCCTCGGCGATCTGCTGACGGTTCTTCTGGGTGAAGGCGCCCATCTCCAGGTTCTCGTTGACGGTGAGTCGGCCGAAGATGCGCCGCCCCTCCGGCACCTGCACCAGCCCCATGGCGGCGATCTCGTGCGCGCCGTACTGGCCGAGGGTCTCGCCGGCGTAGCGGATCGCGCCCTGCCGGGGATGCAGCAGCCCGCTCACCGCCCGGAGCGTGGTCGACTTGCCGGCGCCGTTGCCGCCGACCAGGGTGACGATGCGCCCCTCCTCGACGCTCATCGAGACGCCCTTCAGCGCCTCTATCTTGTCATAGAAGACGTGGATGTCGTCGATCTCGAGCAGCGCCACCGGCCGGCTCCTATCCCGGGGCGCCGGACGCGGCCATGCGCGCCGCCGCATGCTCCCGCGCGGCCGACGGCACTTGCTTCTGCACGCCGAGATAGGCCTCGATGACCGCGGGATCGGCCTGCACCTCGGCGGGCCTGCCCTCGGCGATCTTGCTGCCGTGGTCGAGCACCGTCACCTTGTCGGACATCGACATCACCACCCGCATCTGATGCTCGATCAGCACGATGGTGATGCCGAATTGCTGGCGTGTCTGCTGGATGAACTCCATCATCGCCGAGGTCTCGTGCGGGTTCATCCCGGCCGTCGGCTCGTCCAGCATCAGCAGCTTCGGCTTGGTCGCCAGCGCCCGGCCGATCTCGAGGCGCCGCTGCTCGCCATAGGCGAGATTGCGCGCCAGCATGTCGCCGCGGCCGCGCAGGCCGACGAATTGCAGGAGCTGGCGGGCCTCGTCATGCGCGCGCGCCTCGTCGCGCCGGGTGTGTGGGCTGGCGAGCACGGCGCCCCACCAGGTCGAGCGCAGATGCAAGTGCATGCCGACCAGCAGGTTCTCGATCGCGGTGATGTTCCGGAACAGCCTTATGTTCTGGTAGGTGCGGCTGATCCCGGCCTGCGCCACGCGGTCCGGCGTCAGGCCGTCGATGCGCTCGCCGCGGAACCAGACCTGGCCGGAGGTCGGCCGCAGATTCTGCGTGACGCAGTTGAACGCCGTCGTCTTGCCCGCGCCGTTGGGGCCGATGATGCTGTGGATCGTGTCCGCCTGGACGCTGATGTCGAGATCGTTGAGCGCCGCCAGCCCGCCGAAGCGCTTGCTCATCTTGCTGGTGACCAGCAGCGGCTCTCCGGCCACGTTTCTATTCCGCTGCGGAGGAGGCGTGCTGCCCGGCCGGCAGCAGATCGGCTCCGGCATCCAGCGCCTCCGCCTCGTCGCCGGCGTGCAGCTCCCGCCGGCGCACCTCGGACGGCCACAGCCCTTCCGGCTTCAGCCGCATCATGATCACCAGCACCGCGCCGTAGAACAGGTAGCGATACTCGCCGAATTCGCGCAGCAGCTCCGGCAGGCCGATCAGCGCCAGCGAGCCGACCACCACGCCGGGCAGGCTGCCCATGCCGCCGACGATGATCAGCGCCAGCACGTTGATCGAGATCAGCAGCTGAAAGCTGCTGGGATAGACCGAGCTCAGCATCACCGCGAAGATCGAGCCGCCGAGCCCGGCGAACGCGGCGCCCAGGCCATAGGCCAGCAGCTTGGAGCGGATCAGGTTCACGCCGAGCGCCTGCGCCACGTCCTCATCGTCGCGCAGCGCCATCCACGCACGCCCGAGCCGCGAGTTCTCCAGCCGCCAGGCGACATAGGCGGCGACCGCGGAGGCCGCCAGGGTGAGGTAGAACAGTGCCACCGGCGTCGCCAGCACCGTGGCGCCGATCCGCGGCTTGGGAATTTGCAGCACGCCCTGCGCGCCGCCCAGCAGCGGCGCCGCGAAATCCGAGGTGACGATGACGCGCACGATCTCGCCGAGCCCCATGGTGGCGACCGCGAGATAGTCCCCCCGCACACCAAGCACGGGGATGCCGAAGATCACGCCGACGCAGATCGAGAGCAGCACGGCGATCGGCATTGCCTCCCAGTAGCTCAGCGCGGCGAGAGCGTGCGCGCTGTCGGCAGTGAGCAGCGCCGTCGTGTAGGCGCCGACGGCGAAGAAGGCGACGAAGCCGAGATCGAGCAGGCCGGCCAGCCCGACCTCCAGATTGAGGCCCATGCCCATCAGGATGTAGAGCCCGACCAGCATCAGCACCTGGCCGATATACGATCCGGCGAGCAGCGGAAAGCAGACCAGCAGGAGGAGAAGAATGCCGGCGCGCAGCAGACGACGCAGCCGAACCCGGCGCTCGCTGGCGGCGACGCGACCGGCGGCCCGGCGCTGCACCATCGCGTTCAGGCCGGCGATGATCGCCGCGATGACGAAGATCGCCGCCGCACCCTGCTGGCTCAGCCCTTCCCAGGTGTAGAAGAACTCGCTCGCGCTAGTGGTCAGCGCACCGGCGTTCTGCAACACCAGCTGGATCAGCTCCTGGAACACGCCGGCGACCACCACGGTGCCGAGCCCCGCCAGCACGATCCGGCGCCCGCCTGGCGGGCTGTCGCGCAACAGCGCCCCGGCCAGACCCGCAGCGGCGCCCCCGCCGATCAGCACGGCGGCACCTCCCGCCAGGCCGAGGCCGAGGGTCAGCATGGTGAACAGGGCAGGGGAGAGCTGGATGAAGATCGATTGCAGGGAGACCAGCTGCATCACCACGGCGAGCGCCGCCGCCATGGCTCCCGCGACCGCACCGGCAAGCAGCCCATGCAACGTCGCGCCGCCGCGGGTATGCGCGTGGCGGGCCGCCATGGCGCCGGCGCCCAGCCCGATCGCGATCATTGTCGCATCGCCCAGCCCGATCGTGTCGACGATCACCGACCGCTTGTTGAGCATCGGCAGCAGCCCGACCGCGGCGAGGTAGACGCCGATCACGCCGAAGACGAGCCCGACACCGAGCGTGCGCTGCAGCGGCGTCGCCGGCTGACGGCGGCGCGGGAGGATGGCGAGGGATGTCGGCATCGCGGCTCCTTCAGGCCCGCTTCCTGGCCATGCGCTCGCCGAGGATGCCCTGCGGCCGGAAGATCAGCACCATGATCAGCAGGGTGAAGGCGATGAGATCGCGCAACTGGTAGGGAGCGGGAATGCCGATGCCGTCGAGGAACAGCGTCGGCCCGACGGATTCCACCATGCCGAGGAAAAAGCCGCCCAGCATGGCGCCGGGAATGCTGCCGATGCCGCCGAGCACCGCCGCGCCGAACGCCTTGATGCCGGGCGTGAAGCCCATGAAGAAATACACCTGCTTGTAGAGGAAGGCATAGAACACGCCGGCGATCCCGGCCATCACGCCGCCCAGCATGAAGGTGAAGACGATCACGCGGTTGACGTCGATGCCCATCAGCGCCGCCGCTTCCGCATCCTCGGCGACGGCGCGCATCGCGGTGCCCATGCGGGTGCGCTGCACGACCATGTAGAGCAGCGCCATGAACACCAGGGCGAGGCCGATCACCAGCACGTCGACGCGCGGAATGCGGAAGCCGAACACCACGAAGGCGGCGCGCAGCCAGCTCGGGTCGGGGTAGGATTTCACGCTCGAGCCGAACAGGCCGCGGAACGTCTGCTCGAGGAAGAACGAGACGCCGATGGCGCAGATCAGCGGCGCCAGGCCCTGCACGCGCCGGAACGGGCGGTAGGCGATGCGCTCCGTCAGCACGGCGATGCAGGTGGAGGTCAGGACGGCGACGAGCAGGATGCCGGCCATGGCGAGCACCGGCCTGCTTTCCAGCAGGCCCGATCGGTCGAAACCCGCCGCCGCGAAATAGCCGGCGAAGGCGCCGGTCATGACGATGTCGCCATGCGCGAAGTTGATCAGCCGCAGCACGCCATAGACCATGGTGTAGCCGAGGGCGATCTGCGCGTAGATGCTGCCGATGGTGAGGCCGAACATCACGAAATCGAGCCACTGCGCGATCGTGTAGCGCGCCTTGATGAGCGTCGCGAGGGTGCCGATCACCACGATGAGAAGCACGCCGATGCGCAGCAGCCAGAGGATCACGTCCACGGCGTTGAAGCGGCGCAGCGTGAGGGTAGTGGCGCTCATGGCAAGCAAGGCGAGTGTTCGGCCCCGGGATGCCAGGAGTGGGGGTGGGGGGGGGGGGGAGGGGGGCGGAGCGGGGGAAGGTTCCACCGGCAGAGCCGGTGGAATTGCCCGCGGAGGGAAGGCCCCCCTCGCCTTATTCCACGCATGGCTCAGTGGCTAGGCGGATAGACCTTCTTCGGATTCTTGCCGATGCCGTACGTCTTCGGATCGGCACTGGTGAATTCGAACACCGCCGCCTTAAGCTGCGAGCACTGGCCGTGCGGGTCGCAGGCGACCGGCCCGGCGATGCCCTCGAACTTGGTGGCGAACACCGCGTCGCGCAGCGCCTTGCGGCCGATATAGAGATTGCCCGCATCGTCGGTCTTGGCCACCGCCTGGATCGCCTTGAAGGCCATCGTCGCGGCGTCATAGGCATTGGCGTGGAAACCGGAGATCGGTCCCTCGCCATAGGCCTTCTTGTACTCCTCGACGAATTTCGGATAGCCCTGGCCCATCGCTTCCGGCGACAGATCGGGATAGCCGATCTGGAAGCCGACCACCGCCGGGCCGGCCGCCTCGATGAAGTCGGCCGCGGCCAGCGAGCTGCCGCCGAACATGTGCGTATGCTCGAGACCCGAGGTGTCCTTCGCCTGGCGCAGGATCTGCGCCGTCGCCGCGATGAACATCGGCAGATAGAGCACGTCCGGCTTCTCGCTGGCGATGCGGGTCAGCACGGGGTGCATGTCGACGTCGGTCGGCGCCACCGCCTCGGTCGACAGCACCTCGCCGCCGAGCTGCTTGAAGTTGGCGGCGAACACCGCGGCGAGCTGCTGCGCATACGGGCTGCCGTCGTGCATGGCGACCGCCCGCCGGGCCTTCAGCACGTTGAAGATGTAGGCGGCGTCGGCCTTGCCCTGGTCGGCGTCGCTGAACACGGTGCGCACCAGGCCGTCATATTCCGGCTTGCGGTTTGCCGCCGTCAGTGCCGGTGCGGTCGCCGCCGTGTCGATATCGGTGATTCCCGCCTGCCAGAGGATCGGCGCCGCCGGCGTGTTGGAGCTGGAGCAGGCGGGCCCGAGCACGATGACGATCTGCGGATTGGCGGCGAGCTTGGTCGCCGCGGTCTGCCCGCCCTCGGCGTTGCACCCGTCGTCCTCGGCAACCAGCTTCAGCGGATGGCCGAGCAGGCTGTCGCCCGCGTCCTTCATGGCGATCTCGACGCCGCGTCTTTCATCGAGACCCAACGCGGTGTCGGGCCCGGAGAGCACCCAGTAGCCGCCGATCTGGATCGGCGCACCCTTGGCGATGCGGACCACGCCGATGTCGTCCGTCACCGGTCCGACCGTCGCCGCCATCGCCGGCGGCACGCCCAGCAAGACGCCGGAAGCGGCCAATCCCGTTACTAGGCCGGCCAGCAAGCCGCGAGCCGTGTTACGCATGTGTTGTCATCCCCCGCTGCAAAGCCGCCGGACGATTGTCCGAGCAGGCCACTCGTTACTAGCACTCTCAGCAGACCGTCCCCCGACAGCCCCACGCAGCCCTTGGCGGTGTCCAAGGCCGTGGTTATATGCGCTGGACTCATGGCTAACATGCTTGGGCTTCATGAAGCGTGTCAACCGCCCTGGCACCGTCTGCGGACCGCTGCCGCGACCTGCCCCGCGGCGGCCGGAGTTACGCAACGGTGAGAGCAGCGAAGGACAGGCTCCGGTAGAGTGCACCAAGTGAATGCGGCGATCCGCAGGAGGCAACGATGCTGCTTCGCAACCCGCGCAGCTGGGAGATCGCCGAGGCCAGGGCGACGCCGGAGCGTGTGGCGATCGCCCGTCGGCCGCTGATCAAGGCGGCGCTTGGGGTCGCCGCCACGGGGCTCGCCCTGCCGGCCCGCGCACAATCGGCGCCTGTCACGGACCCGCGCTTCAGTCCCGGCCGCGCCATCACCGCGGAGGCTGATTCCACGACCTACAACAACTATTACGAGTTCGGCGATTCCAAGGACATCGTGCAGCAGGCGCAGAAACTGCCGCAGGCTCCGTGGTCGATCAGTCTCGCGGGAATGGTCGACAAGCCGCGCACCATTGCGCTCGAGGATCTCCTCACGCAGGTCTCGCTCGAGGAGCGGGTCTATCGCCATCGTTGCGTCGAGGCCTGGGCGATGACGGTGCCGTGGACCGGCTTTCCGCTGACCGCCCTGCTGCGCATCGCCCAGCCGACCGCTTCGGCGAAGTATGTCGTCTTCGAGACGGTGCAGGACCGCAAGACCATGCCGGGCCTGCGGCAGAGCTGGTATCCCTGGCCCTATATCGAGGGCGTCACGATGGCCGAAGCGGCCAACGAGCTGCCCTTCCTGGCGACCGGCATGTATGGGAAGAAGCTGCCGCCGCAGGATGGCGGGCCGATCCGGCTTCTGCTGCCGTGGAAATACGGCTTCAAATCCGCCAAGGCGATCATCAAGATCACCTTCACCGACCAGCGGCCGGTGAATTTCTGGCAGGCTATCAACCCCGACGAGTACGGCTTCTGGGCCAATGTCAATCCCGCGGTGCCGCACCCGCGCTGGAGCCAAGCGACGGAGCGGCTGCTGGGCAGCGATGAGAGGGTGCCGACGAAGCTGTTTAACGGCTATGGTGAGGTGGTCGCGAGCCTCTACACGAACCTGACGAGCGAAAAGCTGTATATGTGATGGCCATGCGTGCCCTCGCGGTGCTCGCCGCCGTTCTGCTGGTGGGCGCCTTTGCTCTGGCGACGGTCCTGCCGCCGGACCTGTCCCTCGGACAGGCGCTGTCCATGCTCGACAGGACGCTGGTCGGCCGCCTGCAGGCTTTGGAGCGCGCCTATCTGCCGGGATGGGTGTGGACACAGATCACCGTCTCCCTGCTGATCCGCCCGGCCTGGCTGATGCCCGCTTGCCTCGGTGTGATCTGCGGCGGCGCCGCCGCGACCCTCGCCTCCGGCGGCGGCACCCAGCGATCGCGCCGGCGCAGCTGAGGTCACTCGGCCCGGAGCAGCAGGCTCCTGGCCAGCGCGATCACCCGCTGCGCCTCGCTCCAGAGGCCGAACTCTTCCAGCCCGTCGAACGGCGCCCAGATCACCTCCGTGACATCGGACCCCGGCACCGGATCCCCATCGACGTGGAGCCCGGCGAAATCGAGAATGGTGTAGTGGTATTGGACGCGCCCGTCGGGGTCGCGGTGGATGCTGTCGACATTCGCCGCCAGCACGAGCGCGCCGGCGGCCAGGCCGGTCTCCTCGGTCAGCTCCCGTCGCGCCGCCTGCTCCGCGGTCTCGCCGAGCTTCTGCGCGCCGCCGGGAAGGCTCCAGGACCCGAGCGCCGGCGCGCGGCCGCGCCGCACGAGCAGCACGGCATCCGGCTTGAGCAACGCGACGCCGATGCCGACGATCGGCCGCGGCGGATATTCCCGGCCGGCCCGGTCGCCGCTGGCGTCAGCCGCCGTCACTGCGCCGGGGCAGGGGCGGGCGAAGGCGCCGGCGTGCCGGGAGCGCCGGGAATCGGCGTGACGACGGGTGGCGCAGCCTTCAGATCGTCGAGCGATGGCACCAGCGCCGCCCGCTTGTAGTCGCCGACCTGGTAGCACCAGGCCGCCAGCCTCGCCGTCAACTGATCCGCCTGCGCCTTCGCGGCGTCCTTGCCCGACGCGGTGAAATGCACCCAGATATCTTTTCCCGCCTGGTTGACGTCCACCGTCAGCACCAGCCCGTCGGTGGTGGTGAACACGCTCTTCCCGAGCGGCTCGCCGGGGATCTGCGCCGCCGGCTTCACATCGGTGAAGCTCAGAAACTCCAGCCCATGCCCGACATCATCGAGCTTGTTCTCATCCAGCTTCGGCAACCCATCCGGTGCCGTCACCGCCAGCTTCCCGCCCTGGCTGGTGAGCTGAAGATGCTGCTCGCCGCGGGTGATCGCCACCTCGGCAATCCTGGACTGCTCGATGTTCACCAGGTCGCGGTCGAACCAGAGCTGCGGGTCGGCATCGACCTGCAAGGTTCCCTCGGCGAGCCACGCCTGGTCCTCGCCCGGACGCCGGACATAGATCTGCGGCGGCAGGTTGGTTCCCCCGCGTATCCGCTGATGCCCGACGATGAGCGCGGCGATCGCCTGCCCCTGCGCGTCCAGCACCCGCAGCAGCGTCGAGCTCGCCGTCGGCGCCTGCGCATCCTCGACACCGAGGCGGCTGAACTCGCCCGAATCGGTGGTCCGCCGCTCGGTCAGCCGCAATTCGGTGAGCCCGCTCAGCACTGCATGCAGCTTGCCCGGCTGCACGGGGTAGTCGAAGCGGTCGGCGACCCCCCATACGTCCCCATGCCTCTCGATGGTGAGCGTCTTGCCGGCGTGGACGATCTCCAGCCGCGCCGCCTGCTGCAACCGCGGCGCCAAGCCGGGGAAGGCAAGCTCGCCGGCGGCACTGCGTTCGCGCGCCGCCGGCGTCGACCGGACGCCGAAATACCACCCGCCGGCGAGCGCCAGCACGCCCACGATCAGCAGCAGCAGCGCCGCGCGCGGCTTCATGGACGGGCGCTGCCGCGGGCCCCGCCGCGTCCGCTGCACGCTCCTGGCGAGGCGACGACGCTCATGCGCGCGCCCTGGCGCGGCGGCGGGCACGAAACAGGCCCAGCCCGATCGCCACCACGGTCAGCAGGGCCGGCACTGCGGCGATGTCCAGTAGCCGCGTCTGCATCTCCAGCCGGTCGATGTCGCGGTTCAGATCGAGCTGCACCGTGCGCAGCTTCTGGCGCGTGTCGACGATCTCGCGCCGCGCCGCATCGATCGCCGCCTGCTGCTCGGGCGTCAGCATCGCCTGCGCTGACGTGCCGCCCTGATCGGAACCCTGACGCAACTCCTGAAGCTGCTTCTCGGTGTCCCGCAAATGGCTCTGCAGCGTCTCCTCGGTGCGGCGGAACTGCGCCTCGGCGCGTCGCTGGATGTGCTCCACGCGGGTGAACGGCCGGATGCTGCTGCCTCGCCCCCGCAGGCCCAGCAGCGCATCCCCGCCGGCGAGCGTGCCGATCAGGTTGACGACGAACGGACCGTTGTCGCTGAACGGCGTCGCCTCCTGCTGGCCGAAGAAATCGCCGACCCGCACCCAATAGCGGTCGGCCAGGATGTCGCTGTCCGCCGCCACGACCAGATTCGCCGGCCCGTCGGTCTGCGCACGAAACGGCGGCAGATCGGCCGGACGCTGCTGCCCCGCTGCCGGCTCGGGCGGCCCGGTGAACGCCGATTTCAGCACCCCGCGCACCCGCGCCGCGATCACCCGCGGCCCGCCCTGGGGCTTGAAGTCGGCCAGGATGCGGGCAGGATCGGGGGTGCCGCGAACCTTGTCAGCCGGGATCAGCCCGCTCTGCGGCGAGCTGCTGAGCAGCGGGGTGAAGCTGATATCGGCATTCGGACGCTTCGTCAGGAACCCCGCCGACGCGACCGTCACCTGGCTGAGGTCGGCCGTCGCCGGATCGTCGTGCGAAATGCCGTCGCGGATGTTGAACCAGGCGATGAAGTCGACGGCCTGCACGGGGTCGCCGGGATTGGCGCGCACCCGCCAGGCGCCGGTCAGGTCGCCGACCACCTCGTTCGGGTCGTAGTCGATGCCCCAGGCGTCGAACAGCTTCTTGAGATCCGAGGCCGTGTCGGTGATCGGCTCGCCCTCCGGTCCGGCGTTCCCGGTCTCCGCCTCGCTGTCCGGATCGACCATCGCCATCAGCCGGCCGCCGCGCATGACGAACTGGTCGATCGCGTAGAGCGCCGCGTCCGACAGATGCTGCGCCTGAGCCACCAGCAGCACCTGGATGTCCGGATCGATGGTCCAGACATCCGGCTTGACGGTGCGCACCGTGTCGGTCTGGCGCAGCAGCTGCATCACCGCCCACGGGCTGCCGGCGCCCTGGCGCATCATCATCATCCGCGGATCGCCATCGAGCGGCAGCGACGACATCACGCCGACCACCGGCCGCTTGGGATTCGAGAGCTCGTAGACCAGCCGCGTCAGATCGTATTCCAGGAACTGCTCGCGCTCCGGCTGGAAGAAGCCGATGGTGCGCTCGTCATCCAGCAGGTTGGTGCCGGCCAGGCCGAAATAGACCGGCGTGCCGGATTGGTCGACGGGCACACCCTGCAGCCCGTAGGCCATCGCCCGGTCCTCGGTGTCGCTGAACGGCTCCGGGTTGTAGAAGCGCAGCACGATCTTGCCGCGCGCGATCTGCGCGTAGCGTTCCAGCATCTCGCGCACCCGGTCGGCGTAGCTGCCGTAGATCGGCACCCGTGCGCCGAGCGCGCGCGAATAGTAGAGCCGCAGGGTCACCGGCTCCTTCAAGCCGCGCAGCACCGCCCGCGTGCCCTTGGAGAGCGTGAACAGCCGGCCCTGCGTCAGGTCGAGCTGCACGCCGGCAAGCCGGCTGTCCGCGAGCATGTTGACGCCGACCAGGATGGCGGCCAGCGCGATGACGCCGAGGATCGATGACCACGCGCGCCGCATCTCAGGCGGCACTCCGATGCGCCACCACGAGCGTGTTGACGAACAGCCAGAAGCCGATGAACGAAGCGAAATAGACGAGGTCGCGGGCTTCGATGATGCCGCGGGTGAAACTCTCGAAACGGCTGACCACGGAGAGCCGGCGGGCCACCGCGCCCAGAGCGGGCAGGTTCTGGCTGAGGAAGTCGGTGACCATGGGATAGGCGCTCGCCGCGAACAGGAAGCACACCGCGACCGCCAGCACGAAGGCGATCACCTGGTTCTTGGTCGCCGCCGAGAGCGCCGCACCGACGGAAAGAAAGGCGCCGGCCACCAGAAGGCAGCCGAGATACCCCGATGCGATCACGCCATTGTCCGGCCGGCCCAGCGCGTTCACCGTGATGACGAAGGGAAAGGTCAGCAGCAGGGCGATGGCGCAGAACGCCCAGGCCGCCAGGAACTTCCCGAGTACCGCCTGCGTGCGGGTGATCGGCAGGGTCAGCAGCATCTCGATGGTGCCGAGGCGGCGCTCGTCGGCCCAGAGTCGCATGGTGATCGCCGGCACCAGCAGCAGGAACACCCAGGGAATGAACTGGAAGAACGGCATCAGGTCGGCTTGGCCGCGGTCGAAGAAGCGCCCGAGGTTGAACGTCAGCACGCCCTGCAGGGCGAGGAAGATGACGAGGAACACCCAGGCGACCGGCGTCGCGAAATAGCCGCCGAGCTCGCGCCGGGCGATGGCCAGCGTGTTGCGCATCTCAGGCGGCCGCCGGCAGGGTCATCGCGCGGAACACTTCTTCCAGCCGACCGCTGGGGTGGCGCATCTCGAGCTCCGCCGGGGTCGCATCGATCACCACCCGCCCGGCGGCGATGATGATGGCGCGGGAGCAGACCGCATCGACCTCCTCGAGGATATGGGTGCTGATGACGATCGCCTTTTCCGGCGCCATCTGCGCGATCAGGCCGCGCACCTCGTGCTTCTGGTTGGGGTCGAGCCCGTCGGTCGGCTCGTCCAGCACCAGCACCGGCGGATCGTGCATCAGCGCCTGCGCCAAGCCGACACGCCGCTTGAAGCCCTTGGAGAGCGTCTCGATCGGCTGCAGCCGGACCGTGGCGAGCGTGGTCAGGTCGATCGCGTGGGCGATCCGGTCCGCCGCCTCGCCGCCGCGCAAGCCGCGGATGCGCGCGACGAACCGCAGGAAATCGATCACCGTCATGTCGGGATAGGTCGGCGCGCCTTCCGGCAGGTAGCCGAGGAGGCGCTTGGCCGCGACCGGCGCCTCCAGCACGTCGTTGCCGCCGATGCGCGCGGTGCCGGCGGTGGGGGTCACGAAGCCGGCGAGCATCTTCATGGTGGTGGACTTGCCGGCGCCGTTCGGACCGAGGAAGCCGAGCACCTCGCCTTTGGCGACGGAGAATGAGACGTCGTCGACCGCTGTGAAGCTGCCGAAGCGCTTGCTCAGACCCGCGATCTCGATCAGGGCACTCACGCCGATCCTCTCTCCGGCCCGCACGACGGCAGCGGGGGCGCGCCGGAATAGCGGAAATGCCGGCCAAGGCAAGAGGCCGAAGCGCGGGTTGCGCTCTCTTAACCCCGGCGAAACGCAGTTGCGGCGGCGCTTTCGCGCCGCCGCCGCCTCATCGTGCGGGCTGAAGGAGCCGGGCTACGGCCGGTCGAGCGGATCGACCGACAGTGTCGGAGCGTAAGGCTCCGCCGTCTCGTCGAAGCGGCTCCAGCCGCCCTCCTCGTACTCCTGGCGGCGTGCCGCCGTATCGACATAGCTCCGCTGGCCGAGGATGCTCTCGACACGCGCCGCCTGCGGGTCGTCGGCACGCACCGTGATCAGGGAGCCGCCGCGGCGCACCCCCTCGGCATAGACATGCGCCTCGTCCTCGCTGACCCCGGCCGAGGTCAGTCCGCCGATCAGGCCCCCCGCGGCACCGCCGACAGCGGCGCCGACCCCGGCGCCGGTGATCGTGGCGATCAGCCAGCCCGCCGCGACGATCGGGCCGACCCCGGGGATAGCCAGCGAACCGATGCCGGCGAGCAGGCCGGCACCACCGCCCAGCACGGTTCCGACCGTGGCGCCGGCGCCGGCGCCGGTGCCGCCGGGCGTGGAGTCCACGTCGGTCCCGGGATAGCGGTTGTCCCGGTTGCTGGCGACCAGGCTGATGTCGGAGGCCGGGATGCCGGCGGCCTCCAGATCGTTGACGACCTGAACGGCATCGTCGTGGCTGTCGTAGAGCCGGGTAAAGGTGCGCGTGGCCATGATTGCTGCTCCTGTTGCTTCGCTTACTGCTGGCCGACGTTGCCCTTGTAGTCGAGCCACACGTTCACCGGACCGCCGTTCTGCTGGGCGTGGCCCCGCCACACCCCGTCGTGGTCCTTGCTCAGCCCGGCGACGTTGGTGAACCCCTTGCTCTCGATGCGGCGGCGTGCCTCGCCCATGGTGAAGCTGTTGGCGCCGCGCGCCGGCGTGGCCGCATTGGCATTGGTGGTGGCCACCGCCTGGTTGTTGTTACCGGATGCCGCGGCCCGGCCGTTGTTGGTGGTCCCCATGCCCGTCCCCATGCCCGTCCCCATGGTGGTGCCGGTGGTCGTGCCCATGGTCGCGCCGGTGCCCGTGCCCGTGCCAGTGCCCGTGCCAGTGCCCGTGGTGGTTCCCAAGGTGCCGCCCATGGTGGGTGCCAGCGGCGCCGCCGTGGTGCCGCCCGGATGGGCGCCCGGCGGATTGTTGACTTGCGCCGCGGCCACGCCGACGGCGAGGCTGGCGGCCGTGAGGCCGAGTGCGATGGCTTTCATAGGGTCTCCTTGACACCGACCTGTCTGCGGTCGGTTGCGCCCCCAACGCGGCATGATGCCTACGGTTTGGTTGCCCGTGCTCAGCCCGCGAGCAGGGTTCGCGCCGCGCGCGCCCGGTCGAACAGCCGGAGCAGCATCCGCACGGCCCGCCCGCGATCGCCGGTCAGCCCGGGATCGCGGTCCAGCAGCACCGCCGCATCCCGCGACGCCACGTGCAGCAGCTTCTCGTGCTCGACCGGATCGGCGAGGCGGAAGCCGGGGCCGCCGGACTGGCGGGTGCCCATCAGCTCGCCCGGGCCGCGCAGCCGGAAATCCTCGTCGGCGATGGCGAAGCCGTCCTCGGTGTCGCGCAGCAGGGTCAGGCGGCGGCGCGCCGCTTCGGTCAGGCCGTCGGCGTGCAGCAGCAGGCAGTAGCTGGCGGCGGCTCCCCGCCCCACCCGGCCGCGCAACTGGTGCAGCTGGGCCAGGCCGAAGCGTTCGGCGTGCTCGATCACCATGACGCTGGCCTCCGGGATGTCGATCCCGACCTCGACGACGGTGGTGGCGACCAGGATGCGGCTGCGCCCGGCGGCGAAATCGGCCAGCGCGGCGTCGCGCAGCGCCGCCTCCTGCCGGCCATGCGCCAGGCCGACCGCCGGGCCGAAGCGCTCGCGCAGCGCCGTCCAGCGCGCCTCCGCCGCCGCCAGGTCGGTGGTCTCGCTCTCGGCGACCAGCGGGCAGACCCAAAAGACCCGGGCATCGCCGTCGATCGCCCGGGCGACCGCGTCGATCAGCTCTGGCAGCGTCGCCATCGAATGCAGGGTGGTGCGGATCGGCTGCCGGCCGGCCGGCCGCCCGGTGAGGCGGCTGACCTCCATCTCGCCCCATTGCGTCAGCAGCAGGGTGCGCGGGATCGGCGTCGCCGTCATCACCAGCAGGTCGGTCCGCTCGCCCTTCTCGCCCAGCATCAGGCGCTCGGCGACGCCGAAGCGGTGCTGCTCGTCGATCACCGCGAGCCCGAGATCATGGTAGGCGACGGCCTCCTGGAACAGGGCGTGCGTGCCGACGACCAGCGGAATGTCACCCGCCGCCAGGCCGCGCAGCGTGCGCGCACGAACCCGCCCCTTGACCGATCCGGTCAGCAGTGCTGCCGGCACCGGCGAGAGCCGGGCGAGGGTCGCGTGATGCTGCTTGGCCAGAAGCTCGGTCGGCGCCATCAGCGCGGCCTGGGCACCCGCCTCCACGGCGCGCAGCATGGCCAGCACGGCGAGCAGCGTCTTGCCGGCGCCGACATCCCCCTGCAACAGCCGCAACATGCGGCGGGGTGCGGCGAGGTCGGCGTCGATCTCGGCCAGCGCCGCGGTCTGCGATGCGGTCAGGGCGTGGCCGAACGCCGCCAGTGCCCGGGAGCGCAGGCTCCCCGACCCGACCAGCGCCCGGCCTAGCCGGGTGCGGGTGCGGCGGCGCACCAGGGCCAGCATGACCTGCCCGGCCAGCAGCTCGTCATAGGCGAGCCGGGCCCGCGCCGGCGGGTCCGGGATCGCCTCCGGCGCCTGCACGGCGGCCAGCGCCGCAGCGAAACCGGGCCATTTCTCCCGCCGCAGCAGCGCCGGGTCGTGCCACTCCGGCAGCGCCGGCAGCCGCTTCAGCGCCTGCGCCATGGCGCGGCGGACCTGCCATGGAAACAGCCCGGCGGTGAGCGGCCAGACCGGCTCGATGGGCGGCAGCGTTTCCGCCCGCTCGACCGGCACGATCTGATCGGGATGCGCCATGCTGAGCCGGTTGCCGAATCCCTCCAGCCGTCCGGAGACCAGCACGCGCGCACCCATGGGAAGCCGAGCCGGCTGCCGCGCGCAGTTGAAGAAAGCCAGCTCGGCGAAGCCGCTGCCGTCGCCGACGATCACCCTCCAGGGCTGCCGCGGTGTCGCCGGCGCTTCGTGGCGGATGATTTCGACTTCCAGCGTGGCGATCCCGCCCGGCCGGGCGTCGCGGATGCGCGGGCGGTCGCGGCGGTCGATGTAGGAGTCCGGCAGATGGAACAGCAGATCGAGCACGCGCTCGCCGCCGATGGCGCGCGTCAGCAGCGCCGCGACCTGCGCGCCCACGCCGGCGAGCGTCGTCAGCGGCGCGAAGAGCGGGACGAGCGTGTCGTGATCCACGTTGCGCCCAAATTGGCTGAGAGGGGGGCGGGCTGACAGGGGAAAAACCTGCGGCTATATGACACTCAACCCGATGCCAGGACAAAACCCCGAAGCCCCGCTCGACGTCAGGCGTCGCCGGCTGCTGTTCCGCGCGACGCATCGCGGCACGCACGAGAACGATCTGCTGGTCGGTGGCTTCGTCCGCTCGCGCATCGCCGCCTTCAGCGACGCCGAACTCGACGGGCTGGACGCCGTGCTGGAGCTGGCCGATCCGGATCTCGCGGATTGGCTCTGCGGACGCCGGCCGATCCCGCCCGAACACGACAGCCCGATGCTCCGCGCGATCAAGGACGCAGCTTTGGCATGACCATCGGCACCGTTTACGGCGCCCCCGAAGGCTGGGACGCCATTCTGCTCTCCCGTCGTCGCGCCGAGTTGGAGGCGGGCACGCCGCTGCTCCACGTCGCCCGGGACGATGCGCGCATGGCGCGGCTGGCCGAGGCTCTGGCCTTCTTCGCGCCGACCATCGACGTGTTGCGCTTCCCCGCCTGGGACTGCCTGCCCTACGACCGCGTCTCGCCGAACCCCGAGCTGGTGGCCGAGCGCATCACCACGCTTACCCGCCTGCTGGAGCCGGAACAGCGGCCGCGCATCGTGCTGACCACCGTCAACGCGCTGGTCCAGCGTGTGCCGCCCCGCCACGTCTTCCGCGGCGCCGGCATGGAACTGGTGACCGGCGGCAGCGTACGGCCCGAGGCGCTGGCCCGCTTCCTCGACGCCAACGGCTACGGTCGCGCCGGCACCGTCATGGAGCACGGCGAATACGCCATCCGCGGCGGCATCATCGATCTCTTCCCCGCCGGCGAGCCCGATCCGGTGCGGCTGGACCTGTTCGGCGACACTATCGAGTCGATGCGACGCTTCGACCCGACCAGCCAGCGCAGCAGCGGGCGGATCGAACGCCTGGTGCTGCGCCCAGTCTCCGAGGTCTCGCTGGATCGCGACTCGGTCGCCCGCTTCCGCACGCAGTGGCGCGAGCTGTTCGGCCCGGAAGCCGCCGCCGACCCGCTCTATCAGTCCATATCGGAGGGCAGGCGCCATCCAGGGATGGAGCACTGGGTGCCGCTGTTCCACGCCGCCATGGAGACGCTGTTCGACTATCTCCCGGGTGCCGCGGTCAGCCTCGACCACCAGTCGGACGAAGTGCTGACCGGCCGGCTGGAGATGGTCGCCGACCACTACGCCGCGCGCCAGGCACCGCCGCGCGACGGCGAGGTGCCGTACCGGCCGCTGCCGCCCGATCGCCTCTACCTCGACCGGGCCGGCTGGGACGCGATGCTCGCCCAGGGTCGCGCCTTCGCCTTCAGCCCCTTCGTCCGTCCAGACGACGGGTCGGGTGCCGGTATCGATGGCGGCGGCCGGCCCGGGCCGGTCTTCGCGCAATCCGTGTCAGGCGCCAAAGGCTTCGATGAGTTCCGCGGCCAAGCCGGGCGCTGGAGCCAGGGCAAGCGCCTGCTGGTCGCCGCCTGGACCCGCGGCTCGCGCGAGCGCCTGGCGCATCTGCTGCGCGAGCACGGCCTGCGTGCCGAGCAGGTCGAGGACTGGGCGGCGGCGCAGCGCCTGGAGAAGGGCGTCGCCGGCGTCGTCGTGCTCGGGCTGGAGCGCGGCTTCGTCGCCGACAGCCTGGCCGTGGTCAGCGAGCAGGACCTGCTGGGCGAGCGCATCAGCCGGCCGCCGCGGCGACGCAAGCGGGCCGACCAGTTCATCGCCGACGCCACCGAGATCGCCGAGGGCGACCTCGTCGTGCACCAGGAATACGGCATCGGCCGCTATGACGGGCTGGAGACGCTGGTGGCCAGCGGCGCGCCCCACGATTGCCTGCGCCTGAACTACGACGGCGGCGAGAAGCTTTTCCTTCCCGTCGAGAACATCGAGCTGCTCTCCCGCTTCGGCAGCGAGACCTCCGGCGTGGCGCTCGATCGCCTCGGCGGCGCCAGCTGGCAGACGCGCAAGGCGCGCGCCAAACAGCGCATCCGCGACATGGCGGGCGAGCTGATCCGCATCGCCGCGGCCCGGCGCCTGCGCGAGGCGCCGAGCATGGCGCCTCCCGAGGGCAGCTGGGACGAGTTCTGCGCCCGCTTCCCCTTCGCCGAGACCGAGGACCAGTCCCGCGCCATCGCCGACGTGCTGGAGGACCTGGCCTCGGGGCGGCCGATGGACCGGCTGGTCTGCGGCGATGTGGGCTTCGGCAAGACCGAGGTGGCGTTGCGCGCCGCCTTCGTGGCCGCCATGTCCGGCACGCAGGTTGCCGTCGTGGTGCCGACCACCCTGCTGGCGCGCCAGCATTTCCGCACCTTCTCCGCCCGCTTCGCCGGGCTGCCCGTCACCGTCGCCCAGCTCTCGCGCATGGTGACGGCGAAGGAGGCGGCCGAGGTGCGCCGGGGCCTTGCCGACGGCCGCGTCAACATCGTCATCGGCACCCACGCGCTGCTCGCCAAGGGCACCATTTTCGCCGAGCTCGGCCTCCTGGTGGTCGACGAGGAGCAGCATTTCGGCGTCGCCCATAAGGAGAAGCTGAAGCAGCTCAAGGCCGACGTCCACGTGCTGACGCTCACCGCCACGCCGATCCCGCGCACCCTGCAGCTGGCGCTGACCGGAGTGCGGGAGATGAGCCTGATCGCCACGCCGCCAGTGGATCGCCTCGCCGTGCGCACCTTCATCATGCCGTTCGACGCGGTGGTGATCCGCGAAGCCCTGCAGCGCGAGCGCTTCCGCGGCGGCCAGGTGTTCTGCGTCGTGCCGCGCATCGAGGATCTCGACCGCATGTCCGAGCGCCTCGCCGCCATCGTGCCGGAGGCGCGCACCGCCCAGGCCCATGGCCGCTTGGCGCCCACCGAGCTCGAGCGGGTGATGACGGAGTTCGGCGACGGCAAATACGACATCCTGCTCTCGACAAACATCGTCGAGAGCGGGCTCGACATGCCGGCGGTGAATACGCTGCTGATCCACCGTGCCGACATGTTCGGCCTCGGCCAGCTCTATCAGCTGCGCGGCCGGGTCGGGCGCGGCAAGCAGCGCGGCTATGCCTATCTGACGTGGCCGCCGAACTATCGCCTCTCGCCTGCGGCGGAGAAGCGGCTGACCGTGATGCAGACGCTCGACAATCTCGGCGCCGGCTTCACCCTGGCGAGCCACGACCTCGACATCCGCGGCGCCGGCAACCTGCTCGGCGACGAGCAGTCCGGCCACATCCGCGAGGTCGGCATCGAGCTCTATCAGCAGATGCTCGAGGATGCGGTGGCCGACATGCGGGCCGAGCGCGGCCGCCGGCACTCCGCCGACCGCGACTGGACGCCCAACATCACCCTCGGCCTGCCGGTGCTGATCCCGGAGGATTACGTGCGCGACTTGCCGGTGCGCCTCGGCCTCTATCGTCGTATCGGCGGCCTCGCCTCGGACGCCGAGACCGAGGCAATGGCCGCCGAGCTGGTGGACCGGTTCGGCAAGCTGCCCGAGGAGGTCGAGAACCTGCTCCAGGTCGTGGCGCTGAAGCGCGCCTGCCGCGAGGCCGGGGTGGAGAAGCTGGAGGCCGGCCCGAAGGGGATGGTGCTGCAGTTCCGCGGCAACGCCTTCCGCAATCCCGCCGGACTGATCGCCTGGCTCGGCACCAAGGCCGGCCAGATCCGCCTGCGCCCGGACCACAAGCTTGCCATCACCCGCGAGATGGACCTGGCGACACGGCTGCGGACCGCGCGGGATGTGCTGGGCAACCTCAATCGGATGGTTCAGCAGGCCGCCGCCGCATAGGCCACATCAGTCGGGCCTGCGTCCGCTGCCCGTACTTCACCCCGGAGGGATGCAAGGGACGAGGGTCTCCTCCAGGCTCGCGGGCAGAGCCCTCGCCGGCCTTTCCAGGCCCCAGAACCGGGCGATCGCCGCCGGGGCGTCGACTCCCACGTCCTGCACCCAGGTGGAGGGATGTCCGCCGGACTCGCCGGCGATGGGAAAGCCGTGCGCCAGGCCCTCGATGCTCCAGCACTCGACCGCCGGGTTATCGGAGTCGCCCCAGCTGCGCCGGTGGGCGCCGGGCTCGGCGGAATTGTGATACGCGCTGGCGGGCAGGCCGTGCAGCGCCGTCCATTGCGCCACCAGGTTCTCGGCGTTGCCGGGGTCGACGGTGCGATCGCGCATGCCATGCCAGATGCTCAGACGGGGCCACGGGCCGGCATAGCTGGCAGGCCCCACGGCGCGCGCCTGGTCGGCCCAGTCGCCCGGGGGTGGCGCGTGGCCGCCATCGGCCATCCGGGTCAGCGCCTGGCTGGCGGTGCTGGCGCAGCCGACCGGGAGTGCGGCCACCACCGCGCCGCCGGCGAACACCTCGGGGTAGGCCGCGAGCAGTGCCGCCGCCATCGCGCCGCCGGCCGAGAGCCCGGCCACGAAGATGCGGTGGGGGTTGGAGCGGAATCGCCGCTTCGCCTCGATGACCATCTGGCGGATCGACAGCGCCTCGCCCCGGCTGCGACGGTTGTCGCCGGGGCTGAACCAGTTGAAGCAGACGCCCCGGTTATTGTCGCCCCGCTGCTCGGGCAGCAGCAGCGGCACGCCAAGCCGCTCCGCCAGGGCCATCCACCCGGCATCCCGCGCGAACTCCGCCGCCGACTGGCCGCAGCCGTGCAGCACCACGATCAGCGGTGCTCCGGCGGTGGGCGCGTGAACCGGCGCGTACAACAGCATGCGCAGGCGCCCCGGATTCGAGCCGAATCCCGGCACTTCGATCAGCGCGCCGGAGGCATCCACGGCCACCGGAGCCGAGGCGCGCCGCCCCGTGCCGAAAGCCGCGGCGCTGCGCCAGGCATGGCGCAGGGCCCGTCGCCCGAGCTTGAGCCGTGTCGCCAGATGCATGTTGCCGTGCTCCATGGACGTCCATATGGGACGCGATGCTGCACTGCAACATGAGACGGCGCTTCAAGTTCCTGCGCGCCCGCCGCGGAACCGACCGCGACTGCGGCCGTCTTGCCACAAGGGCTGCAACCGGGTGGGGGCGCCGAGAGGAGGTGGGCAGATGCGCGGTCTGCTAGGGTTTCGCCCGGACGGCTTCACCATGGCCCTGGTCGGCACGGTGATCCTGGCCACGTTCCTGCCCTGCCACGGGGCAAGCGCCCGGGTCTTCAATGTCCTGGCCGTGATCGCCATCGCCGCCCTGTTCTTCCTCCAGGGCGCCCGGCTGTCGCGCCAGGCGGTGATTTCCGGGGCGACCGCCTGGCGGCTGCACCTGCTGATCATGGCGAGCACCTTCGTGCTGTTCCCGATCATCGGCCTGGTGCTGCGCGCGCTGGTGCCAGGGGTGCTGACGCCGCCGCTCTGGCTCGGCGTGCTGTTCGTCTGCGCGCTGCCCTCGACGGTGCAGTCCTCGATCGCTTTCACCTCGATCGGCATGGGCAACGTGCCGGCGGCGATCTGTGCGGCGACGGCGTCCAACCTGCTCGGCATCCTGATCACCCCGGTGCTGGTCGGCCTGCTGCTCAGCCTGCACGGCAGCGGCATCTCGCTCACGGAGATCTGGAAGATCGTGCTGCAGCTCCTGGTGCCGTTCGCCGCCGGACAGCTGTTGCGGCCGCTGATCGGGGAATGGGCGCAGCGCAACCGCCGCATCCTGGCGATGACCGATCGCAGCTCGATCCTGCTGGTGGTCTACACCGCCTTCAGCGAGGCGGTGGTGCAGGGCATCTGGCACCAGCTGCCGCCGACCCGCTTCGCCGTGCTGATCATCATCAACGCGGTGATCCTGGGCCTGGTGCTGCTGGCCACCACCCATGGCAGCCGGGCGCTCGGCTTCAGTCGGCGCGACGAGGTGGCGATCGTCTTCTGCGGCTCGAAGAAGACGCTGGCGAGCGGCGTGCCGATGGCCAACGTGCTGTTCGCCGGCCCGACCGTCGGCATGACCGTGCTGCCGCTGATGATCTTCCACCAGATGCAGCTGATGGTCTGCGCCTGGCTGGCCCGCCGCTATGCCGCCCGAGCGGAGGCGGCGCGGCAGAGCGCGCTGTCCGCCGTTCCCTCTGAAAGCCCGGCGCCGGGATAGCTGGAGGCCGCCGAGCTCCGCTCAGCTCCCGGTCGCCTCGACGGCTGCGACATCGAGCAGCCGCTCGATGACTTCGGGCTCCTGCGCGCCGGCGATGGCGTGGCGCCCGGACACCACGAAGCAGGGCACGCCGTTGATCCCAAGGCGGTGGGCGCGGAGGTTGTCGGCGTGCACCGCGTCCACGTCGTCATCGCTGAGCAGGAAGCGGCGCGCCACGCCGGTGTCGAGCCCGCAGGCGCCGGCGACCGCCAGCAGTACCGAGAGCTCGCCGATGTCGTGCCCGTCGGTGAAGTGCGCGGAGAACAGCGCCTCGACCATTTCCGCCGCGCGCCCGTAGCCCGCGGCGAGGCGGACCAGCCGATGCGCGTCGACGCTGCTTGAGGTGCGGCGGATGCGGTCGAAGCGGAACAGCACGCCCTCGGTCCGGCCGATCTCGGCTATCGAGGCATAGAGCCGTCGCGCCCGGTCCTCGCCGCCGAATTTCCGGATCACGTAGTCGGTGCGCGCCATGCCGGCCCGCGGCATGTCGGGGTTGAGCAGGAACGGCCGCCAGCTCAGCTCGAAGGTCAGGTCGGGGCGGCGGCGCAAAGTGCGGAACAGCCGCCGCACTCCCAGGAAGCACCACGGGCAGACCAGGTCATGGACCACCTCGATCGGCAGACGGGCGCGGGGCGGAGCCAGGACGTTCATGCCGATACTTTAGTTGGGGGGTCATCCCCCGTCACGGCGAAAGCTTTACGGGTGGGTGGCGCCGCAGCACACTCCGGGGCATGTCCATCCTGCTCTACGACCTGGCCGGCGCCGATCCGGCGTTGCGCTTCAGCCCCTATTGCTGGCGAGCCCGGCTGGCGCTGGCGCACAAGGGCCTGCCGACGCAAACCTTGCCCTGGCGGTTCACCGAGGGTGAGCGGATCGCCTTTTCCGGCAGCGAAAAGGTGCCGGTCATCGTCGATGACGGTCGAGCGGTGGCGGATTCCTGGGCGATTGCGGTCTATCTCGAACACACCCGGGCCGACCGGCCCAGCCTGTTCTCCGGCGCCGGCGGGATGGCGCATGCCCGGTTCATCAATGCCTGGGCCGACAGCGTGATGAACCCGGCGATCGCTCGCCTGATCCTTCACGATATCTGGACGGTGCTGGACCCCGGCGACCAGGAGTACTTTCGGGCGAGCAGGGAGGCCCGCTTCGGCATGCGGCTGGAGCAGGTGCAGCAGGACCGCGAAGCCCGCCGGGAGGATTTCCGCCGTTCCCTGTCTCCCCTGCGGGCGGTGCTGGCGGCGCAGCCCTGGTTCGGCGGCGATGCGCCGAGCTATGCCGACTACATCCTGTTCAGCGGCTTCCAATGGGCGCGCTGCGCGAGCCGTTTTGCGCTCCTCGCCGAGGACGACCCGATCGCCGAGTGGCGCGGCCGCATGCTGGGCCTGTTCGACGGCCTGGCCGCAGCGGCGGCGGTCGCCTGAGCAACGCGCGGGTTCGCTGATGGCGCGGGATGTGCGCGGCGCCTTGATGTGCACGGCACACGGCACGCTGGTCTACCTGGACGAGGCGACGGGCACCCTGCGCCATGGCCCGATCGCCACCGTTCCGGCCAATCTCTTCGTCACCTGCGAAGGCGACAAAGCCGCCTTCCGGTTCGTCAGGAACGGCCAGGCGCCCGTGGTCGTGGACCGCTTCGATGCGGGCGGCTGCGGACTTGCCGGCCCGGAGAACGCCACGCGTCGGCTGACGTGGATCGGCAAGCGCGCGGTCGAGGCGCAGTACGAGGGGGATGGCCGCTTCCTGTCTGCCGAGCCGGATGGTGAGGTCAGCTTCACCCGTAACGTCGGCCTCGTCTGGGAAAGCTTCCTGCTGCTCGCGCCGGAGCAGCTCGACAGCCTGCGTTTTTTCCTCAGGCATGAGTGGATGTCGCATCCAGGCTACGCCGCTCGCCGCCACTCCTTTGCGGCGCAAGCGGATCGACGCCTCAGATCGAACTTCGCCGAGTTCGGCATCGAGCAGTTCCTGAACGCCGACGATCGGAGGGGCGGTTCCGCTCGCTGCCGGACGGACCTTGAATTGCTGATCGAGCAGGACGGAGGTGACTGCGAGTATCTTCGACTGTACCGGCCGCTCGCCTATTTCGCGGCGTTCGGCAAACCGGAAATCTTCGACTGCGCCGAGCTCGCCATCAGGTCGCTGTTCGGGATGGGCGAATGGCGCGGCGACGTCCTGCTCCTGACCGATGCCCGGCACCGCGATTTCGCTCAGCGCTTCCCCGAGACGTTGCGCGCCTCGATGCATGTGGCGGTACTGCAAGCCGATGACACGCTGGACTACACGCTTGCCCGCTACAAGGTGGGCCAGGTGCCCCTCGCAAGGGAATACCAACCCCTGCTCTACCTGGACACCGACGTCATCTGCGACGCTCCTCTGGATTCCCTTCTCGCCGGCATGGTCTTCTCGCACGATCTCATGGCCGTCCCGGAATTCGACCTTATGATCGAGAACGACCATTACGGCAAAACCCTCTTCGAGCGTGACGGCCGCAACGCCGTGCCGGGCGAGCGCGGTTTCTCAACGGGGATATTGGGCTTCCGCCGCGTACGGGACGTGGAGCCGCTGTTCGACGGGATCGTCCGGTGCGCCTATGATTTCGCCAGCTCCATCAATCGCCGCGACTTTTTCGCCGAGTTCGACCAGCCTTTCGCCAACTACATCGCTCATAAGATGGGCGGCTTCGACCTCGAGACGTTGCAGCCATGGTCGACCGGGATCTTCCATGTTTCCGACCCGGTGCCGGCCGGCCGCCGAGGTCTTGCGCACTTCGCCGGTGGCGTCGGGAACGCGGCTCGGAAGACGACGCGGATGCGTGAGTATCTCAGGGCGCTCGCGCGAGCGGTATCGACCGAACATGCGTAAGCCGGCAAGGCTCGTACCCCGGAAAGGCGTGAACAGGGCCTTCTTCGCGCTGCTCCTGGCCACGATCGTTTCCGTCCCGACGGTGCAAGCACAAAGCTCCGGCGCGGCGTCGCAGCCACCAGGGCTCGCCCGCCGGAATACGGTGTTCATCGGCGGCCTCATCTCCTTCGACAATCTGCGCCTGCCCGGGGTCACCGCGCCGCTCCTCGCAACGGGTTGCATCGGCTTGTACGAGCACGGCGTCATGATGCAGTTTGCCGATCGTCCGGCGTCGCGCGCCGGGTCCCCGCCCTGGCCGTATCCCAAGCCCTATCCGTACGCGCCCGACGGCACCGTTCCCGCGATCCTGGCGCAATTCCACAGTGCCGGGGAACTGGCCGAGCTGGGTTGCTGCTCACTCGATTTCGTCAGCGCGACCGGAGAGTGGAAGCAGGACTACACGTCGCAGGGAGCCGTCCCGCATGCTGCCAACTGGGATCTTCCGGCTCCCCTGAACGGCAGCGCGGCGCTCGACGACACCCAGGTCCCGGCGGCAGAGCTACAGTTCGATCGGGCGAATGCGGCCGGCCTCTCCTCGAACGCTCCGTACATCACGCCGGACCAGGACTTGGTGCACACGTCGTTCGACGATCCCTATTGGGCAAACGCCAAGGCGGTCGCGCTCTACGGCCGCGGGATCGCGCTCGACGCGCCGCCTGCCTACGCGCTGTCGCGGGAGGAAGCGTATCGCCAGTTCGTGGTCGCCGCTCTGCGATGGGCGGCCGCACACTCCCTGCGCTCGAGCCTGAGCCTGGACACCTACGGTCAGGCCAGCGGCTTCCTCACCGACACGCAGGACTGGCTCAACTATCTCCGGGCCCATGGAGTCGCGCCGACGGAGTACGTCGTCCAGTCCTTCAACCAGGTCGGCGTGCAGATCGAACCCGACTACCGCAATCCCGACAGCATCAACAGCGTCGCCCTGTGGGTCGCGCGCAACGGTCTCACGGCCTCCGGGCCGGGTGGCGCGCTCCAGCCGTGCCGCCCGGCTGGGCCGGGTCACGGGTGAAATCTGTTCATCCCCCCAGGGCAGCGTGGTAGAAGGGCCCTGTTCTCGGGAGATCCGGATTGTCCTTCGCACGTGAGGTGAAGCGGCGGAGCAAGGCGGCCATTCCGCCGCTGTTGTTCCTGCTGCTGGTCGGCTATTTCGCCTGGAACGCCACCCAGGGCGATCTCGGGCTGCAATCCTATGCGCAGCGCCAGCAGGATCTGCGCAATGCGCAGGCCGCTCTCGCCGAAAGCCGGGCCGAGCTCGCCGCCTGGGAGCGTCGGGTGAATGCGCTGCGGCCCAACCACCTCGACCCGGATGCGCTGGACGAGCGGGCGCGGGCGATGCTCAACCGGGCCGATCCCGAGGACATCGTGGTGCCGTACGGCGCGTCCCCGCCGCGCCCCTAGCCGGACCGCTTCTCCCGCCTTGCCGCCCCCGCCTTGTCGCCCTGCTGCGCAGAGGCTACCTCTGCCGTACATCCGGCGCAGGGTGGGGGACCAGGCGATGGCCAAGGCGGTCGAAGTCGGCAAGCGCGGCACCGGTCGCCAGAGCCGCGCGGAACCGCCCGATCCGCAAAAGGGGGAGACGGAGAAGCAGCAGCTCCTGAAGGCGTTCGGGGACATGCTGCTGATCCGCCGCTTCGAGGAAAAGGCCGGACAGCTCTATGGCATGGGCCTGATCGGCGGCTTCTGCCACCTCTACATCGGTCAGGAAGCCGTCGTCGTCGGCATCCAGATGGGCCTCACCGAAGGCGACGAAATCGTCACCTCCTATCGCGACCACGGACACATGCTGGCGACCGGCATGGAGCCGCGCGGCGTGATGGCCGAGCTGACCGGCCGGCGCGACGGCTATTCGCGCGGCAAGGGCGGCTCGATGCACATGTTCTCGCGCGAGAAGAACTTCTTCGGCGGCCACGGCATCGTCGGCGCCCAGGTGCCGATCGGCACCGGCATCGCTTTCGCCAACCGATACCGCGGCAACGATCGGGTCTGCGTCACCTATTTCGGCGAGGGCGCCTCCAACCAGGGCCAGGTCTATGAGAGCTTCAACCTGGCGGCGCTGATGCGCCTTCCCGTGGTCTATGTCATCGAGAACAACCGCTACGGCATGGGCACCAGCGTCGATCGTGCCTCCGCCTCGAAGGATCTGTCGCGCAATGGCGAGGCCTGGGGCATTCCCGGCAAGCAGGTGGACGGGATGGACGTGCTGGCGGTGCGCCAGGCGGCCGATGCCGCCATCGCCTATTGCCGGGCCGGCAACGGGCCGTTCCTGCTGGAGGTCAAGACCTATCGCTACCGCGGCCACTCGATGTCCGATCCCGGCAAGTACCGCACCCGCGAAGAAATCCAGAAGGTGCGCACCGAGCACGACTGCATCGAGCAAGCGCGCCATCGCCTGACCGAGCTCGGGGTGGAAGAGGCCGAGCTGAAGCGCATCGACGACGGGATCAAGAAGACGGTCCAGGACGCCGCCGATTTCGCGCAGTCCAGCCCGGAACCGGAGGCCGACGAGCTCTGGACCGACGTGCTGGCCGAGGCTCCGGTGGGGGCCTGAGCCATGTCGACGCAGATCCTGATGCCCGCGCTCTCGCCGACGATGACCGAGGGAAAGCTGGCACGCTGGCTGAAGAAGGTCGGGGACGACGTGACCGCCGGCGAGGTGATCGCCGAGATCGAGACCGACAAGGCGACCATGGAAGTGGAGGCGGTCGACGAGGGCAAGCTGGCGAAGATCCTTGTCGAGGAGGGCACCGAGGGTGTGGCGGTCAACACCCCGATCGCCGAGCTGGCCGGCGATGGCGAGGAGCCGGCGAGCGCCAAGCCGTCCGGCAACGGTGCCGCACCCGCGGAAACGGCCGAACCTGAAAAGACCGCGCCGGCGGAGCCGAAACCCGCCGCCGAGGCGCGCGATGCAACGCCGGCCGCCAAGCCGGCTACGCCAAAGCCCGCCCCGCAGATCCCGGTCGCCTCGGCCCCGGAAAAGGATTGGGGACCGACGAAGCCGATCGCCGTGCGCGAGGCGCTGCGCGACGCCATGGCGCTGGAGATGCGCGCCGACCCCGACGTGTTCCTGATGGGCGAGGAGGTCGCCCAGTACCAGGGGGCCTACAAGGTCAGCCAGGGCCTATTGGAAGAATTCGGCGAGCGCCGGGTGATCGACACGCCGATCACCGAGCACGGTTTTTCCGGACTCGCCATCGGCGCGGCGATGAACGGGTTGAAGCCGATTCTCGAGTTCATGACGTTCAACTTCGCCATGCAGGCGATGGACCAGATCATCAATTCGGCGGCCAAGACGCGCTACATGTCGGGCGGGCAGATGGGCTGCCCGATCGTGTTCCGCGGGCCGAACGGCGCTGCCTCGCGCGTCGCGGCACAGCACAGCCAGTGCTATGCCAGCTGGTACGCGCACGTTCCCGGCCTGAAGGTGGTTGCACCATGGTCCTCGGCGGACGCCAAGGGATTGCTGCGCGCGGCGATCCGCGACCCGAACCCGGTGGTGTTCCTGGAGAACGAGATCCTCTACGGCCAGAGCTTCGAGTGCCCGATCGCCGACGATTTCGTCCTGCCGATCGGCCGCGCGAAAGTCGAGCGCGAAGGCGGCGACGTCACCCTGGTCGCCTTCAGCGCCATGGTCGGTGTGGCGATGAAGGCGGCCGAGGCGCTGGCCGGGCAGGGTATCGAGGCGGAGGTGATCAACCTGCGCTCGCTGCGGCCGCTGGATACCGCGGCCATCGTCGAGAGCGTCAAGAAGACCAGCCGCGTCGTCTCGCTCGAGGAGGGCTGGCCGTTCGCCGGCATCGGCGCGGAGATCAGCATGCAGGTCATCGAGAACTGCTTCGACTGGCTGGATGCGCCGCCGATGCGCGTCAGCGGCGCGGACGTGCCGCTGCCCTACGCCGCGAACCTCGAGAAGCTGGCGCTGCCGCAGCCGGACTGGGTCGTCGACGCCGTCAAGAAGATCGTCTGAGGGGCCGCGATGCCGACCAACATCCTGATGCCGGCGCTCAGCCCGACGATGACCGAAGGCACGCTCGCCCGCTGGCTGAAGAAAGAGGGCGAGAAGGTCGTCGCCGGGGACGTCATCGCCGAGATCGAGACCGACAAGGCGACCATGGAGGTCGAGGCGGTCGACGAGGGCGTGCTCGGCAAGATCCTGGTGCCCGATGGCACCGCCGGGGTGAAGGTGAACGCGCCGATCGCCGTGCTGGTGGAGGAAGGCGAGGCGGTGCCCGAGGGCGAGGCCGAGGCCGCGCAAGCGGCGCCCGCGCCAGAGCCCGCGCAGGTGCAGGAGAGCGCGCCATCGCAAGAGGCCGGCGAAACCGGCGAGGCGCCGCCCTCCGGGCAGCCGGCTGCTGAGACCGCAGCACCCCAGGAGGCAGCGCCCGAAGTGCCGCAGGGAAACGGCCACGACCAGGCGGCGGAACGGGTCTTTGCCTCGCCGCTGGCCCGCCGCATGGCCAAGCAGGCCGGCATCGATCTCGGCGCAATCAAGGGCAGCGGCCCGAACGGCCGCATCGTCAAGGCCGACATCGAGGCGGCCCGGAAAGGCGCACCTGCGCCGGCCGGACCGGCCCCGGAACCAGCCGCCGAAGCCCCGGCGCCGGCGGCGGCCCCGGCGCCCAGGCCGTCGCCGATTACCGCGCCGCACCGCCTGGAACCGCACACGAGTGTGCGAAGAGTCATCGCGCGGCGGCTGACCGAGGCGAAGCAGCAGATCCCGCATTTCTACGTGTCGATGGAGATCGGGCTGGATGCGCTGCTGAAGCTGCGCACCCAGCTCAACGCGCGGTCGGCGGCAGACGGGCCGGCGGCGTTCAAGCTCTCGGTCAACGATCTGCTCATCAAGGCGGCGGCGATCGCGCTGCGCCGCGTGCCGAAGGTGAATGCCAGCTACACCGAGGAGGGCATCGCCTATTTCGATGACGTGGACATCAGCGTGGCGGTGTCGATCCCCGATGGGCTGATCACGCCGATCATCCGCCGCGCCGACCAGAAAGGCCTCGCTGCCATCAGCAACGAAGCGAAGGACCTGATCGCTCGCGCGCGCGCGGGAAAACTGAAGCCGGAGGAATTCCAGGGCGGCGGCTTCTCGATCTCCAACATGGGGATGTATGGCGTGCGCGATTTCGCCGCCATCATCAACCCGCCGCAGGCCGCCATCCTGGCGGTCGGCGCCGGCGAGCAGCGGCCGGTGGTGCGCGACGGCGCGCTCGCCATCGCGACGATGATGACCTGCACGTTGAGCGTCGATCACCGCGTGGTCGACGGCGCGCTCGGCGCGGAGTGGCTGGGGGCCTTCAAGGCCATCCTCGATGACCCACTGAGCCTGATGCTGTGAACCATCCGGGCTTCACCCTGCGCGAGGCGGCGCCGGCCGACCTGTCGGCGATCCTCGGCCTGATCCGCGCGCTCGCGGAATACGAGAAGCTCGCGCATGAATGCCAGGCCACCGAGGCGGATCTCGGCGCGGCGCTGTTCGGCACGCCGGCGCGGGCGCACGCGGTGCTCGCGGAAAGCCAGGGCGAGGCGATCGGGCTGGCGCTCTGGTTCTACAATTTCAGCACCTTCACCGGACGGCCGGGCATCTATCTCGAGGACCTGTTCGTGCAGCCCACGCAGCGCGGTCGCGGCATCGGCCGCGCCCTGTTCCGTTACCTCGCGCAGCGTGCGCTGGCCGAGGGCTGCGCCCGGCTGGAATGGTCGGTGCTGGACTGGAACGAGCCGGCGATCCGCTTCTATCGCGCCATCGGCGCCACCGGTCTCGACGAGTGGACGGTGCAGCGGCTGAGCGGGCCGGCGCTGCATGCATTGGCGGCCTAGGACGCATCATGGCGGACGCGACATTCGACATCATCGTGCTGGGCAGCGGACCCGGCGGCTATGTCGCGGCGATCCGTGCGGCACAGCTCGGCATGAAGACCGCCGTGGTGGAGCGCGAGCATCTCGGCGGCATCTGCCTGAACTGGGGCTGCATCCCGACGAAGGCGCTGCTGCGCAGCTCCGAGATCAACCACCTGCTGCATCATCTCCCCGATTTCGGGTTCTCCGCCGACAATGTCCGCTTCGATCTCGATCGCGTGGTGAAGCGCTCGCGCGCCGTCGCCAAGCAGCTGTCTTCCGGCGTTGGCTATCTCCTGAAGAAGAACAAGGTGACGGTGATCGACGGCAGCGGCCGGCTCGCCGGCAAGCAGACTCTCGCCGTCGAGAAAGACGGCAAACCCGTCGCCACGCTCACCGCCCCGAACATCATCCTGGCGACCGGAGCGCGCGCCCGCCAGCTCCCGGGGCTGGAGACCGACGGCAAGCTCGTCTGGTCCTACAAGGAGGCGATGGTGCCTCCGGCCATGCCGAAATCCCTGCTGGTGGTCGGCTCCGGCGCGATCGGCATCGAGTTCGCCAGTTTCTTCCGCAACATGGGTGCCGAGGTGACGGTGGCCGAAATGGTCGACCGCATCCTGCCCGTCGAAGACGAGGAGATCGGCGGTTTCGCCCGCAAGGCCTTCGAGAAACAGGGGATCAGGATTTTCACCGGCGCCAAGGTCTCCGGGCTGGTCAAGCACGCCGACAGCGTCACCGCGACCGTCGAGGCGGGCGGACGGCGCGAGGAGATCACCGTCGAGCGGGTGATCTCGGCGATCGGCATCGTCGGCAATGTCGAGGATATCGGCCTCGAGGGCACCGGGGTGGTTGTCGAGCGCACGCACGTGCGGATCGACGAATACTGCCGCACCGGCGAGCCCGGCGTCTTCGCCATCGGCGACCTCGCCGGCCCGCCCTGGCTCGCCCACAAGGCGAGCCACGAGGGGGTGGTCTGCGTCGAGAAGATCGCCGGGCTCAACGACGTGCATGCCATCGACTGGAGCAACGTCCCGGCTTGCACCTATTGCCGGCCGCAGATCGCGTCCGTCGGCCTTACCGAGGCGGGCGCCCGCGAGGCCGGGCACACGCTCAAGGTCGGCCGCTTCCCCTTCATCGGCAACGGCAAGGCGATCGCCCTCGGCGAGCCGGAGGGCATGGTGAAGACCGTGTTCGACGCCGAGACCGGCGAGCTGCTGGGCGCGCACATGGTGGGCGCCGAGGTCACCGAGCTGATCCAGGGCTACGTCATCGCCCGCACCCTGGAGACCACCGAGGCCGAGCTGATGCGCACGATCTTCCCGCATCCCACGGTGAGCGAGACCATGCACGAGGCGGTGCTCGCCGCCTACGACCGGGCGATCCACTTCTGATGGCCGCCCGCGCTTGACGGTTCCCTCCGGGCCATCCACATCTCGCCATCCCGCGAGCATGGGGCAGAGGGCGATGGCCACCCGGGTTCTCATCGATCACCGCACCGGGAGCCCCTCTCCGGGCAGCACTCTGCACGTGCTGCGCCATCCCGAGAAGGCGAACCGGCCGGACAACCCGATCCAGCGCAAGCCGGACTGGATCCGCGTGCGCGCGCCGAGCCATCCGATCTACCACGAGACCCGCGCGCTGATGCGCGAGAACCGCCTGCACACGGTGTGCGAGGAGGCGGCCTGCCCGAACATCGGCGAGTGCTGGTCGCAGCGTCACGCCACCATGATGATCATGGGCGACACCTGCACCCGCGCCTGCGCCTTCTGCAACGTGCGGACCGGCGTGCCGGGGATGCTGGATGTGGGCGAGCCCGACCGCGTCGCCGATGCCATCGCCCGGCTCGGCCTGCGCCACGTCGTCATCACCTCGGTCGATCGCGATGATCTTGCCGATGGCGGGGCGGCGCATTTCGCCGCGGTGATCCGCGCCGTGCGCGCGGCGGCGCCGGCGACCACCATCGAGGTGCTGACACCGGACTTCCTGCGCAAGAAGGGCGCCGCGGAGATCGTCGCCGAGGCGCGGCCCGACGTGTTCAACCACAATCTGGAAACCGTGCCGCGGCTCTATCCGACGATCCGCCCGGGTGCGCGCTACTACCAGTCGCTGCGCCTGCTCGATCGGATGAAGGCGCTGGATCCGACGATCTTCACGAAATCCGGCCTGATGGTCGGGCTCGGCGAGCAGCGCACCGAGATCATGCAGGTGATGGACGATCTGCGCATCGCCGACGTCGATTTCATCACCATCGGCCAGTATCTGCAGCCCACGGTCAAGCACGCCGCCATCGACCGCTTTGTCACGCCCCAGGAATTCGCCGAGCTCGCATCGCTGGCGCACGCCAAGGGGTTCCTGATGGCCTCCGCCTCGCCGCTGACCCGCAGCTCCTATCACGCGGATGCCGATTTCGCGAAGCTGCGCGATGCGCGCGCGGCGAAACGCTGATGCCCACCCACGCCGAGCGCAAGATCGTCAGCTATCGGCCTGAGCAGCTGTTCGAGCTGGTGGCGGATGTCGGGAAATACCCGGAATTCCTGCCCTGGTGCGTCGGCGCGAACGTGCGCAGCCGCAGCGATACCGAGGAGGTCGCCGACCTGACCATCGGCTTCGGCCCGTTCCGCGAGAGCTTCACCAGTCGCGTCACCCTCGAACGGCCGCAGCTGATCCGGGTCCGCTACGAGAACGGCCCTTTCCGCTACCTCAACAACCAGTGGCGCTTCTCGCCCGACCCGCGCGGCTGTGCCGTCGACTTCTTCGTCGATTTCGAATTCCGCAGCCGCCTGCTGCAGGCGGCGATCGGCGTGGTGTTCAACGAGGCGGTGCGGCGCATGGTCAATGCCTTCCTGCGTCGCGCCCGACAGGTCTACGGGCCGGCACCGGCCGTCGGCGTGTCGCCCGCCGTCGAAGCCAAGTCGGGGGCTTGAGACGGAATGCTCGCGCCGCCGCGCCCGGACCCGTCGCTGCCGCAACTGCGCGTCAACCTCTATTCCGACACCCAGACCCGCCCCAGCCGCGCCATGCGCGAGGCGATGCTCGATGCGGAGGTCGGGGACGAGCAGCACGGCGATGATCCGACGGTGCACGAGCTCTGCGATCGAATGGCCGAGCTGCTCGGCAAGCCGGCGGCGATGTTCCTGCCGAGCGGCACGATGTGCAACGAAATCGCCATCCTCACGCACTGCCGTCCCGGCGACGAGATCCTGGCGCACCACACCGCCCACATCGCCACCAGCGAGGGCGGCGCGCCCTGGGCACTGGCCGGCGTGCAGGTCAACGGCCTGCCCGGCGCGCGCGGCCAGTTCGATGTCGAGACACTGCGCGCGGCGCTGCGGCCGCATTCGCGCTACGCGCCTCCGCAGACCCTCGTCGAGGTCGAGCAGACCGCCAATTTCGGCGGCGGCGCCATCTGGCCGGGGACGGCGCTGCGCGCGGTGGCCGAGTTCGCGCACGCGCACGGCATGGCCACGCACATGGACGGTGCGCGGCTGATGAACGCCGCCGTCGCGGCCGGCTGCCCCGCCAGCGAGATGACCGAAGGCTACGACAGCGTCTGGCTCGACTTCACCAAGGGGCTCGGAGCGCCGCTCGGCGCCGTGCTCGCCGGGTCGAGCGCGTTCATCGACGCGGCATGGCGCTGGAAGCAGCGCCTCGGCGGCGCGCTGCGCCAGGCCGGGATTTGCGCCGCGGCCTGTCTCTATGCCCTCGACAACAATATCGAGCGCCTTGCCGAAGACCACGAGAATGCCCGCATCCTGGCGCGCGGCCTGGCGCAGCTGCCCGGCATCACCGTCGAGACGCCGGACACCAACCTCGTCTTCTTCGACAGCGAGGGCGCCGGCATCACCTCGTCCGAGCTGTCGGCGCGCCTGCGACGGCGCGGCGTGCAGATTTCGGAGATCGGCGGATACCGCTCGCGCGCTTGCCTGCACCTGGATGTCAGCCGCGAGGACGTGGACACGGCGCTTGCCTGCTTCAGGACGGCAATCAAGGAAGGTGAGTGAAGGGGTGCAGGGGCGGCACCCCCTTTGCCGGTCGAGAGCTGTCTTTCTCAACCCCCTGGCGAAGCGCATGGTATGCTGATCTACGAATCGCGCACATAAGGAGCTGCCAGATGCGCCAATTCCTTCCCCTCGCCGCAGCGATCTTCCTGGCGGCCGGCGCCCACGCCCAGACCATGACCTCCCCGGCGACACCGACGCCGCAGCTGAGCCCGCCCCCCGCCACGGGCACCACCGCACCGCATCGCACCGCGCCTCGCCATACCCGCCGCTCCATGCAGGAGCGCTTCGACGCCGCCAACACCACGCATGACGGCCACCTCACGCAGCAGCAGGCGCAGGATGGGCACATGATCGCGGTCGCCCGGCACTTCTCCGAGATCGACACCGACCACAAGGGCTACGTCACCATCGACGACCTGCACGCCTATAACCGCGCCCGCTACGCGCAGCGCCGCGCCGCCCGCACCGCCGCCCCGGCTACGACGACCCAGCAATAGCCGCGCGCAACAGCCCGAGCGCGTGCGCCACCGTCGCGCGGCGCACCTCGGTCCGGTCGCCGGGAAAGACCCGCGACTCCGCGCGCACCGGCCCGTCGCGTCGGGCGAGACCGAACCAGACCAGCCCGACCGGCTTATCCGGAGTGGCGCCGCCCGGCCCGGCAACGCCGGTCACGGCGATCGCCAGGTCGGCCGGCGAGTGCTGCACCGCCCCCTCGGCCATGCGCCGCGCCACGGCCTCGCTGACCGCCCCGACTTCGGCGATGAGCCCGGCGGGAACCCCCAGCAGCTCGGTCTTCGCGGCGTTGCTGTAGGTCACGAAGCCGCGCTCCACCACGTCGCTCGATCCGGCGATGGCGGTGAGCGTGGCGGCGATCAGCCCGCCGGTGCAGCTCTCCGCGGTCGCCAGCAGCAGCCTGCGGGCGCGGCAGTCCGCCAGCAGCGCGGCGGCCTCGCCCAGGATTGTCTCGTCGATCATCGTGGATCGTCTCCTCAATCGAGCAACCCGGGCCAGCGCGTCCGGGCTGCCCAGATGATGCCGGCGGTGATCAGTCCCGCGAGAATATCGTCGCCCATCACGCCGAGCGCGCTGCGCTGCCGGTCGGCCCACCCCACCGGGCCGGGCTTGGCGACGTCGACCAGCCGGAACAGGAGAAAGGCGGCGCACAGGCCGCGCAAGGTCGGCCGGGCAAGGCAGAGCATGGCGATGAACTGGCCCGCGAACTCGTCGATCACCACCCATCCCGGGTCGTCCAGCGCATCCGCCCTCGCCACCGCCCAGACCCCGCCGCCGCAGGCCGCGAGCGCCGCGGCCGGCAGCGCCCAGGGCGAAAGCGTCATCAGCCCGGCCCCCAGCAGCAACGCCGCGAGGCTGCCGACAGTGCCGGGAGCCACGGGTGCGAAGCCGCTGCAGAACCCGCTCGCCACGAGGCGGGCAGGGGTCAAGGCGCCGCGCGCAGCAGATAGGGGGCGAGTGGATGCGCCGGCGCCTGCTTCCGCTTGGCTTGATAGATCACCACATTCTCGATCACCCGCTGGACGTAGTTGCGCGTCTCGGCGAAGGGGATCAGCTCGATCCAATCGATGATGTCGGGCTGATCCGGCCGCGCCGGCGCGGTCGGGTCGCCGTTCTCGGCCAGCCAGTCCTGCACCCGGTTCGGCCCGGCATTGTAGGCGGCGAGCGCGAAGGGCAGGACGCCTTCGAACTGCTCCAGCAGGCTGCCGAGATAGGCGGTGCCCAGCCGCACGTTGTAGCTCGGGTCGCCGGTCAGCGCCGCCAGCGAGGGCGCTGCGCCGATGCGCTGCGCCACCGCCACGGCGGTCGCCGGCATCAGCTGCATGAGCCCGCGCGCGCCGGCTGGGCTCAGCGCCCCGGCATCGAAACTGCTCTCCTGGCGGATTAGACCCAGGGTCACCGCCGGCATCACCGCGCCGGCGGCGCCGTCCTCGGCAACCGGTGCGGCCATCGGCCAGCCGCTGTCGGGCAGCATCACTCCCTCGCGCCCGGCCCGGCGGGCGATCGCCACCGCCTGGTCGGGCAGGCCAAAGCCGAGGGCCAGCCGCGCCGCGAGCGACCGGTCCGCGCCGTCCGCCGCCAGCTCTCCGAGTTGCAGCAGGAAGACGCGGGCGCGCCGTTTGTCGCCCCAGGCCACCAGTTCGGTGGCCGCCCGCGCCAATTCGTCGCCGGCGAAGCCGAGCGCCTGCGCCGGCGTCCAGCCCGGGTCGCGGATGCCGCGTATGCGCGCCGCCAGCTGCTCCGGCCGCGTGCCGAGGGCAAATGCCGCGAGCTGGCCGTAGAAGGTGGTCGGCCAGGCTGCCGCGGCGGCGTATTCCACCGCCGCGGCGGCGCCGTCCCGCCGCGCCTCGGCCGCGCGACCGAGCCAGTAATGCGCCCGCGCCTGGGTGATCGCCGCCTTCGAGACCGTAGCCATCTCCCGGAAATGCGTGGCGGCAGTGGCAGGATCGTGCAGTCGGCGGAGCGCGATGAAACCGGCGAGAAAGCCGGCGTCGGCGACCTGCTCGGGCGCGCGCTGAGCCGGGTCGTCGGCCAGCGCATAGGCGCCGGCAGCGTCGCCGTCGCGCAGCAGCCGGCGGGCCAGCCGATTGCGCTCGCCCCAGAATGCGGCGAGGTGCTCGAGCGGCGCGCCGCGCTCGGCGGCCTCCCCGCCGCTGCGCCACAGTGTTCGGGCGTCGTCGTCCTGTCCGGCGCGGCGCAGCCAGGCTGCCTGTTCGAGGAACAGCGCCGGATCGGCGCGCTGGGCGGCGGGGAGGGCGGCCACCAGGGCGGGGGCCGAAGCCTCGTCGCGGCGCAGCGCCAGCCGCGCCTCGGCGCGTGGCTTGTCGGCCGCCGCCAGCCGCGCCTCCTGGCGCGAGGCTGCGTCGGTATCGGACCAGGCGAGCGCGTCGAAGCGCCGCCACTGGTCTTCCGGGGTGATCACTGATCCCCAGCGCTGCATGAAGAGCGTCTCGGCGCCGGCATCGACGAGGCCGGTGAGCCAGGCGCGGCGCGCATCGGCGGTCGCTTCCGGCATCCTGCCGCTGTTTGCGTAGGTGTTGGCGCAGCGCAGCAGGGCCGGCGCGGCGGCCGGTGGTGGCGTGCGGGCGCATTGCTCGAGCGCCGCGCCGTCGTCCGGCTCCGCGGCGAGCGCCTCGTCGCGGCGGCGCGCCAGCAGCGAGGCCAGCGGCCAGTCCGGGTTGTCGGCGAGGAACGCCGCGATCTCGCCCGCCCCGGCGCCGCCCGGGGTGAGCAGCCGATAGAAGGTAACGAGCTTCTCCGCGATCGGATCGGGCGAGCGGGCCGCCGCCGCCGCGGCATCCGCCCAGCGGTTCGCCCGCATCGCGGCGATGATCGCCGGCCCCCTTGCGGCCGGTGCCGTTTCCACTGCCGCCGAGGCTGCGGCCGGCACGAACCACAGGACGGCCAGCACCAGGATTTCGGCGCGACGCATCCCCGCTTCATAGCGCAGCGCAACCTTGCGGCGCACCCCCCGCACGCCTAGTGTCCCGAATCTGAAATTCGTCATGCCTGACGAGCTTCAGATCCGTGCCACCAGAGCCTTTGTTTTCAGCGTGCCGACCGTCCAGAAGCCCGTCGCGAAGTGCGACGAACTTCTGAACCGGCACACTAGCTTCGCCCGGCTGGCGACACGCCTCGCCCGCGAAGGAGGAACGCCATGTTCAGCGGCTCCCTGGTCGCCCTCATCACGCCCATGCGCCGCGACGGCTCGATCGACGAGGAGGCCTTCGCGCGCTTCGTCGATTGGCAGATCCGCGAAGGCTCGCAGGGCGTGGTGCCCGTCGGCACCACCGGCGAGAGCCCGACGCTGAGCCATGACGAGCACAAGCGCGTGGTGGAAATCACCGTCGCCGTGGCCAAGGGTCGGGTGCCGGTGATCGCCGGCACGGGCTCGAACAGCACCGAGGAGGCGATCGCGCTGACCCGCCACGCCGGCAAGGCGGGGGCGACGGCCGCCCTGGTGGTCACCCCTTATTACAACAAGCCGACGCAGGAAGGCCTGTTCCTGCATTTCAGCGCCATCGCCGACGCTGTCGATCTGCCGATCATCATCTACAACATCCCGCCGCGCAGCGTCGTCGACATGACCGTCGAGACGATGGCGCGGCTGGCCCGGCATCCCAACATCGTCGGCGTCAAGGATGCGACGGCGAATCTGGCGCGGCCGCTGCACACCCGGCGTTTCTGCGGCAAGGATTTCTGCCAGCTTTCCGGCGAGGATCACACTGCCATCGCCTTCCTGGGCGCCGGCGGCGACGGCTGCATCAGCGTCACCGCCAATGTCGCGCCGCGTCTCTGCCGCGACATGCACGGCGCCTGGGCGGAGGGCCGCATCGGCACCGCGATCGAGATCCAGGACCGGCTGCTGCCGCTGCACGACAGTCTTTTCGCGGAAACCAGCCCCGGCCCGGTGAAATACGCGGCGAGCCTGCTCGGGCACGGCAGCGGCAGATGCCGCCTGCCGCTCGCGCCGCCAGCCGAGGCGACTTGCGCGCGCGTGCGCGACGCGATGACCGGGGTCGGCCTGCTGAACTGACCGCCATGGCCGACAGCAAGACGAAGAAGAAATCCGGCCTGATCTCCCACGGCGTCGCGGCGCAGAACCGCAAGGCGCGGTTCGACTACACGATCAAGAGCACGGTGGAGGCCGGGCTGGTGCTGAAAGGGGCGGAGGTGAAGTCCTTGCGCCACGGCCGCGCCACCCTGACCGAGGCCTGGGCGGGCGAGCGCGATGGCGAGATGTATCTCTTCAACGCCTATATCCCGGAATATCAGGGCGGCGTGCTGTCGCGCTTCGAGCCGCGCGCGCCGCGCAAGCTGCTGCTGAAGCGCAAGCAGATCGGCGAGCTCGCCGGCGCGGTGACGCGCACCGGCCTGACCTTGGTGCCGTTGCAGATCCATTTCAACGACCGCGGCCGGGCGAAGGTGCTGCTCGGCCTCGGCGAGGGGCGGCAGAAAGCCGACAAGCGGCGCGCCATCGCCGCGCGGGACTGGCAGCGTGACAAGGCGAGGCTGATGCGCACCCGGGGCTGACGCGATCCGCTGCGTTGCCATCCTGCTGCTGGCGCTGGCGGCTTGCACGGCGCGATTGGCGCCCGGGCCGGTGGGCACGCCGGCCGGCCGGTGGCGCGAGCAGATCCATTGGATCCCCCTGCATCAGCCGGGGGGCGACGCGCTGCTCTTTGCGCGGATCTGCCGGCCCCAGGGCGCTACGCCGGCGCCGGTCGCCGTGATCAATCACGGCGCCCCGCCGCCCGGGATCGGGCCCACCATGATGCAGCCGGCTTCCTGCGACACCGCCGCCGCCCAGTGGTTTCTCTCCCACGGCTTTCTCGTCGTCTTCGCCATGCGGCGCGGCTACGGTGCGACCGGCGGGACGGAGGTGGAGAACAGCGGCCTGTGCGTCGACCCGGACTATGATCGCGCGGGGCTCGTCGGGGCCGAGGACATCGCGGCGACGGTGAGCTACGCGACGTCGCTGCCCTACGCGCGGCCGGACGGGGCGGTGGTGGTGGGGCAGTCGTCGGGCGGCTGGGCGACGGTCGCCTATGACGGCGTGCCGCATCCGAGAGTCGCGGCGCTGATCAGCATGGCCGGCGGGCGCGGCGGCTGGGCTGGCGGTGTTCCCCGGCGGAACTGCCGCCCCGATCGGCTGGTGCAGGCGGCCGGCCGCTTCGGCGCTGTCGCCACCACGCCGATGCTCTGGATCTACGCCGCCAACGACTCCTACTTCCCCCCCGATCTCGCGGCGGCGATGCACGCCGCCTTCGTGCGCGCCGGCGGCCGGGCCGAGCTGGCGCAGGTCGGGCCGTACGACGGCGAGGGGCATCGCCTGTTCTCCGGGCCGGGCGGTCCGGCGATCTGGGGCCCGATCGTCGCGCGCTATCTCGCTGAACGCGAATCCGTGAGGCGCGTTAGCTCGGCACCGTGACCCACCCACAAGGAGTTCGATGATGCGCCGACACTTTCTCGCTTTGCTCGGCCTGGTGCTTTCGGCAGCGCCGGTTGCCGCCGCGACCGATCCGGGCGCGCCGGGCCCGGTAGACGCCACCATTCTCATCCACGCGCACGCCGCCGCCGTCGGGGTGGGCTACACCTGGGGCGATGGCGTGCTGCGCTATCGCGGGCGCAGCTATCATTTCACGGTCAAGGGGGTGACCGTCGCCGATGTCGGCTACGCCAACATCACCGGGCGCGGGCGGGTGTACAACCTGCACCATCTCCATGATTTCGACGGCACGTATGGGGCGGCGACCGGCGAGGCGACCCTGGTCAACGGCATCGGCGGCCAGTTCCTGAAGAACGGCAATGGTGTGGAGATACGGGTGGACGAAGTCACCCGGGGCGCCCGGCTGTCCGGCTCGGCGGACGGGATAGAGCTGAGGCTGCGCTGAGGGTTTAGGTTCCGGTGACCCCAGTGGGCCCGGGTGCCGATTGAGCGACGATCCGCCTCCCCATCCGGCCCTGCTCCCCGCCGGCCTTCGCGACCTGCTGCCGCCCGAGGCCGAGACTGAGGCGGCGGCGGTCGAGGCGCTGATGGACGTCTTCGCCGCGCACGGCTACCAGCGCGTCAAGCCGCCTCTGCTGGAGTTCGAGGACAGCCTGTTCGCCGGCTCCGGCCAGGCGGTCGCCGACCAGACGTTCCGGCTGATGGACCCGGTCAGCCACCGGATGATGGGCCTGCGCGCCGACACCACGCCGCAGGTCGCCCGCATCGCCACGACGCGGCTGGCCACCGCGCCGCGGCCGCTGCGGCTGTCCTATGCCGGACAGTGCCTGCGGGTGCGCGGCAACCAGCTGACGCCGGACCGGCAGATCGCCCAGGCCGGCGTCGAGCTGATCGGCATCGACAGTCCGGAGGCGGATGCCGAGCTGGTGGTGATCGGCGCCGAGGCGCTGGCCGCGGTCGGCCTGAGCCGCATCAGCTTCGATCTCACCCTGCCAACCTTGGTACCGGCGCTGCTCGCCGGCTCGGGACTCGCGGCATCCGACCAGGCGGCGCTGGCCCGGGCGCTCGACCGCAAGGACGCCGCCGCCGTGCGCCGGCATGGCGGCGGGCTCGCCGGCACGCTGATCGAGCTGCTGCTGGCCGCCGGTGGGGCGCCCGGGGCGCTGACGGCCCTGCGTGCGGCCGCCCTGCCGCCGCCGGTGCGCGACATGGCGGGGCGCCTGGAGGCGACGGTTGCCGCCATCGAGGCGCGGGCACCCGGGGTCAAGCTGACGATCGACCCCGTGGAGTTCCGCGGCATCCGCTATCACACCGGGGTTTGCAGCACGGTCTACGCCCCCGGGCGCCACGAGGAGCTCGGCCGCGGCGGCCGGTATGTCTGCGGCGCGGCGGAGCCGGCGACCGGCCTGACCCTGTATCCGGATGCGGTGCTCCGTGCGGCGCCGCCGCGCCAGCCGCGGACCCGAGTGTTCGTGCCCGCCGGCGCGGACGCCGCCGGCGCGCAGGCCATGCGGCAGCAGGGCTACGCCACGGTGGCGGCCTTGGCGGGCTGTGACGACGACCGGGCCGAGGCGCGCCGGCTGCTCTGCACCCACATGCTGGACGGCGGCGCGCTGATCGCGCTGGAATAGCCGGGATGGCCAACGTCGCGGTGATCGGCGCCCAGTGGGGCGATGAGGGCAAGGGCAAGATCGTCGACTGGCTGGCCAGTCGCGCGGAGATCGTCGTGCGCTTTCACGGCGGCCACAATGCCGGCCACACCCTGGTGGTCGGCGGCGAGACCTACAAGCTGTCCTTGCTGCCGAGCGGCCTGGTGCGCGGCAAGCTCGGCATCATCGGCAACGGCGTGGTGATCGATCCGCAGGCGCTGGCCGAGGAGATCGCCAAGGTCGGCGCCCAGGGCCTGCGGGTCACCCCCGCGACCTTGCGGATCGCCGAGAATGCGGCGCTGATCCTGCCGCTGCACGGCGCCATCGACCGGGCGCGGGAGGCGGCGCGGGGGGAGCGCAAGCTCGGCACGACGGGGCGCGGGATCGGTCCGGCCTATGAAGACAAGGTGGCGCGCCGGGCGATCCGGGTGTGTGACCTGGCCGAGCCCGACACCCTGGCGCGCAAGCTCGACGAGCTCCTGTTGCACCACAACACGCTGCTCAAAGGCCTTGGCGCTGAAGCCTTCACCAAGCAGGAGCTGCTCGATGGGCTGCTCCGGCACGCGCCGGCGATCCTGCCCCATGCCGAGCCGGTCTGGGAGCGGCTGGACGAGGCGCGGCGGGCGGGCACCCGCATCCTGTTCGAGGGCGCGCAGGCGGTGATGCTGGATGTCGATCACGGCACGTATCCGTTCGTCACCTCCTCGAACGCGGTGGCCGGCAATGCCGCCAGCGGCTCGGGTATCGGGCCGAACGCCATCGGCTTCGTGCTCGGCATCTGCAAGGCGTATGCGACACGGGTCGGCTCCGGCCCGTTCCCGACCGAGCTGACCGACGCGATCGGCGAGCGCCTGGGGGATCGCGGGCGCGAGTATGGCGTGGTCACCGGCCGCCGGCGCCGCTGCGGCTGGTTCGATGCGGCGCTGGTCCGTCAGGCGGTCAAGGTCGGCGGCATCCAGGGTCTCGCCCTGACCAAGCTCGACGTGCTGGACGGGCTGGCGGAGCTGAAGGTCTGCACGGGCTACCGGATCGGCGGCGACAGCTTCCACTACCTTCCGGCGGCGCAGGGCGCCCAGGCGGCGGCGGAGCCGGTGTACGAGACCCTTGCGGGCTGGCCGGAATCGACCCGCGGCGCCCGCTCCTGGGCCGATCTGCCGGCCGCGGCGATCAAATACGTGCGCCGCATCGAGGAGCTGACCGAGGCGCCGGTCACGCTACTCTCGACCAGCCCGGAGCGCGACGACACCATCATGGTCCGCGATCCCTTCGAGGGCTGAGTCCGGGCGGACGGCGTTGCCGTTTCGTCAATGAAGTCCGCCGACCATGCCGCGTCCGCCGCAATCGACGCACCATGGCAAGCTTTCCGGGGCCGGGCCCCACGACCATTTCCCCGAAGGGCAGCGCCCGTCAGAGGCGCTCGCTTGCCTGGGTCCACGGCATGCTCTGGGGCGCCCTGGCGACGCTTGCCACGCCGATGGCGATCCTGCTGCTCTTCCTGCTCTGGCCTGGAGTGCTGGCGCTGGTGCTCGATCGGGCACCGGGCCGGCCGGTCGCGCGCGCCATGCTGTTCTGCGGCCTCGCCGCCAGCATCGCGCCGGCGCGCCGGCTCTGGAGCGGCGGAATGGACATGCAGCTCGGCCTGCGGCTGCTCGGGGAGCCGCGCGTGCTGGTGCTCGCCTGGGGCGCCTGCTTCGGCGGGTGGCTGCTGGCCGAACTCGTCCCGGTGCTGGTCAGCCTGGTGCTTGAGAGGCGCGGCGCACAACCGCCGCACGCCCCGCCCGGCCGGGACGAAGGGATGGGCGCGAACTCGCGTTCACGACCGCCCCTCTAACGCTTTGTTTTGGCGAGCAGCTTTGTGCGATCAGGTGATTCCACCTGATCGCACGCGGCTCTAAGCGTGCGCTTGGTGGGCGAGGCGACGCTCCGCGACCTGCGACTTCATCGACTTCTGCAGCTTCTCGAAGGCGCGCACCTCGATCTGGCGGACCCGCTCGCGCGAGATGCCGTATTGCTGCGAGAGCTCCTCGAGCGTGGTCGGGTTGTCCTTGAGCCGGCGCTCGATGAGGATATGCCGCTCGCGCTCGTTCAGCGTCTTCAGCGCGCCGTCGAGCAGGGCCTTGCGCCCGGACATCTCCTCGCGCTCGGCGATCGTGGTCTCCTGGCTCTCGCTCTCGTCGACCAGCCAGTCCTGCCACTCGCCCTCGCTGTCCATGCGTACCGGGGCGTTCAGGCTGTGGTCCGGCGCGGCGAGGCGGCGGTTCATGCTGACCACGTCCTGCTCCGGCACGTCGAGCATGCGGGCGATCTTCGCCACCTGCTCGGGCTGCAGGTCGCCATCCTCGATGGCCTGCATCTGCCCCTTCAGCCGGCGCAGGTTGAAGAAGAGCTTCTTCTGCGCGGCGGTGGTGCCCATCTTCACGAGCGACCAGCTGTGCAGGATGTATTCCTGGATGGCGGCGCGGATCCACCACATGGCGTAGGTGGCCAAGCGGAAGCCGCGGTCCGGGTCGAACCGCTTCACCGCCTGCATCATGCCGACATTGCCCTCGCTGATCAGCTCGCCGACCGGCAGGCCGTAGCCGCGATAGCCCATGGCGATTTTTGCGACGAGGCGCAGGTGGGAGGTGACAAGCTTGTGCGCCGCCTCCATATCGTGGCGGTCGCGCCAGGCACGCGACAGGGCCAGCTCCTCCTCGGGTTGGAGCATCGGGAACTTGCGGATCTCCTGGAGATACCGCGAGAGGTTGCCCTCCGGGGCAACGTTGATGACGGCAGCAGCCATTTGGCGGCTCCTTTCGTCTGACCGGCAGACTTCCTCCGCTTCTTACGGCGAGGAATGCGATCGGTTTCGACTGCTAGATAACAGGGCGCTCAGCGGCGCATCACGTCCCGGATACGTCCCCCCGGGATGTTTCCCGATCGGGCGGAACCTTTCCGGACAGGCCGGCCGGCACTGCGCACCAATCCTTGCCGGTGGGCAGCTTATACAGGACCGTCGCGGTCCTGTCAATCATTTGGCTCCTCGCCCGGGGCGCCCGCGTCGAGCATCCCGAGCAGGGCAGTCATGTCCGCGGGCGGGGGACTCTCGAAGCTGAGCGGCTCGCCGGTCGCGGGATGGGCGAACCCGAGTCGGGTCGCGTGCAGCGCCTGGCGGGGAAAATCCAGCAGGGCGCGCCGTAGCGGCTCGGGCAGGCCCGCAGCCTTCGCCGGCGTCCGGCGGAGATAAACCGGGTCGCCGACCAGCGGGTGCCCGGCATGCGCGAGATGCACGCGGATCTGGTGGGTGCGTCCGGAGGCCAACCGGCACTCCAGCCACGCCGCGGCGAGCTGCCACTGCCGCAAGGTGCGGTAGCGGGTGAGCGCCGGCTTGCCGCGGGCGACCACAGCCATGCGCTTGCGGTCGCGCGGGTCGCGGCCGATCGGCGCGGCGATGTCGCCGCGAGCCGGCGACGGCACCCCCCAGCAGAGGGCGAGATAGGCCCTATCGAGGTCGCGGGCGGCAAAGGCGGCCGAGAGGGCGGCCAGGGCGCGCTCGGTCTTGGCGACTACCATGACGCCCGAGGTGTCCTTGTCGAGCCGATGCACGATGCCCGGCCGCCGCTCCCCGCCGATGCCGGGCAAGGTATCGCCGCAGTGCGCGAGGAGGGCGTTGACCAGCGTGCCGTCGGGGTTGCCGGGCGCGGGATGCACGACCAGGCCGGGCGGCTTGTCCAGCACGATCAGCTCGGCGTCCTCATAGAGGATGGCCAGCGGGATCGGTTGCGCCTGGGGCAACGCGGCGACCGGGGCCGGCACCGCGAGGCTGTAGCAGCGACCGGGCCGGACGCTTTCCGACGGTTCCGTCAGCACCTCCTGGTCGCGCCGGGCGCGGCCGGCCTCGATCAGCGCCTTGACGCGCGAGCGCGAAAGCGTGCCGATGGCGGCCGCGAGGAAGCGGTCGACACGCTCCCCGTCGGCTTCGGCCGGGGCGATGACGGAAAACGCCGGGAGGTCGGGCGCGGCCATGGCGGTCCGATAGCGCGGTTCGCCGGAGAGTGGGAGGCGGCGATGCGCGCACTGCAGATCGCGACCGTGGTGATGGGTGTGCTGATCGTCGCCGGGACGATCGGCCTGTTCGTGGTGATCGGCCACCGGATCACCGCCCGCGGCACGCCCGGCGCCACGCTGGTGCTCGACGAGCCGGCGGGGACGCGGATCGCCGCGGCGTCGATTTCCGGCGACCGCCTGGTGGTGCAGCTGGCCGGTGGCGGCCCCGACCGCGTGGTGCTGCTCGACCCGCACGCGCTCCGCGTGCTCGGCCACGTGAGCCTGGCGCGCTGAGGCGACCCTTGCTGTCGGTGTGCCCGTAGCCTAGAAGGCCCCGCACTGCGTCCCGTTCGTCTAGAGGCCCAGGACACCGCCCTCTCACGGCGGTAACAGGGGTTCGAATCCCCTACGGGACGCCACTCCCGAACGAAACAGGGCACCACCGCGCCTGCGGTGGCCCGCAAGCCAAGCGGAGAGACGGGTTCGCGTATTGTCGGAGCATTTCGCCGAACTGCCGCCCCCCCCACTCCACGAACATCAGTTTGAGGCCGCGAAGGGCTCGGGCCGAAAGCGTTGTGGGCGTGGATGATCTCGGCCGGGAACCGATGAGCTGGTAGTTCGAGCGAGCGGATGTGCGCGGTCAGCTTCGCTCAATTCGCGTCACTCTGCAGCCGACCTAGCAAGTGACAGTGTCGCGCATAGGGGCTCATGAGTCACTGCGCGGGGTTATAGTTGTTCGGGTTTGTCATCCCATATCTTTCGAGGATGCTCTTGATGGCGCCATTCTCCCGCAGTGTCGAAATATCATCGTCGAGCGCCTTACCGAGCGCGGCATTCGTCTTTGGATACGGAAACCCGATCTTTCCGTTCTGCTGCTCGGCATCAAATCCCTGCTCACTGACTGCTTTCTCAACCTTCAAGTTCCCGCCTTTGTGCTGCGCAAGGTAGCCCGCTTGACCAGACCCAAGAACCGCAGCCTCGATGCGCCCTGCCAGGAGATCATTCATGACAGCGTCTGCGAGCTGATAGGTCCGCACGTGATCAGAGCCGAGCATCTGCTGGAGTGGCTCGACGAAGATCGAGCCGGCCACGATACCGACGGTCTTGCCCTTCAGCTGGCTGATCGAGGCATAGCCTTGCGTTGAGACAATCGACGTAAAGTCGTAATAGAATGGCTGCGTCATGCCCATCACCTCGGTGCGCTTCGGTGTGATATACCAACCCGCCCCAGACGTATCGAAGATCCCGCTCTCAATGCCCTGAAGAGCCCCCGCACCGGGAACCACCTGCAGATCCAGACGCAAGCATTCCATGGCTGCGATGTTTTTGAGAACGTCGCCATCCACCCCGCCGACAGCACCGGTCGCCTGATCATAGTCGAGATATGGCAGTGACGGGTGGGCCGAAACAGTCAATGCGCCTTGCTTAACCGTCGGAAACTGGTGCGCCGGGTGACAGCCGGAGGCTGCTTGTTGAGCCCCGGCGCTCGACGGCGAAGATACCGACGCCACCAGCATCACCGCGGCGACAGAGATGCCACCATTCGGTAAAATGCGACCAAGTCGGAGCATAGGGACCTTCTCCTTCTTTTCCCTGGGATCATCATCAACGGTCGAACGTCACCAGCGGCTGAACGGGGGACAGGCGACCGACGGCATTCATGGACGAGGTATTCATCACCGCTGCGCCGGTCGCCGCTCACGGCGCCGTTGGAGCACACCCGCCACCTGCGATGCGGGGATGCTGACCGCCGCGTAAAGCAAACCTGCAAGCATGATGACGGACATATATCGGAATGTGACCGATCCGATATTGGCCGCCAGTCCCATGAGATCACTGGCGCCGATGGTCATCGCCAAAGATGTCGTCTGGAACACGAGGATCGACAGGCCGATGATGGGCGGGACCGCGTTTCGCTGCATTTGTGGCAGGATGACATACGTCCATATCGCGCGACGCGAAAGCCCGATCGCGCGCGCTCCCTCCCACTGGCCGTGCGGTATCGTCTCGAGCGCGCCACGGAATATCTCGCTGGCGTATGCAGCACAGTTCAGCCCCAAAGCGGCCATCACCGCCACCGTATCGGAAAGCCTGATACGTACCTGCGTCAACCCGAAATACATGAAGTAGAGCAGGATGAGCGCGGGAACGCCCCGGCCGAGCTCGACGAACGCAATCACCAGATAGCGGATCGAACGCTGCGACGCCGTTGCCGTGATCGCAATCAGCACGCCGAGCGGCAGCCCAATCGCGAGCGCACCTGCCGTGAGCGTCACGCTGGTGACCAGGGCTCCGAGCAGGCTTGGGAGCCATTCCGCCCAATACGAGAACATTACGCCGTCCTGCGTCGGAAGTGGGCGCCGAAGCGACGGCCCGCCCATCGCGCGAAGATGGCGAGCGGAACGCTCAGCGCGACATAGAGCACCGCCGCGATCGCGAAGACATCCAGGCCATGAAGCGTCCGATCAGTCAGAAGCATCGCGCGATAGGTGATCTCGCCCGCTCCGATGACTGAAGCGAGGGCGCTCTCCTTGAGTAGCCCGATGCAGTAGGTCGCCGCAGACGGAATGGCGAGGACCGCAGCTTGCGGCAGCAAAATGTGAACAAGCACGCTGCCGTCGCCAAGGCCGATCGCTCGCCCTGCGGCCAGCTGCCCCGGCGAGACCGACTGCAATGCCGCCCGGTAGATCTCGGCCATGTAGGCGATCGCGACGAAGCCGAGGGACGCTATTGCAGTGAACACCGGATCCAACCGCCCCACGACTTTTCCGACACCGTAGAAGGTTACGAATATCCAGGCGAGCGGAGGTATGCCGCGCACAATCTCAATGAAAATCGTGGCTGGTCCGTTCAACGCAGACCAGCGTGACAGCCGCGCCAGCGCGAGGGGCAGGCCCAAAACCAAGCCGATGGCGAACGCTCCGAGTGTGATCACGACGGTGTTCGGCAAGCCCAGTGCCAGGATCCTGGCCGCTTCCCCCCAGTTCACGGTTGCTCGCCTATGTTTCCAGAGCCTCGATGAACTGCCGCGTGCGCGAGTTTACCGGATTGCGCAGCACCTGAGCCGGGGGACCTTCCTCCTGCACACGGCCCTGCGCCATGAAGAGCACCCGATTCGAGACACGCTCCGCGAAGCGCAGCTCGTGGCTCACGACGATCATCGTCATGCCCTGCTCGGCGAGCCGTTGCATGACGTTCAGGACCTCCCTCCGGATTTCAGGATCCAGTGCCGAGGTCGGCTCGTCGAAGAGCATGGCTTGCGGATCCAGCGCCAGGGCCCGTGCTATCGCGACGCGCTGCTGCTCGCCACCGGATAATTCGATTGGCCGGGCGTGAATCTTATGCTCCAGACCGACGCTGGCCAACAAACGCGCGGTGCGGTCGTATGCCTCTTTCCGGCTCCGCCCGAGTGCCTTGATCTGGCCGAGCATGATGTTTTCGTCGACGCGCAGATGCGGGAAAAGATTGAATTGCTGGAACACCATCCCGATTTGCCGTCGAAGAGGAGCAAACTGTCCCGCCCTCCAGAGCCGCATCTCGCCGCCAGGATCCTGGTCTTGTCCAACCAGTTCGCCATTCAGGTACACACGCCCGGCTTCGGGAAGCTCCAAGTAGTTTAGACAGCGAAGCAGTGTGCTCTTGCCCGAACCGCTCGGGCCGATCACGGCGAGGACCTCGCCTTTGGCAACGTTCAACGTCACGCCGTCAAGGACGACAGAAGGACCGTAGCGCTTTGTGAGACCCTCGACCCGTAGACAGGGTACCTCGCTACTGGTGCCGTCTCGTGATGGCAGAGTGGCGCGTGGATCCTGGTCGGCGCACGCAGGCAATGCGCGGTCGAACGCCTCGTCCAATCCGTCTCCCCGGGCCGGCTGAGCCATTATGGTCGGGCGGGCTCCAACGTCTTGGCAGGGCCCCCACCTCTTAGCCGGCTCATCAGATACCTGGTAACGAAATAATCGAGATAGCTGCCGCCGCCATTTTTCATCACCGTAATGTCGTGGTCGGATTCGCGGCCCCCGACCTTTCCCTGACAGAGTTCGAACATGTCGCCCCTGACATCGTCCGGCGTGATGATGCCCCTGGCGAGTGGCCCAATGAACTCACCGGACCGTTTGGTGATCTGCCGATGATCGACGAAGATTTTCCCTCGCAGCAGGACGTCATCGTCGGCTTCGCGCATCTCGGGCGTGAACGAGCCCACAAGGTCGACATGCACGCCGGGCGACAAGAGCTTGCCTTTCAGGAGCGGCGAGGTCGCCATCGTCGCGCAGGAAATGATATCCGCACACGGGACAGCCTGGTCAAGATCACTCACCTGCCTAGCCGGTATTCCTTCCGCCACGAGCGTGCCGGCGAGTTTTGCGGCCGTGGATAGTGTGCGATTCCAGATGAGAACATCCCGGATGGACGGGCGCACCGTGCAGTGGGCCCGCACGAGATAGGGTGCCAGCCCGCCGGACCCGATCATGAGCAACGTCTTGGCATCCTTGCGCGCCAATATGCTGGCGCCAAGCGCGGAATCGGCAGAAGTCTTGCGAAAGATGACTGCCTCGCCATCAAAGATGGCCTCGGGAACCCCTGATTGACCGTTCAGGAAAACATAAAGCGAGTTGACTGTCGGAGCGCCGAAGCGAGTCTTGTTCCGTGGGAAGGATGTAACCAGCTTTGCAAGGATACCCTCTTGTGGTTCCCAGGCGGGCAGCAGGATGAGAACGTCCGGATCACCATCCTCGTGGGGCTGCGAGTAGATCTGGCGATCTGATATTGCGGGCATCGGCCCGAGATGCGCCTGCCTCAAAGCCTCGACGAGCTTTCCGTGTTCAAGCAATTCGTGGACGCGGGCGGCATCGATCGTCTGCAAGGGGTTGGCTCCTGCACTGCGGCTGCGGTTTTAGGTCTCACGCGCGGCAGCGTGCATAGCGATGCGGCTGCAACGCGGTATGATCCAATGTAACTCCGAGACCGGGCGTGGTGGGGATCGGCATTGTTCCGCGCTCGACCGTAGCCTCCAAGGGATTTTTGACGATCCCAAGATAACTCGGCTCCTTGTCGAAATCCGGGAAGCATTCCAGCACCATGAAATTGGGTATGCACGCGGCAAGCTGGACGGAGGCGGCTGTCGCAACCGTGCTGCCGTAATTGTGCGGCGCGACGCGAAGGTTGCTCGCCTCCGCCATCGCCGAAATGATCCGCGCCTCCATGAGGCCGCCGGTATTGCAAATGTCGGGCTGCACGATCGAGACCGCACCGGCGCGAATCAGGCGTTCGAATTGGGTTCGGCCGTAGCATCTCTCTCCTGCCGCCATTGGGATCGTTGTATCGCGAGCGACCGCGGCAAGCGCGTCTGGGTTGGAGGGATCGACGGCCTCCTCGATGAAGAGCACGTCGAATTGCTCGATCCTGCGGCAGATGCGGAGCACCTGATCGATGGTCAGCCCACCGCCAAAATCCAGCATGATTTCGATATCCGGACCGACGGCGTTCCGGAGCGCGGCAACACGGTCGCACACAAGCGGGATCAAACGCGCATCGAGCGCGCGTCGGGTCGGGTGACGGACCACGCTTACCGGGTCCGCGACGCCGAGCGGATAGAATTTCAAACCTGCAAATCCGCGCTCGACAGTCGCCGCGCCTGCGCGGGCGAGTTCATCAGGAGTGTCACAGCCGATCCACCAGCCGTTGGCATAAACCGGGAGGGCGTGGCGCAGCGCACCACCCAACAACTCGTAAATGGGTACACCGAGCGCCTTCGCCTTCATGTCCCAGAGCGCAATTTCGATCGCGCTCAGTGCCGCATAGCTGATCACACCTCCATTGCGGGCCCAGAATGAGAGATCATAAATGTCGTGCCAGATTGCATTGATGGAACTTGGATCGCGTCCCAGAACGTGCGCTTCGATCATTCCCCTCAGCATTTCCGCAGCCGCACGGTGCCCGATACCATAGGCAACGCCCGCCTCGCCAACGCCGGTAATCCCGTCGTCAGAGGTGAGCTCGACCAAAACGGCGCGACGATTCCCGGTCGGAACCAGGTAGATATCGGCCTGCTCGATTTTCATGAGCCCTCACTGCTGGCCGGTCGGAACATGTCCACCTTCTTATGATAAGACGATTCACGCGGCAACCACTCGCAAGCCCCCGGGCTTCGCGAGCCATCGTCGATCCCGGTGGCGCTAGGGCCCGATGGGGATGCAACGGGGAAGGCCTTCCAGGTCACGTGAGCCGCGACCGTGAACCGGCACGGGCTCTGGGCGAGTAGGTCGGATCTCCGTGCGTAGCCCTGCGGCGGCGAATATGTTGGCGCAGTTGGCTGGGGTAATGAGGTCGATGAGACGATGGCGCATGTCGCGCGAGGCGTAGCACCATTGACGCAGTTGTTCTTGTGGCGCATCGTCAGCGCAATAGAACCCTGTGCGAGGCGGCGGCATGGGCACGTCGGCGAAGCAGCCGATCATCGAGGTCGATCGCGTGGCGAAGAGCTTCGGCCCGCTGACGGTGCTGAACGATCTGTCCTTTGCCGTGGCACCCGGCGAGAAGCTCGCCCTCATCGGTCCGTCCGGTTCCGGCAAGACGACCATTCTGCGCATCCTGATGACGCTTGAGACGATCAATGGGGGGCATATCAGGATCGACGGCGAGCAGCTGTTCCACATGGAGCGCGACGGGCGTCTCCTGCCGGCGGATGAGCGTCACCTGCATCGGATGCGCTCGAAGATCGGCATGGTATTCCAGCTCTTCAATCTGTTTCCGCATAAATGCGTGCTCGACAACGTCACGCTGGCGCCGATCCTGACCGGGCGCGTGCCACGCGCGGAAGCCGAGCGGCGCGCAATGGAACTGCTGGATATGGTCGGGCTGGCCGACAAGGCGAGGGCGATGCCGGCGCAGCTCTCGGGCGGGCAAAAGCAGCGGGCCGCGATTGCGCGCGCCCTGGCGCTGCAACCGAAGATCATGCTGTTCGATGAAGTGACCTCGGCGCTCGATCCCGAGCTCGTCGAGGAGGTGCTCAACGTGATGCGCCGTCTCGCCCATGAGACCGACATGACGATGCTTCTGGTCACCCATGAGATGAGCTTCGCCCATGATTTCGCCGACCGTGTCCTGTTCTTCGATCGCGGCAGGATCGTCGAAGAGGGCGGCCCCGACGACATTTTCCGCAACCCCAGGGAAGAGCGGACGCAGGCATTCCTGCGCAAGATCATCGCCGCCGGGCAGCGGATCTGACCCTCGCGATAGAGACCCTCTCGACCAACCGTGGAGACAGCAATGACGAGATGCCTGGGAAAGTGGGATGGGGCGCTGCGTCGCGCCGCATTAATTGCCGGTGTCGCGGCAGTCGCCGCAGTGGCGCCGGCGCCGGCGCGGGCGCAGGACGCCCTGGCGCGGCTAAAGGAGCAGGGTTTCTGCCGGATCGCCATCGCCAACGAGCCGCCGTTCACCGCCGTCAATCCGGATGGCAAGGTGTCGGGCGCCGGTCCCGATGTCGCCCGCGCCGTGTTCAAGAAACTCGGCGTCGACGACGTGGTCGCCTCGATTTCCGAATATGGCGCGATGATCCCCGGCTTGCAGGCCAGGCGGTTCGACGCCATCACCGCCGGCCTGTTCATGAAGCCCGAGCGCTGCCGCGCCGTCGCCTATTCGGAGCCCATCCTGTGCGACACCGAGGCCTTCGCGGTGAAGAAGGGTAATCCTGACAAGCTGCTCAGCTACGAGGATGTCGGCAAGAACCCGAAGGCCAGGATCGGCGTGCCGGGCGGTGGCGTGGAGGAGAAGCTGTCGCTCGCCGCCGGCGTGCCGCGCGACCGCGCCATCGTCGTTCCGGACGGCCAGAGCGGCATCAAGATGCTCCAGGACGGGCGCATCGATGTCTATACCCTGCCGGTGCTGTCGATCTCCGATCTCCTGAAAAAGGCCAATGATCCGTCGATCGAAATGGTGGCTCCCGTGCAGGGCGCGCCCATCTCCTGCGACGGCGCCGCGTTCCGCAAGCAGGACGCGTCGCTGCGCGATGCCTTCGACAAGGTGCTCGCCGAAATGAAGCAATCCGGCGAGTTCGCCAAGATCGTCGAGCCCTATGGCTTCTCGGCCGCCGCCGCCATGCAGACCAGCCGGGAGAAGCTCTGCGGTGGTCCGAACTAAAGCATCACGCCAAAGGTACTAGCCAGACGGGGATGGCGGACCGGGATGATCGACTGGACCGGCTACCTGCCGCTCATCCTGCAGGGCGCTTGGGTCACCGCGCAGCTCACCGTCTATGGCTGCGCTCTCGCCTTCGCCGTCGCCTTCGCCGCCGGGCTCGGCCGGCTGTCGCGCCACGGTATCGTCCGCGCGCTGGCCAGCGTCTATATCGAGTTCTTCCGCGGCACCTCGATCTTCGTGCAGCTTTTCTGGGTGTATTTTGTGCTGCCGCTGTTCGGCCTGACGCTGACGCCGCTCGAAGCGGGGGTGCTCGCGCTCGGCCTCAATGTCGGGGCCTACGCGGCAGAGGTGGTGCGTGGCGCCATCCTGACCGTGCCGAAGGAGCAGTACGAGGCCTGCACCGCTCTCAATCTTACGCGCCGCCAGAGTCTGCGCCATATCGTCCTGCCGCAGGCCTTCGTGGTCATGCTGCCGACCTTTGGCAACAACGCCATCGAGCTGCTCAAGGGAACGGCAGTCGTCTCGCTGATCTCGCTCGCCGACCTGACCTTCCAGGCGCAGGTGGTGCGGGCGCAGACCGGCTCGACGGCTTTCCCGTTCCTGAGCATCCTTCTCATCTATTTTCTGTTTGCCCTGCTCATCTCGCTGGCGACGCGCGGTCTGGAGCGTCGGCTCGCCCGCGGCCTGGACGGCGCGCGAGCCTGAGCGATGGATTGGGACTGGAGCTTCGTATGGGAGATCCTGCCGGCCCTGCTGCAGGGCGTGGTGATCACGATCAAGGCGACCATCCTCGGCACAGCGCTCGCCCTGGTGCTTGGCCTCGTCTTCGCGCTGCTGCGGCGCTCCCGGCGGAGGGCGGTTGCCGTGCCGGTGGCGTCTCTCGTGGAATTCGTGCGTGGCACGCCGCTTCTCGTGCAGCTCTATTTCCTGTTCTACGTGCTGCCCGATCTCGGCATCCTGCTGCCGCCGCTGGGCGCCGGCGTGATTGGGTTCGGTGTGCATTATGCGACATACATGTCGGAGGTCTACCGCGCCGGCATCGACAATGTGGCGCGTGGCCAATGGGAGGCGGCGAAGGCATGCAACCTGACCACCGCGCAAACCTGGCGCCACATCATCCTGCCGCAGGCGATCCCGCCGATGATCCCGGCGCTCGCCAACTACTTCGTCGCCATGTTCAAGGAGACGCCGCTGCTCTCGGCGATCACCGTGCTCGAGCTGATGAACCAGGCGCGCAGCGTCGCCAATTTCAACTACCGCTATCTCGAACCGATGACCTTGGTCGGTGCCTTCTTCCTGGCGATCAGCCTGGTGTCGGTAGCGGGATTGCGGATGCTGGAGCGGCGCTACGGGCGCTTGAATTGAGGCACGCACGATGACCGAAATCCGCCTGGGTACGACGGCGCTCGCCTATGATCGCGCACCACGCCTGATCGGCCTGATGCTGCTGGCGACCGACCACACCTCGGAGCGCGATTTCGCACGCCTTGTGGCGACGCAAGGCGTGGCGGTCCATTCGAGCCGCCTCGCCAATGAGAATCCGACCAACCCCACCAATCTGCGCAAGATGCAACCGTATCTGGCCGAGGCGGCGGCGCTTATCCTCCCGGAAGAAAAGCTCGATGCCATCTGCTATTCCTGCACGTCGGCGTCGGTGGTGATCGGCGATGCTGCGGTGGAGGCAGCGATCGGCGGCGCCAAGCCCGGCACACCGGTGGTCACGCCGCCGGCCGCCGCACGTGCCGGCTTGCGTGCCCTTCACGCTCGCCGCATCAGCATCCTCACGCCCTATACCGTCGAGACCAGCACGCCGATGGCGCAGTATTTCGTCGACCACGGCTTCGACGTGGCCGGGCTCACCTGCTTCGGGCTCGAGGACGATCGCGTCATGGCGCGGATTACGCCCGAGACTATCGTCGCCGCGGCCCAGGAGGCGATGGCGCGGGATGCCGACGCGCTGTTCATATCGTGCACGGCGCTGCGGGCCGCCGAAGCCGCGGCGGCGATCGAGGAGGCCATCGCGCGCCCCGTCGTCACCAGCAATCTTGCGACTGCGTGGATGTGTCGGGGGCTCGCCGGGCTTGGCGCCATGACGGAAGGGGCGCGGCTGCTGCGTCTGCCATTGCCGGCCGGAGCAGCATGAGGACGATTGTGGCGTGAGCGGGGTTACCTTCGCCGATATCGAGGCGGCGCGCCGGCGCATCGCCGGACGCGTGCTGCGCACGCCGCTTCGACCCTCGGCCTCGCTGTCGGAGCGCGCCGGGCTGCCGGTGCTGCTCAAGCATGAGCAGCGCCAGATCACGGGCAGCTTCAAGCTGCGGGGCGCGGTGAACGCGGTGCTGTCGCTGACCGCCGAGCAACGCGGGCGCGGCGTCGTCACCGTCTCGACCGGCAATCATGGGCGCGGGCTCGCCCATGCGGCGGCGCTGGACGGCGTGCCCTGCACCGTCTGCATGTCGAGCTTGGTGCCGCAGAACAAGCGGGACGGCATCGCCGCACTCGGCGCCGCGATAAGGATCTTCGGACGCTCGCAGGACGAGGCGGAGATCGGCGCCAAGGCGCTCGCCCGCGAGCAGAAATTGGTGATGGTCCACCCCTTCGACCAGAGCGAAATCATCGCCGGACAGGGCACTCTCGGCCTCGAGATCATCGAGGCGGCGCCGGAGCTCGAATGCCTCCTGGTGCCGCTGTCCGGGGGCGGCCTGGCGGCTGGCGTGGCGCTGGCGGCGAAGACGGCGAAGCCGGAGTTGCGGGTGATCGGCGTGAGCATGGCGCGCGGCGCGGCGATGGCGGAAAGCCTGAGGGCGGGGCGCCCCATCGAGGTGGAGGAGTTGCCGACCTTGGCCGACGCGCTCGGCGGCGGCATCGGCCTGGAGAACCGTCTCACCTTCGCCATGGCACGCGACCTGCTCGACGACGTGGTGCTGGTCGAGGAAGCCGAGATCGCCGCCGCGATTGCGCATGCCTGGCGCAGCGAAGGCGAAATCGTCGAAGGCGCCGGCGCGGTTGGCCTGGCCGCGATTCTCGCCGGCAAGATACATCCCGCCGGTCCGACAATCGTCGTCCTCAGCGGCGGCAATATCGACCCGCAGCTGCATCGCCGGATCATCGCGGGGCCGCTTTCCTGACCATCAACCCGGAGTGACCATGACCTCCAGCGATCTGCCCTTCGGCCGCCAGGAATATGCGCAGCGCCTGGCGAAGACCCGCCGGGCCATGGAGAAGGCCGGTATCGAGCTCCTGCTCGTCAGCGATCCCTCGAACATGGCCTGGCTCACCGGCTATGACGGCTGGTCGTTCTATGTGCATCAATGCGTGCTGGTGCCGCCCGACGGAGAGCCGATCTGGTACGGGCGCGGCCAGGATGCCAACGGCGCGCGGCGCACCGCCTATCTCGGCGACGACAACATCATCGGTTATCCCGACATCTATGTGCAGTCGACCGAGCGCCATCCTATGGACCTGCTCTCCTCCATCATCGAGGAGCGCGGCTGGGGGCGCCTGCCGATCGGCGTCGAGATGGACAATTACTGGTTCTCGGCCGCCGCCTTCGTCTCGCTGCAGACGCATCTGCCGAATGCGCGCATCAAGGATGCGACGGCGCTGGTGAACTGGCAGCGTGCGGTGAAGAGCGGGCAGGAACTCGCCTATATGCGTCGCGCCGCCCGCATCGTCGAGAAGATGCATCAGCGCATTTTCGACCGCATCGAAGTCGGCATGCGCAAATGCGACCTGGTCGCCGAAATCTACGACGCCGGCATTCGCGGCGCGGACGGCTTCGGCGGCGACTATCCCGCAATCGTGCCGCTTCTGCCCTCGGGCGCCGACGCCGCGGCGCCGCATCTGACGTGGGACGACAAGCCGATGCGAGCCGGGGAGGGGACCTTCTTCGAGATCGCCGGCTGCTATCGCCGCTACCACTGCCCGCTCTCGCGGACGGTGTTCCTCGGCAAGCCGAGCACCGCGTTCCTCGAAGCGGAGAAGGCGACGCTCGAAGGCATGGAAGCGGGGCTGCAGGCGGCGCGGCCGGGCAATACTTGCGAGGACATCGCCGGCGCCTTCTTCGCCGTGCTGAAGCGCTACGGCATCGTCAAGGACAACCGCACCGGCTATTCGATCGGACTCTCATACCCGCCGGACTGGGGCGAGCGCACCATGAGCCTGCGCCCCGGCGACCGCACCGTGCTCGAGCCCGGCATGACCTTCCATTTCATGACCGGGCTCTGGCTGGAGACCATGGGCCTCGAGATCACCGAGAGCATCGCCATCACCGAGACCGGTGTCGAATGCCTGGCGGACGTGCCCCGCCAGCTATTCGTCAAGCCGTGAGCGCATGGCGATGAGCGCCGCTGCGCCGCCTTCTCCGGTGACGCCGAGCGTCGATTTCGAGCGGGACGGCGTGCAGCACGGCTTCCTGCGGCTGCCGCACAGCCGCGACGACTCGGCCTGGGGATCGGTGCTGATCCCGATCAGCGTCGTCAAGCGCGGCACCGGCCCGACGGCGCTGCTGACCGGCGGCAACCACGGCGACGAATACGAAGGACCGATCGCGCTTTTCGAGCTGGCGAGGACGCTGTCGGCGGATCAGGTGACCGGTCGGGTGATCATCGTCCCCGCGATGAACTATCCGGCCTTTCGCGCGGGCACCCGCACCTCGCCGATCGACAAGGGCAACCTCAACCGCGCCTTTCCCGGGCGGCCGGACGGCACGATCACCGAGAAGGTCGCCGATTACTTCCAGCGTTTCCTCCTGCCGCTGGCCACTATCGTCCTCGACTTCCATTCCGGCGGACGGACGCTCGACTTCCTCCCCTATGCCGCTTTCCACGCGCTTGCCGATAAGCGGCAGGAGACGGCCTGCTTCGATGCGGTCAGGGCATTCGGGGCGCCGTTCGCCATGCGCATGCGCGAGATCGACGCCGTCGGCATGTACGACACCGCGGCCGAGAGCCAGGGCAAGATCTTCGTTACCACCGAACTGGGCGGCGGCGGCACGGCACGAGCGTCGACGATCGCCATCGCCAGGCGCGGCGTGCGCAATGTGCTGACGCATGCGGGCATTCTGGCGGGCACTGTCGCTGCCGGATCGAGCCGCTGGCTGGACATGCCTTCGGACGACTGCTTCATCTTCGCCGGGGATGATGGGCTGGTCGAGACCTGTCTCGATATCGGGGAAGACGTGTCCTCAGGACAGATCGTCGCCCGCATCCACCCGGTCGGCCGAACCGGATCGGCGCCCATCGAGCATGCTTCCGCGCTCGACGGCATGCTGGTGGCCCGGCACTTCCCGGGCCTGGTCAAGCCCGGCGACTGTCTCGCCGTGATCGGCGTCGAGCAAAAGGGCTGACACCGGTCCTTGGGCGCGCGGTCTCATGGACGCCATATCAGCGAAGCGGGATCCCCATGTGCCGCGTGGACCCCCGCTTTCGCGGGAGTGACGATAATGGTGGCGCTCGGTGGGACCTCGTATGAGGCAGCTATCCGGTCGGGCGTTCACACCCGGCCGGACGCCCGAGATCGGCTACTTCTTCGCCGAGGATCTGCGCCGGCGGGCCCCGGTCGGACCGTCGACCTCCATCTGGTCGGCATGGAAGGCCGGGCTCTCCACCACCTCGAAGCCGTTCTGCCTGGCCCACGTGGTCGACATATCGACTGCGCCCTCCTGGCCCTCGCCCGTGGAGTCGTTGAAGAATTGATCGACCAGCCCCGGCGTCGGCGGCAGCATGCCGATCTCCAGGGGACCTTTGCCCAGACCCTCCAGCGCTTGCATGAAGGCCTTCATATGGGTGATTTCGCGGGTCATCAGGAATTGCAGCGCGTCCTTGCTGCCCTGGTCGTCGGTGAAGGCCAGCAATCGCTCGTAGGTTATCTTGGCGCGGGCTTCGGCGGCGATGTTGTTGCGCAGATCCACTTCGGGCTGGCCGGTGATCTTCAGATAGTCGGCGGTCCAGGCACTGCCCTGGGAATTGTAGAGGTTCACGCCCCCGCCGCCGGTTATGGCGAGCAGCGGATCAGCCTCCGCGGCCTTGCGCGCCGCTGCCGCAGGCTTCAGGTGCATGCGCGCCAGCGTGCCTATGACCTCCAAATGGCTGAGCTCCTCCGTGCCAATGTCCATCAGCACATCCTTGAGCTGGGGGTCTGGGGTATTGATACCCTGTATCGTGTATTGCATGGCAGCCGCGAGTTCGCCGTTGGCGCCACCGAACTGCTCCAGCAGCATGTTGCCGAAGCGCGGATCGGCCTCGCCCACCTTGACGGTGTACATGAGCTGCTTGACGTGGTGGTACATGCAGATCGCCTCCTGGATGAGGGCAGAACCTATAATGCGGTCCTGAGTTCCCCGGCCCAATCTGGATTAACCCGGGCAAGCGAGCGGATCGCTGCCCTTCACCTGACCCCGGGACGCGCCCTGTCGCGGGGCTGGCGGCTCAGGGCCGCTCGCCGCCAATCGGGCCGTAGAACACCACCCACGCCGCGAAATCGTCACTGAACCCCTCAAAGCAGTGGACGGCGCCCGCGGGCACGAACAATGCGTCGCCCGGGCCGAAGCGGACGCGCTCCTCCTCGCGCACGAACACGCCGGTGCCCGCGGCGATGACGTACAGCTCGTCCTGGTCGTGAGGCTGCTGCGGGTCATGGCCGCGCGGGGCGTAGTAGCGCAGCTCCAGCGTGCCATGCCTCAGCAGCAGCGCCGAGGCGCGTCCGGGCTGCAGCGGCGCCGCGGCGGCCTCGCCCAGGGTGACGAGCAGGGGCACGGCGGCAGCGTCGCTCACCGGCCCTTGAACTCCGGGCGACGCTTCTCGTTGAAGGCGCGGATGCCCTCCTGACGGTCCTGGGTCAAGACCAGGCGATTGTACGCCTCGACCTCGAAATAGGTGCCGGTGCGCAGGTCCATCTGCAGCCCGTGGTGGATGGAGAGCTTCGCCTGCCGCACCGAGAGCGGGGCGTTGCCGGCGATGCGGCGCGCCACCGCCAGGGTTTCGGCATAGACCTCTCCCGGCTCGCACAGCCGGTTCACCACACCCCATGCATGGGCCTGCTCGGCGGAAAACGGCGTACCCGTCAGGATGATCTCCTTGGCGCGGCGCTCGCCGACGGTGCGCGGCAGGGTCTGCGTGCCGCAGCCGCCCGGCATGATGCCGAGCGTCACCTCGGTCAGCGCGAAACGCGCGGTGCGCACGGCGTAGGAGAAGTCGCAGCACATCGTCATCTCCAGGCCACCGGCGAAAGCGGCGCCGTTGATTGCCGCGATCACCGGCAGCGGACAGTCGAGGATGGAGCGGAACGTCCGCTCGAACAGTGCGTGCTGAGCCAGCCACTGCTCGTCGGTGATGCCGTTGCGCTCCTTGAGGTCGGCGCCGGCGCAGAACACCTTCTCCCCGCTGCCGGTCAGGATCACGCAGCGCACGCCTTCCGGGTCGACCGCCAGCGACGAGAACACGTCGAGCAGGTCGCGGCCCATCTGCGTGTTCAGCGCATTGGCGACCTGCGGCCGATTGAGCCGCACGGTGAGGATATGATCGCCGCTCTCCTCGAGCTGCAGCGTCTCGTAGCTCCTGGTCATTCCGTCCTCCTGCTCTGCCTTGGTGCTGCCTTGCATCAGCGCAACGCCGGTCATGGCTTCACGAGATCGGCTTGCTGCATCCGCCGCCGGCGTCCGGCGCCAGGGTCACGGTAAAGCGCTTTTCCGCAATCGTCCGCCCCCGATAGCTCAGGGTGAAAATCCAGTCGCCGGGGACCAGCTCCCATGGCGCGTCGAAATCGAAGCCGGCGTAGTGCAGGCCGGGACCGAGCGGAACGGCAAAGCTGTCGGAGGTGGAAGCGCTGCCGTCCGGTTGCTGAAGGCGAGGGTGGTCGACCCGGATGGTCAGCGGCTCCGGCGCCGGACCGGCATCATCCGCCCGGAACTCCAGGCCGAAGCGCGTGCACGCCCTGGCCACGATGCCCTCGGTTTCTTCGAGGAGCGGCGGCAGCTCCGTCATCTGCACGCGCTCCAGCGTGTCCTGTCGATAGAAGGCGGGGAGGGGCCCGAGCGGCGCGCTGGCGCCGTAGAGGCCGTACGCGACGATGGTGACGGAGGGCAGCTCGCCCGCCAGGCACCGGCCGGCGGCCAACACGAGGAGGAGGACGAGCGGTCCGAGCCGGCGGCTTGACACTGAGGGTGGCTTGCAGCCCAAGATGCGAATGCGTCGCATAACGAGGCATGTCATGAGGATCGGAACCGTCCCGGGGTTACGGATCATTCTGCCGGTTGTGGCGGGATGCTGTCTCGCCGCCACCGGCCCGACACCGGCGCCGATGCAGGAGCTCGAGATCCGCAACCATCAGTTCGAGCCGCCGGAACTGCATCTGAAGGCCGGGGAGCCCGCGTCGATCCACGTCAGGAACCTCGATCCGACCGTTGAGGAGTTCGGTTCCAGCGCGCTGAACGTGGAGAAGGTGATCCCCGGCAACAGCGAAGCCGTCGTGCATCTGCGTCGCGTGCCGGCCGGACGCTATCCCTTCATGGGCGAGTTTCACCCCGACACCGCTCAGGGTGTGGTGGTGGGGCAATAGAGAGGGTGGACAAGCTGCGGTCCGCCGACCCCCGGCCCTTCGCGACCAAACCCTTCACGACCAGAGCCCTTCACGACCAGAGCCTTTCATGAAAGGACCTCCTTATTGATCACGTTCTCGCGGATAGGCGTGCCGTCCAGGACGCTCAGGAGATTCCTGGCGGTTGCCACGGCCATCCGCTCCAGCGATTCGCGGGTCACGCCGGCGACATGCGGAGCGGTGATCACGTTGGGCAGATGCAACAGCGGATTGTCCACCGGTGTCGGCTCCTGCTCGAATACGTCGAGGCCGGCGCCGGCCAGCCTGCCCGAGGTCAGCGCCCCATGCAGCGCCGTCTCGTCGATGATGCCGCCGCGCGCCGTGTTGACGAGAAAGGCGGTCGGCTTCATGCGCGCCAGCCGTGCGGCATCGAACATGCCCGTGGTCTCCGGGTTTTTCGGGCAGTGAATGGTGATGAAATCCGCCTCCGCGACGGCCGCGTCGAGGTCGGCGGCGGGCTCGCAGCCGGCGGCCCGGATCGCCGCGGCAGGAACGTACGGGTCATAGATCAGCACGCGCATCTCCATCGCCCGGCAGCGTGCGGCGGTGCGGGTGCCGATGCGCCCGAAGCCGACGATCAGCACCGTCCGCTCGAACAGATCGACGGGCAGGTTGGCGAAGCGCTCCGGCCATTTGCCCTGCTGCACCAGCTCGTGCAGCCTGGCGCCGCGTTTGGCCAGCGCCATCATCAGGAACACGGCATGCTCGGCGACGCTCACCGCATTGGCGAGGCCGGCCACCATCAGCGGTATCCGCCGCTGCGTCAGCGCCGGCACCTCGACAGCGTCATAGCCGACGCCGATGCGCGCGACGACGGCCAGGCGCGGCGCGGCGGCGATCTCCGCCTCGCGGAACGGCGTCACCGAGAGCGCGATGCCGTCGGCGTCGGCGAGGATGGCGCGGAACTCCGGCGTCGGCATGTCGACCGCATAGCTGACCGCTTCGATATCGGCGCGCGCCCGCACCACGTCCCAGCCCGCGCGTCCCATCGTACCGGGCAGCAGCAGCTTCTTCCTGTTCGACGCCGACATCCGCGCACTCTCCCTTGCTGGAGGGCGGAGCGTGGCCCGCGTCACCGGCGGTTTGCAAGCGCCGCCGCGGACCCTACGATGGGTAGCGGCGCGAGGAGGACTGCTTGGCGCTGAGACACGGGGCATCGGCTGCCATGCAGGTCCTGGCCAGCAATCCGCTGTTCGGCGGCCTGCCGGAGCTGGATTTGCAGGCGCTGGCGGCCCGCACCCAGGAGCGCACGATGCACCGCGGCGAGACGCTGTTCCGCCGCGGCGACCCGGGTTCCGGCATGCTGGCGATCCTCGCCGGCGAGGTTCGCATCGCACTGGCCAGCGCCACCGGGCGCGAGCAGGTGCTGCGCATCCTCAAGCCCGGCGAGGTGTTCGGCGAAATCGCCCTGCTCGATGGCCGGCCGCGCACCGCTGACGCGACGGCGCTGACCAATGGCCGGCTGCTGGTGCTGGAGCGGCGCGACCTGCTGGCCCGGATGGAGGCGGATGCCAGCCTGGCGCTGCGCATCATCGGCATGCTCTGCGATCGGCTGCGCACTACGAGCCGGCAGCTCGAGACGCTGCTGTTCCACGACATTTCGGCGCGCCTCGCGGACACGCTGCTGCATTTGGCGAGCGGCCGGCCGACGCCGCGCGTCGATCTGACGCAGAGCGCGCTCGGCGAGATCGTCGGCGCCACCCGCGAGACGGTGAACAAGAAGCTGCGGGAGTGGGAAGTCGCCGGCCATGTCGAGCTGACGCCCGGCCGCGTCATCCTCCGCGATGCAGCTGCTCTTGCCGCACTGCTGCCGGACGCCGTCCGGCCCTAGGCTGCGCGGCACTTGACCGGCGGCGTTGACGGGTGTCGTTCCGGCGGCGCGAGCCACAAGCGCCTTGCTGCGACCGGCGCACCGCGGGATAGCCCCAGCACGTCGATCCTGCCGGACGCCGCTTCTTCGATGATGAATTTGTCGGTGCCGCCCCGGGCCGGGTCCAGCACCCGGCCTTGCACCTCGACCAGGAGCGAGTCGAGGTTGCGGCTTTGCACTTTCAGAGTCGTCGGCGTGCCGCGACTGCGGCGAAGGCTTGCATCCAACGCGTAGTACGGCTGCCCTGATAGATATTCACATGCGTGCGCCAGCAGATCGCGATCGCCTCCCAGCAGATCGTTCTCGGTCAGCCGATAGACTTCGTCGGGGGTGACGCCGCGCTCCTCCAGCACGATCCCCGCCCGCGGCCCGACGCGCAGGCTGCGCCGGATCGCGACGCGCAGCTCGCCGCCTTTCGGCAAGGCCGCGAAGGCCGAGCTGCCTGGGTCCGCAAAGCTGCGCAGGTCCGCCTGCTGCCAGACATTGGCACCGCCGGCGCCGGTCGCGCCTGACGTGCCGATGATGCGGCCGATCGCGTGATCGGCGAAGCCGGCGATGAAGATGTCGCAAGCGCTGTAGCACCGTGCATCGACGATCAGCGCGACCGGCCCGTGATAGCGCTGACCTATCCTGTTGCAGTCTTCGGGCGAGGTCATGGGGTGCGGCTCGCACCAGGTGCGGCGCTCGGCGATCGCCCGCTTCACCAGCGGCACCCAGACCGACAGGTCGGGATCGGAGTTCGGCCGAGCCTGTCGCTTGCAGATCTGCAGCACCGCGTCGGTGGCGAGGAACTGGAAGCCTTGCGGCTCGATCGGGCGCGGCGTCAGCAACTGCAGCAGCCGTTCCGCCGCTGCGACGAGGCCGCCGGAATTGCCGCGCACGTCGAGGATCAGCCCGCTCGCCGGCAACCCGCGGGTCAGGTGCAGGAACTCCTGGAGGAAGTGATCCGCGCTCCGGACCTTGAAGCTGCGGATGCGGATGTAGCCGTACTCCTGGCCGCCATGCCGCACGATTGCCGCAGTGAACAGCCCGGGCATCCGGCTGGCGACCTGCTCCGGGGAGTCGTCGCGACGGCGCGGTCTGTGGCCGGGCGGTGCCGGTTTCGTCGTGCGCCGCTCGGCGGCCACGACGTGCGGGGCGTACAGCGTCTTGCGCGCCTGGCGCAGCAGGTCGCTGTCGCTGTCGAGTGCCAAATGGTGGCGCGCGGAATGGTCATGCACGCGCTGATGGCTCGGTTCCGGTGCGGGTCGGCCGATCCGCCAGGGGAAAGCCAGGGTGAAGCGGTGGCCGCCGGCGTCACGGAATCCCACGTGCACCACCGGCTCGGCCGGGGGCAGCATGCGCACCATGGGCCGGATCGTCATGGCGTCGAGGGCGCGGGCGTATTGCGCGTCCGGATTGGCGCCGGCGTTGGCCTGCGCGTCGCGCGCCACCACGCGATGCACGGCGCTGCCGTTCCAGGTCTCGACATCCAGCCCGGGACGCAGCCGCCGGTCGCCGACCGGCTTGAGGACGTGGGTCACGATATACCGCCGGTCTCCGGGTTCGCCGAGCGCACCGATCTGGAAGGGCAGGAAGGCGAAGTTCGCGGCGTAGGGGCTGGGCAGGTGGTAGGCGGTATGGAAGTCGCGCAGCCGGTTGAAGATGTCGCACATCATGCCGTGGAACAGCCGGTCGCCGTCGATCGCCGGCAAGCGTCGTTGCAGGAAGCGAAGCTCGCCGGCCGGCTCGACGTCGTGCACCTCGCGCTTGAAGGGCAGGTGGACGTAATACTGTTCGACCAGCAGCAGCGCCTGCTCGACGATGCGCTCGCGTTCTCGGGGGGTCAGGCTGGGCACCCGCTCGAGGAAGCTGGACAGGCGTTCCTGCTTCTGCCAGCCGAGGTCCGATCCCGTCTTGCCGGCCATCGCTCCCTCCGCGGTTTCGCGCACCGGCGCGATGCTGTAAGGATACGCCGGTACAACGGGCGCGGTGAACGGGGGTCCCGATGGAATGCGGCCGCTGCGCTGCGCAAAACGCAGAGGGCAGCCGGTTCTGCGACGCCTGCGGCGCGGCGTTCGATCCGGGCTGCCCGACCTGCGGCGCGCCGTTCCGCGCGAGCGCGCGCTTCTGCGGCCAGTGCGGCGCCGCACTGGTGCAGGAGGCCGTCAACGCCGCCGCTCCGTTCTCCGCTGAACCGGGCGAGCGCAAGCACGTCACCATCCTGTTCGCCGACATCCGCGGGTCCACCGAGTTGATCCGCGGCCTCGATCCCGAGCAGGCCATCGAGCAGCTCGATCCGTCGCTGGAGGCGATGAAGCAGTCGGTGCGCCGCTACGGCGGCACGGTGAACCGGGTACAGGGCGACGGCATCATGGCGATGTTCGGCGCGCCGCTGGCCCAGGAGGACCATGCCGCCAATGCCTGCCTCGCCGCGCAGGCGATGGTGCGCGCGGTGGCCAAGCTCGGCGCGGCGGCGCCGCAGATCCGCATCGGCATGCATTCCGGCACCGTCGTGGTGCGCCCGACCGGCAACGATCCCTCGGACTGGGATGCGGTCGGGGTGGCGGCGCATCTGGCGAGCCGGATGGAGCAGCTGGCCAGGCCCGGCACCGCCGTCCTGAGCGCCGAGACGGCGCGGCTCGCCTTCGGCTTCATCGACACGGCACCGCTTGGTACCGTGGAGGTGCGCGGCCTGGCTGCCCCGATCGAGGCCTTCGAGCTGCTTTCGGCGGCCGAGCGTGCCTCCTGGGAGGTGCGGGCGAGCGCACATCCGCTGACCCGCTTCGTCGGCCGCGGCGCCGAGCTCGGGCTGCTGGAGGACGCGCTGCGCCGGGCCGGGCTCGGGCGCGGTCAGGCGGTGACGATCCGCGCCGATGCCGGGATGGGCAAGTCGCGCCTGACGCAGGAATTCCTGCGCGGCGTGCCGGCGGGATGGACGGTGCTGCGAGCGGCGGCCTTGCCGCATGACAGCGGCATTGCCTATCGCCTCGCCGGCGCCCTGGTGCGGGGATGGCTCGGTCTGGAGGCGGGGGCCGATCCGGCGACGGTGGAGCGCCGGTTGCAGCAGGCGCTGGCGCTCGGGGATGCCAGGCTGGTCGGCGAAGCCTCGGCGCTGCGCGCCCTGCTCGACCTGCCGGTCCACGATGCCGATTGGGAGCGGCTGGCGCCGGCGCGCCGACGGCCGCGCATCGGCGCGGCGCTGCGTCTGCTGCTGCTGGCGGAGGCCCGCCTCCGGCCGCTGGTGGTCGTGGTCGAGGATCTGCACTGGATCGACGCCGCGAGCCTCGAGGCGCTGAGCGAAACCGTGGCCGCTCTCGCCGGCGCCCGCCTGCTGATGGTGGCGACCACCCGCCCCGAAGCGACCCACGACTGGTGCAGCCACGGCTGGTGCACCGAAATCCGCCTGCCCCCGCTCGATGAGAGCTGTGCCGAGGCGGTGCTGCACGAGCTGCTCGGCACGGCGCCCGAGCTGGCGGCGTTGCGCCGGCAGATCGTCGCGCAGACCGAGGGCACGCCGCTCTTCCTCGAGGAGATTGCCCGGTCGCTGCGGGAAACCGGGGTCGTCGTCGAGGAGCCGACGCGGCTGCGCCTCACCCGGCGGCTGGCGGAGGTGGAAATCCCGGCATCGGTGCAAGGCGTGCTGGCCTCGCGCATCGACCGGCTATCGCCGCCGCGGCGGGGATTGCTGCAACTGGCCTCGGTGATCGGCAAGGACGTGCCCCTTTCCCTGCTGCGATCGGTGTCGGGCATGGGGGAGCGGGCTTTGCAGGCGGAGCTTGCCGGGCTCTGCGCCGGCGAGTTCCTTTACGAAATCGATCTGCCGCTCGGCATCGAATACACCTTCAAGCACGCGCTGACCCGCGCGGTCGCCTATGAGGGAATGCTCCGGCGCAACCGCCGGGAGCTGCACGGACGCGTGCTCGCGGCCCTGGAAGTCGACGAAGGGGTCATTCCCGAGCATCTCGCGCATCACGCCCTGCATGGCGAGGTCTGGGATCGCGCGGCCGTGCACGCCCAGCAGGCCGGGTTGCGCGCCAACGCCCGCTCCGCCTGGCGGGAGGCGATCGCCTTCTTCGAAATGGCG
>JAFAYM010000219.1 GCA_019240395.1 Acidisphaera sp. | reverse complement strand
CTCTGATGGCGTGTGGTCCGCCCGGGTGATCCGCACTGCTACCCCCATCTGATCCCTCCGCTACGGCGAATCGCCGCTCACCAAAGAGAATCAGACTTCCCGCGCCCTGGGAATCACCCCAGAGTCAGAGACCGGGGCGGTTGGTATAATACGAGGTCCCACAGAGCGCCACCCATTATCGTCACCCCCGCGAAAGCGGGGGTCCACGCGGCACGTGGATTCCCGCTTTCGCGGGAATGACGACTATGAGTCGGCGCCCGAGAACTGTATAAAAGGCTCGCGTTCAGGGCTGCCGAGGCATTCGCTACGCCGGTTTCCGCCGCAGTCCCACGCCGGAACTACCGCCAACTCGCCAAATAGAAGCGCGGGAGTTCGTCGGAGTAGGGCTTGAAGTTCAGCTCGCGGCTGATGGCGTACGTCGTGACGTAGGTCTGCAGCGGCAGCCAGTCCGCGTGCTCGGTGATGCGGTGGATCGCCTCGCTGTAGTATTTGCGGCGCTGGTCGGTGTCGGTCGTGGCGCCGCCTTCGGTCACCAGGCGGGCGATCTCGGGATCGCGGGTGTAGTCGTCGCCGCCGCCGGTGAAGAAGAAGGGCAGGATGGCGGAGACGTCGTTTATCGAGTAGCTGCCCCAGCTGCCGAGGTAGAGCGGGGTGCGTCCGGCCTGCGTCTCCGCCTCCGCCTCGCCGGTCTGCAGCTGGCGGACCGCGGCGTCGATGCCGATCGCCGCGAGATAGGTGTGCACCGCGCCGGTGATCTGCGGCAGCACGTAGGAGACCAGCTCGGTCTTGAAGCCGTCGGGATAGCCGGCCTCGACCAGCAGCTGTTTGGCGCGGGCCGGATCATACGGATAGCGCACCGCCGCGGAGTCATCGCAGCCGAACTGCGCGGGGTAGCAGGGACCATCCAGCGCGCGCGAGCTGCCGGGCGCGAGCTGTGCGGCGATGGCACGGCGATCGATGGCCTCAAAGATCGCCTGGCGGACCAGAGAATTGGTCAGCGGGTTGCCGGCGCCGGTGCGGCCGGCGGCGTCCAGGCTCATGTAGCCGATGCGCATGCTCTCCACGCGAAGCGCCTGCAACTCGGGCACCCGCGCGATGACATCGAAGCGGTCGGTGTCGAATTGCCAGATCCAGTCGGCGGCGCGGCTGAGCAGGGCATCGAGCTCGGCGCGGCTGTCCGCGACTTCGCGGATCGCCAGCTTGCCGATCGCCGGGCGGCCCTTCGGGCTGCCGGGATAGTAGTTGGCGAAGCGCTCGAGATCGATCTCGGAAACGCCGTCCACCTTGGTGATCCGGTAAGGCCCCGTGCCGACCGGGGCGCGAGCATAGCCGTCCGGCCCGACGCGCTCGCGATAGGCTTTCGGCAGGATCGGCAGGGTCATGGCGATGTATTCGAGCGCCGCCGGAAACACCCGCCGCAGCTTCAGGCGGACGTGCAGGTCGTCGACCTTCTCGGCGCCGGCGAGGTAGAGGTAGTTGCTCGGCACCGCCAGGCTCTTGTCGGCGAGCACGGTCTCCACGGTATAGACCACATCATCGGCACTGAACGGCGAGCCGTCGTGGAAGGTGACGCCGGAGCGGAGCGCGAACTCGATGGTGGTGTCGTCGATCCAGCGCCAGGAGGTCGCGAGGAGCGGCTTGATCTGGAAGGTTGCGGGATCGCGATCCACCAGGCAGTCCCAGGCCTGGTGCGCCAGCACCAGCCCGGTGCGGAGGGGGTTGCGGTAGGGATCGACATTGGCGATGGCGTCGCGCCAGGCGATGCGCAGCGTATCGGCCGACTTTTGTGCCAGCGCCGGAGTTGCGGCCAGCAGCAAGGCGGCCAGAAGCGCGAGCCGCATCCTGCCCTCTCTCAAGTCAAGGGGTCTGGGGTCAACGGACCCCAGCGGGTTGAGGGCGGAGCCCTCACCTTAGCTTCTTACTCCCACCCACCTGGCGGCTGGAACCCCTGCCAGGCCCGCTCCAGCAACCGCGCCACGTGAATGGTGCCCCGATCGGCGTAGAGCGGGCCGACGATCTGCATCCCCATTGGCAGGCGGCTTTCGCTGACCCCCAGCGGGGCGGTGGTCGCGGGCAGATGGAAGGCCCCGATGATCCCCGGCCAGAACAGCTGCTCGTCGTAGGGGATCTCGCGCCCGTTGACGGTGATCTTCCGCTCCCAGGTCTCTCCCTCCTGCATGTGCGGCAGGGCGGGGGTGTTGATGACCGGGCAGAGCAGCACGTCCCAGTCGCGGAAGAAGGCGCCCCAGGCCCGCCGGATGCGGTGGCGCTGCTCGTTCGCCGCCATCCAGTCGCCGTGGCTCGGCGTCATGCTGCGGGCGATGACGGCGGAGGCGGAGAGGTCCTCGGCGGCGAGGCGGCCGGCGCGTTCGGCCCAGCCCTGCAGCTCCTCGGGGGTGGCGCGGCTGCCGAGCACGGCGCAGAGCAGGCGCAGATAGACGCGGAACGCCTCGGCCGGGTCGAATTCCGGACGGGCCGTGACGCTGACCTTCGCCCCCTCGCGTTTCAGCATCCCCGCGAGATCGTGCAGGGCGGCGGTGGTCTCGTGGTCGGTCTCGTGGCCGGGCTGCTCCGCCCAGACCGCGACGCGCAGCCCGCGCAGGGTCTTGGTCGGCGGCGGCGGCAGCCGGAGCGCCAGGGCGGTCTCCGCCTCCTCCGGCCCGGCCAGCACGTCAAGCGCCAGAGCGAGGTCGTCGGCGGAGCGGGCGAGCGGGCCGATGCAGGAGATGTCGGTCATCGCCGCGGCGCCGAACAGCGAGTGGCCATAGGGCGGCAGCAGCCCCCAGCTCGGCTTGTGCCCGAAGACGCCGCAGGCATGCGCGGGCTGGCGAATCGAGCCGCCGATGTCGCTGCCGCATTCGAGCCCGGTCAGCCCGGCGGCCAGCGCGGCGGCCGCACCGCCGGAAGAGCCGCCGGGCGTGCGCGCGAGGTCCCAGGGGTTGTTGGTGGTGCCATAGACGGCGTTGAAACTCTGCCAGTCGCCGAGCGCCTTCGGCACGTTGGTCTTGCCGAAGATCACCGCGCCCGCCGCGCGCAGCCGCTTGACGGCGACGGCATCCTCGACGGCGATGTTGTCGTGCTGCTCGGGAAAGCCCCAGGTGGAGGGCAGGCCGGCGACGGCGAAGCTCTCCTTGACCGTCATCGGCACGCCGTACAGCGGACCGCGCGCCTTCTTGCGGCGCCTATCGTGGCTTCGTGCGGTTTCGCGTGCGCGCTCGAAGTCACGCACCACGACGGCGTTGGTGCGCTCGTCGAGCCGCTCGATGCGATCGATGAAGTGGTCGAGCAGCTCGCGGCAGCCGAGGTCGCCGCGGCGGACCATGCGCGCCAGGCGACGGGCGGAGCCGAAGGCGGGATCGGCCATCGGCTCAACCCATCGTCGCGTTGAAGCCGCCGCCGTCGAGCAGCAGGTTCTGGCCGACGATGAAGCCGGAGCTGGCGGCGCACAGGAAGGCGCAGGCCTCCCCGAACTCCGCGGGATCGCCGACTCGCCCGGCGGGAGTGGATTTGGCGCGCTCGGCAATCTCCTCGTCCAGGCTGCGGCCGGATTTCTGTGCGGCCTGCGCGCTGTTGCTGCGCAGCCGGTCGGTGAGGAACGGCCCGGGCAGCAGGTTGTTGATGGTGACGTTGTGCCGTGCCACCTGGCGGGCGAGGCCGCCGACGAAGCCGGTGAGGCCGGCACGGGCGCCGTTGCTCATCCCGAGGTTGGGGATCGGCGACTTCACCGAGGCCGAGGTGATGTTGACGATGCGGCCGAACTTGCGCTCGATCATGCCGTCCACGACGGCACGGATCAGGGCGATCGGCGTCAGCATGTTGGCGTCGAGCGCGCGGATCCAGTCCTCGCGCGACCACTCCCGGAAGTCGCCGGCGGGCGGCCCGCCGGCGTTGTTGACGAGGATGTCGGGGTCCGGGCAGGCGGCGAGGGCGGCGGCGCGGCCCTCCTCGGTGGTGATGTCGCCGGGGACCGCGGTGATTTCGGCGCCGGTCGCGGTGCGGAGCTCGGCGGCGGTGCGCTCCAGTACCTCCGCCGTGCGCGCGGTGATGGTGACCGCGACGCCTTCGCGGGCCAGGGCGGCGGCGCAGGCGCGGCCGAGCCCCTTGCTCGCCGCGCAGACGATAGCGCGGCGTCCCTGCAGACCGAGATCCATGTCTATTTCTCCCCCTCCGTGTCCGCGGCCCCTTCTGCGTCGGCCGCGATCTCGCGCAGCGCCTGGCGGACCGTGTCCGGCATCGGCACCGGGCGCATGGTGCTGCGATCGACGTAGACGTGCACGAAATGCCCCTCGGCCGAGACGGTGTCCTCGGCGTTACGGAACACACCGACCTCGTAGCGGACCGAGCTGGTGCCGAGCCTGCCCACGCGCACGCCGACGGTGACCCGGTCGGGATAGGCGATCGGCGAGCGGTAGACGCAGCCGCTCTCGACGGCGACGCCGACCACCGGGCTGCTGTCGATCTCGAGCAGGCGGCGCGACAACAGGTAGGTGTTCACCGCGGTGTCGATGAAGGAATAATAGGTCACGTTGTTGACGTGGCCGAAGACGTCGTTATCCATCCAGCGCGTCGAGATCGGGTGGAAGAAGCGATACGCGGCGCGCGTGCTGGGAGGCGGTCGGGTCATGCGGCATGCTCTGCGGTGAGAGCGCAGTTCAGCGGTTTTGCGCCGCTGCGTCCATAACCCACGAGAACGCCATGGCGCATGACCGGCCGGGCTTGTAGAGGTTGTCGCCTTGCCCGCTGCTTCGACCCGGGGGAATGCATGCAAAAGTACTTCCGACTCCTACGGCGATTCGGCATCGCCGCCCTGCTGCTCGGTACGGGGCACGCTGCCCTCGCCCATGCTGTGCTGATGACGAGCACGCCGCAACCGGGAGGCACGGTGGCCAGCGGGCATGTCGGCATCGCGCTGCACTACAACAGCCGCATCGACCGGCTCCGCTCGCGCATCAGCCTGACCCGGCCCGACGGTTCGCAAAGCGTGTTGCCGATCGCCGCCGACAGCCCGGCGGACGCGCTGGATGCGGTCACCGAGCTGAGCGCCGGGGCCTACGTGCTGCACTGGCAGGTGCTCGCCATCGACGGGCATATCACGCGGGGTGATGTTCCCTTCAGCGTCGCGGGACCGGCACGCTGACGATTGGTGCTGAGGGGCTGGCGCTGACGGGCTGACCGCCGTGTCGCTGCTGCTCGATCTGTTCGGCTATCTTTCGGTCGTCCTGCACGGGTTGACCATCGTCGCGCAGTCCATGGCGCTGGGCAGCACGCTGTTCGTGGTGTGCCTGGCGCGTCCGTTGGCGGCAAGACTTGGCGCGAGCGGACGATGCGTGGTCCGCGACAGCACGGGGATCGCTTTCTGGTCAGCGATCGGGCTGATCGTCTGCCTGGCCCTCGACCTGGCGATGCAGAGCGCGGTGCTGGTCGGCACCATCGACCTGACCTTCGGCCAGGCGCTGGGCGCGGATTTCGCGATCGCCGACATGGTGCAGATCGCCGCGGCCGCGGTCCTGGCCGTGGCGCTGCGGGCCAGCGGCGGCGAGGCGCCGGCGCCGCTGCTCCTCGCGGCACTTCTCGCCGATCTGGCGGCGGCAACCCTGACCACCCATGCCGCGGCGCGGCTCGAGGATCGCGGCCTGCTGCTCGCCGCCGAGGGGCTGCACCAATTCGGCGCGGCGATCTGGATCGGTGGCATTCCCTGCTTCGTCGCGGCACTCGCCCGGCTGCGCCAGGCGGACCGGTGGGGCGGCGTGTCGAGCGTGGTGGGGCTGCGCTTCTCGCGCATGTCGATGGCGGGCGTCGGCTGCCTCCTCGCCTCGGGCATCACCATGAGCCTGTTCTATGTCGGCTCCTGGGCGGGTCTCTACGGCACCGCCTACGGCGTCATGGTTTGCGTCAAGATCAGCCTTTTCCTGGTCCTGCTGGCGCTGGGCGCCGGCAATTTCCTGGCGGTGGAGCGGCTGCGGCAGGATCCGCGCGCGCCGGTGCTGCGCCTCCGGCGCTTCGCCGAGGTGGAGATCGGCATCGGCTTCAGCGTGTTCTTCGCGGCGGCCTCGCTGACCTCGGTGCCGCCGGCCATCGATCTGCTGCAGGACCGGGTGAGCTGGCCGGAGATCGTCGAGCGCTTCACCCCGCAATGGCCGCGGCTGGTCTCGCCCGACCACGATCGGCTCGCCCTGCCGGCTTTGCAGGAGAGGCTCGACAGGGAGGCGGCGCAGCACGCGAGGGCGCCGCAGGCGGCCTTCATCCCCGGGGCGGGAACCCTGCCGCCGCGCAACGCCGACGATGTCGCCTGGTCGGAATTCAACCACCACTGGGCCGGCCTGTTCCTGCTCGCCATCGGCTTGCTGGCGCTGCTGCACCAGGCGGGGCTGCGGGTCGCCCGGCACTGGCCGCTGCTGTTCATCGGCCTGGCGGCGTTCCTTTTCCTGCGCTCGGACCCGGAGGTCTGGCCGCTGGGGCAGGAAGGCTTGATCGCCAGCCTTCGCGACGTGGAGGTGCTGCAGCACCGGATGTTCGTGCTGCTGATCTGCGCCTTCGGGGGCTTCGAGTGGCGGGTGCGCACCGGCGCCTGGCGCAGCCGAGAGGCGGCCCTGGTGTTCCCGCTGGTCTGCGCGGTCGGCGGAGCGTTGCTGCTGACGCACAGCCACGCCATCGCCAATGTGCGCGAGCAGCTGCTCATCGAGCTGACCCACGCGCCGCTGGCGGTGCTCGCGATCCTGGCGGGCTGGTCGCGCTGGCTGCAGCTCCGGCTGGATGCCCCGGGCAACCGCATTGCCGGCTGGGTCTGGCCGGTGTGTTTCGTGCTGATCGCCGGGCTGCTGCTGGATTACCGCGAAGCTTAGATCACCCGTCAGACCAGCACTTCGACGGCCATCGACTTGACCAGCGCCAGCACCGGCGCGCCTGGGCCGAGGCATAGGCGGGCGACGGCGTCGGGCGTCACCCGGGCGAGCAGAGCGGATGCGCTGCCGAGCGCCACTTCGACCAGGGCGGCGTGGCGCGCCGCGTCCTCGGTGACGGCGCGGACCTCGCCGGGGAGGATATTGTGCACGCTGATGCCCCCGGGGATTTCGGTGGCGAGGATGACCTCGCGGGCGGGCACGCGGACGCGCAGTGCGGTTCCCGGCGGGCTAGCGAGCAGGGGCACCAGCAGCATCAGTCCGTCAGCTTGCAGGCAGGTGAGGCGGCGGGCGGGATCGTGAGCGGTGACACGCAGGAATAGGATCGCGGCCGCGTCGTCTCGGGCGGCCAGGGGAAGATCACCACGGCTGACGATGTCGGCGAGCGGGCCGGCCGCGAGGCTGCGGCCGGCCTCGATGAGCACCAGGGTGTCGGCCAGCCGCGACACCTCCTCCAGCGCGTGGGTGATGTAGAGGATGGGCAGCGCCAGCGTCGTCTTCAGCCGCGCAAGATACGGCAGGATCTCGGCCTTGCGCGGCGCATCGAGGCTGGCGAGCGGCTCGTCCATGACCAGCAGTCGGGGCTGGGAAAGCAGGGCCCGGCCGATCGCCACCCGCTGGCGTTCGCCGCCCGAGAGCGTGCCGGGGCGGCGGGCGAGCAGGGCGGCCAGGCCGAGCAGGTCGATCACCTGCGCCAGCTCGATGCGCTGCGGCGTGTCGGCGGGGGCGCGGCGCAGGCCGTAGCGCAGGTTTCCGAGAACCGAGATATGCGGGAACAGCCGCGCCTCCTGGAACACCAGCCCGACGCGGCGCCGCTCGGGCGGCAGGAACCGGCCGGAATCGCTGTCGGCGAGCACGGTGCCGTCGATCGCAACCCGCCCCCGCAGCGGACGCAGCAGGCCGGCGACCACGGCGGCGGCGGTCGACTTGCCGGCGCCTGACGGGCCGAACAGCACGGTGGTGCCGGGTGTCGGGGCGTCGAAGGCGATGTCCAGCGCCAGACCGGGGAAGGCGTGGCGGAAAGCCAGGGACAGGGTCATCGCCCGAGCAGCGGGCGCAGCCGCCGTGCCGCGAACTCCGCCGCCAGCAGCCCGCCCAGCGCCAGCCCGACCGAGATCAGCGAGAGGCGCGCCGCGGTCGCCTCGCCGCCCGGGCTCTGCAGCGCCGTATAGATCGCCAGCGGCAGGGTCTGCGTCTCGCCGGGAATGTTGGCGGCGAAGGTGATCACCGCGCCGAACTCGCCGAGCGAGGCGGCGAAGGCGGTGATCGCCCCGACCAGCACGCCGGGAGCGGCGAGCGGCAGGGTGATGGTGACGAAGCGGTCGAACCGGCCGGCGCCGAGGGTGCGCGCGGCCTGGTCGAAACCGGGATCAACCGCCTCCAGCGACAGGCGCATGGCGCGCACCATCAGCGGGAAGGTCATCACCGCACAAGCCAGGCTGGCGCCGGCCCGGGTGAAGGCCAAGCGCACGCCGAACCAGGCGAGCAGCTCCGCGCCGATCACGCCATGGATGCCGAAGGTGAGGAGCAGCAGCCAGCCCACGACGACGGGCGGCAGGACGAGGGGCAGGTGGACCAGCGCGTCGAGCGCTGACCGGCCGGGAAACCGCCAGCGCGCCAGCGCCGTGGCGGCGAGCAGCGCCGGGGGCAGGCCGATACAGACGCTCCAGGCGGCGACGACCAGGGTCAGGCGCACCGCCACCCATTCTTCGGGCGTCAGGCCGATGGGCTATTCCCCGGTCGAACGCGTGGTGAAGCCGCGGGCGTGGAAGATCGCCTCCGCCGCCGGCTGGCCGAGGAAGTCGAGGAGGGCGCGCGCCTCCGGCGTGTCACCGGCCTTCACCACGGCGAAGGGATAGGTGATGGGGTCGTGACTGCTCGCGGGGAAGCTGCCGGCCACCTTGAGACCGGGGGCGACCGCCGCGTCGGTGGCATAGACGATGCCGGCCGGGGCCTCGCCGCGCTCGACGAGTGTCAGGGCGGCGCGCACGTCCTCGGCGGGGGCGAGGCGCGGCTCGGCGGCGGCCCACAGGCCGAGGCGGGTGAGCGCCTGCTTGCCATAGATGCCGGCCGGGACGTGCGCCGGATCGGCCACCGCGAGACGGCCGCCGGGGCCGAGCAGGCCGGCGAGATCGAAGCCGGGGGCGATGGTGACCGAGGGGCCGCCCGCCGGCACCACCAGCACCAGCCGGTTGGCGAGCAGGTCGCGCCGGGTGCCGGATGCGATGAGGCCGCGGTGATCGAGCTCGTCCATCCATTGCTCGTCGGCCGAAGCGAACAGGTTGGCGGGCGCGCCCTGCTCGATCTCGCGGGCGAGGGTGGAGCTGGCGGAGAAGGAGAGCCGCAGCGGCGGCTGCCCGGTATGCTGCCAGGCGGCGGAAATTTCGCGCATCGCGTCAGTCAGGCTGGCGGCGGCAAAGACGGTGAGCGGCGCGGGTTCGGCGGCACGGGCCGCAAGCGGCCACATCAGCAGGAAGGCGAGGAGGACTCGCATGGGGTCGCCCATCGGTATGGCTGTCCGACCATATCGCCCGGCACGCCACTCGGCAAATGCCGGCGGCCATGCTTTGCTCGACGGAATGGCGAAGCTGCGTCATCCCGAGCGGCCCGGGCTGCACGTGCGGGTGGTTTTCGACGGGGCGGTGCTGATGGGCCCCGGCAAAGCGGAGTTGCTCGAGGGTATCCGCGAGACCGGCTCGATCGCCGCGGCCGGACGGCTCATGGGGATGAGCTACAAGCGGGCCTGGCGGCTCGTCGAGGCGATGAACGCCACGTTCAGCGCGCCGCTGGTGGACACCGCCAAGGGCGGGACCGGCGGCGGCGGCGCCAGCCTGACGGAGCTGGGCATTTGCATACTCGGGGCATATCGGAGGCTGGAACAGGCGGCCGAGGCGGCCGGCGAGGCGGAGATCGCGGTGCTGCGAAGTAATGGGGTCTGGGGCCGACGGGCCCCAGCGGGGTGAGGGGCGGAGGGAGAGCCCCTCGCCTTGCTGCTCGCTTCCCCAGCCAGCATGATGACCGCCACGAGACTTGGGAGGAAAACGATGGCGGAGAAGCAGCCGATCGACGTCGTCGCACTGTTCCCGCAAGTCCGGGACATCGCCGATGCGAAGCTTCGCGCGGCCGTCATCGCGACGTGGGAAGAGCTCTGGGCGATGAGCCCGTGGACCGAGATCCGCGAGGTCCCGACCTCGACGGAGATCCCCTACCCCACTGTCCCGCACAACCAGGCGGTGCTGGCGATGGCGATCGCCGTCGCCGACGCATTCGAGACATTCCATGGCGTGAAGGTGGATCGGGATCGCCTGATCGCGGCCGCGGTGCTGCAGGATGCCAGCAAGGTCGTCGAGTTCGCGCCCGGAGCGGACGGCAAGATCGCGCCGACGACGCTGGGCCGGCATTATCCGCACGCCTTCTGGGCGGCGCATATCGCGCTGCGGCACGGCATCCCGGACGACATCGCGCATATCCTGCTGACCCACACGCCGCAGGCCGCAAAATTCCCGGACTCGCTCGAGGGCAAGATCCTCTACCATGTTGACCAAATCGACGTGATCGGCATCCACAAGGACCGCTGGCGCAAGGAACTGTTCATCACGAAATGACAGGGACAGGGAGGATCGATGCCATGCGATCGCACACACCATGGGCGAGCATCCTGCTCTGCGCGGTCCTGCTGGCGGCCGGCGGTCACGCGCGCGCGGAGGAAAAATATCCGACCAAGCCGATCACCCTGATCGTCCCCGGCCCTCCCGGTGGCGGCACCGATACGCTGGCGCGCCAGCTCGCGCAGGTCGTCGAGCCGATCCTCGGCGTGCGGCTCGTCGTCGAGAACAAGCCAGGGGCCGGCGGGGCGATCGGCACGACCGACGTGACGCAGGCGCGGCCGGACGGCTACACGCTGGGCTTCATCTTCAACGGCGTGCTGACCACGCTGCCGAACACCCGCAAGGTGCAGTACACCGAGAACGACTACGTGCCGATCGCGCAGATCGGCTATGGCTCCTACGTCATGTGCGTGGCCCCGAGCTTTCCCGCCGACACGGCGAAGCAGTTCCTCGACGAGCTGCGCAAGAACCCAGGGAAATACACCTACGGGGATGACGGCGTCGGCAACACCATGCAGCTCGCCGCCGAGCGCATCTTCCAGAAATTCGGCATCAAGGAGACGGCGGTGCCGTTCGGCGGCGCCGGCGAGACCGCACGCAATTTCCTCGGCGGCCATATCGATATCTACGGCGGCTCGCTGCCGCCGATCCTGCCGCAGGTCGCGGCGGGCAAGGCGAAATGCCTGCTGCTGAGCTCGGCGGCGGACAATCCGTCGGTGCCGCAGGCCTCGGGCCTCAAGGCGCTCGGCGTGCCGGAGCTGGATACCGGGCTGTGGTGGGGCATGATCGGGCCGAAGGGCCTGCCGGCGCCCATCGTTGCCACGCTGTACGAGGCCTTCCGCAAGGGCGCGGAGACGCCGCAGGTGAAGCAGGCGCTGGCGACGATCGGCGCCGAGCCGGTGGTGCGTGATCCCGCGCAGATGAAGACGCTGATCGATCACGAGAGCGCCGATCTCGGGCAGGTCGCCAAGCAGATCGGCCTGGCGAAATAGCGCGAAGCAGCAAAGGAAAGACCGTGAACAGAAGCCAGCGCCTGCGCGAGCTGATCGCCGCGCCCGACATCCTGATCATGCCCGGCGTGTTCGACGGGTTCAGCGCGCGGCTGCTGCAGCCCTCGGGTTTCGCCGCCGGGTTCCTGACGGGCTCGGGCATCAGCGAGGCGAGCCTCGGCTGGGCCGACCAGGGCGTGATGGGGCTGGAGGAGAATCTCCGGGTCGCGCGCGCACTGGCGGCGTGCTGCGACCTGCCGCTGCTGGCCGACGCCGACACCGGCTACGGCAACGCGGTGAACGTGCATTTCACCATCCGCGCCTTCGATCGCGCCGGGCTCGCCGGCGTGATGATCGAGGACCAGGTCTGGCCGAAGCGCTGCGGCCACATGAAGGGCAAGGAGGTCGTCTCCGCCGAGGAAGGCGCGGAGAAGATCCGTGCCGCCGCCGAGGCGCGGCTGACCCCCGAGCTCGTCATCATGTCGCGCACCGACACGCTCGCCACGCACGGCCTGGCGGAGGTGATCCGGCGGCTGAACATGTACGCGGAGGCCGGCGCCGACCTGCTGTTCGCCGACGCGCTGCTGTCGCCCGAGCACATCCGCACCGTCGCGCAGAATGTCGGCAAGCCGATCTGCGTCAACATGGGCTTCGGCATCCGCCAGCGCTCCACCACGGCGCTGCTGTCGCCGCGGCAGCTGCAGGAGCTCGGCGTGGCCGTGGCCATCTATCCCCGCATGCTGACCGCGGCGGCGATCCAGGGCATGAAGAACGCGATCGCGGCGCTGCAGGAATCGATGCGCACGGGCGCGGTGGTGGATCGCCCCGAGCTGCTGGTGTCCTTCGAGGAATTGAACGCGCTCGTCGGCATCGAGGAGCTGGAGCGGCTGGAGCGGCGCTATCTCACGCCGGACCAGTACAGCCGGAAATACGACAAGGCCACGCACGAGGCGCTGGGGTGACGCCTCGCTGATGGAAGCGGCGATCCCGGTCTGCCAGTCTCCGGACCTCGAGCCGCGCGCGCCGGGCTTCACCATTCCGCGGGGTGCCTGCGATTGCCACGCGCATGTGTTCGGGCCGCCGGACCGCTATCCCTACAAGGTGGTGCGGCGCTACACGCCGGACCCGGCGGGGCTCGACGAGTACCGCGCCATGCTCCGCGCGCTCGGCATTGCACGGGCGGTTGTCGTGCAGCCCGGCATCTACCGCGACAACCGGGCGACGCTCGATGCGCTGGCGAGCGCGGGCGGGCTCTGGCGCGGCGTCGCCCG
>JAFAYM010000196.1 GCA_019240395.1 Acidisphaera sp. | reverse complement strand
CCTGCGGAGGTGCCTAACGGTCCAATCCGAACGTGCCCGGTGACAAGAGACGCCGCCGCCGTGCCGCTGCATCCGGTCCACCTCGCGCCGGCTAAGCCGACACTCGTAGCACCGAACGCCAGGGAGCAGGCCCGCATTACAGAAGCGTCCGACCGATTCGCAATTGATTTCTGTTGATTGATGACGGGTGACTCTCGGGCTGGAAGATCGGCCGATCAACTCGATCCGACCATTCCGGAGCGCCGCGCCACCAGTAGCACATTCGCCAGCACCGTGCCGCGCCAGCAGGGCACGACGGCAACCGCAAATCCCCGCTCCTCCAGCACCTCGCGCAGCCACGCCACGGGTTGCGGCTGCACCAGGGCGCCGGAATTGGGCAGCACACGCCGGAACAGCCGCTCGACACCCCGCGTGATCCAACTGCGTGCGCCGCGCTCCGGGTCGAGCGTGCGGATCAGAATGCGGGAGGTCGCGGCATGCGCGGCAGAGTCCAGCAGCGCTGCCTGCGCCGCCGGCGCGAGCTGATACAGCACGTCCACCAGCAGCACCGTATCCGCTTCCGGGATCGACGGGTCCACGACGAAATCCTGCGCGCGCGTCGCGAAGTTCAGGCCCGCCCCCGCGCGCGCCGCCTCGACCAGCCGGTCGACATTGCAATCCAGGCCGAGAGCCGCATCGGCCAAGCCCGCCTGCAGCAGCGCCACCGAGAGCTGCCCGCGCCCGCAGCCGACATCCACCACCCGGCCGAATTTCTCTTCGGCGGCCAGCGCCAGAATGTCGCGGTGCACGGGGTCGCGCGCTAGCTTCGCCCGCACATAATGGCGCGTGAAGCGGGAGCAGGAGCGGTAGCGCTGGGCGACAACCAAAAGAAAGGAAGGCCAGGGGCTCTGCCCCCCAACTTGAGGGTTGGCGACCCCGCTGGGGCCGCGGGCCCCAGACCCCTTTACTTGAGACAAGGCATAGACATCGGCCCCGACGGGTTCGCCATGCTGGGCCTATCCTGTCTGGTCATCGCGGCCTCGCTCGGCACCAGCCTGCTGCTGGCGCTCGCCTACGTTCTGCGCCTCGGCGCCACCGCGCCGGCCACCGCCGCACGCGCCGGCCGCGTCCTCGTGCTCGGCATGCGCCTGGAGGCGGACGGCGCGCCGACCGCGGTGTATCGGCAGCGCCTCGACCGGGCGCTCGCGCTGCTGCAAGCTGCGCCGGACGCGCTCGTCTTCCTGCTCGGGGGGCAAACCGGTGCCGGCCCCAGCGAGGCCGAGGCCGGCCGCGCCTATCTGCGCGCGCGCGGGCTCGCCGCCGAGCGCACCCGCATCGAGGACGGCTCCCGCCATACGCTGGAAAACCTGCGCCACTACCGCGCCCACTTCCCGCCCTGCCGCGAGCGGCCCGTGCTCATCACCAGCCGCTTCCACCTCGCGCGCGCCGTGCTGATGGCTCAGGGCCTCGGCCTCGAGGTCATTCCCTGCGCCGCCGAGGCGCGCTGGTCGGCCACCCTGAGCGGGCTGCCCCGCCTGCTGTGGGAGGCGACGCTGGTCCACTGGTACATCACCGGCCGCAGCTTCTCGCGCTGCACCGGCAACCGCCGCATGGCCGCCCGTATCTCCTGAGCTCAGGCAGCCGGACGGATCGCGGCGGCCCGCACCTCCTCGCCCACCTGCTCGGCAAACGCCTCGAAATTCCTCTCGAAGCGCGCAACCAGCTCCCTCGCGGTCCGGTCATAGGCGGCCTTGTCCGCCCAGGCGCTGCGCGGGTCCAGCACCTCCGGGGGCAGGCCGGGAACGCTCTCCGGGATCATCAGCCCGAAGAACGGGTCGCGCCGGAACGATCCGCGCGCCAGGCTGCCGTCCAGCGCCGCCGCCAGCAGCGCCCTGGTATGGCCGATCGCCATGCGCTTGCCGACACCATACTGGCCGCCGGACCAGCCGGTGTTGACCAGCCAGCAATCCGCCCCGTGCTCGCGGATCAGCGCCTCCAGCATGCGGCCATACACCTCCGGCCGCCGCGGCAGGAACGGCGCGCCGAAACACGTGGAGAAGGTCGCCTGCGGCTCGCTGCCCAGCCCCTTCTCGGTGCCGGCGACGCGCGCAGTGTAGCCGGAGAGGAAGTGATACATCGCCTGCGCCGGGCTGAGCCTGGCGATCGGCGGCAGCACGCCGAACGCATCGGCGGTCAGCATCACCACGTTGCGCGGCTGGCCGCCGCGGCCGGACAGTTCCGCATTCGGAATGTATTCGACGGGATAGCAGCTGCGCGTGTTCTCGGTATAGGTCTTGTCCGTGAGATCGAGCCGGCCGCAGGGATCGGCCACCACGTTCTCCAGCACCGTGCCGAAGCGATGCGTCGCCGCCCAGATCTCCGGCTCCGCTTCCGCCGACAAATTTATTACTTTCGCGTAGCAACCGCCTTCGAAGTTGAACACGCCGTCCGGACCCCAGCCATGCTCGTCGTCGCCGATCAGCTTGCGCTGCGGATCGGAGGACAGCGTCGTCTTGCCGGTGCCGGACAGGCCGAAGAACAGCGCCACGTCGCCGTCGCGCCCGACATTGGCGCTGCAATGCATCGGCAGCACGCCGGCCTCCGGCAAAAGCCAGTTCATTACCGTGAAGATCGCCTTCTTGATCTCCCCGCCATACAGCGTGCCGGCGATGACGATGGTCTTCTGCGCGAAAGAAAGCGCCACCGCCGTCGAGCTGCGCACGCCGTCCACGGCGGGATCGACGTCGAACTCCGGCGCATGCAGGATGACGTAGTCGGGCACGAAACCCGGCAGCTCCTGCGGCTTCGGACGGATGAACATGTTACGGGCAAATAACGTTTGCCAGGCGCCGGTCGAAACCAGGCGCACCCGCACCCGGCGCGCCGGATCCGCCCCGGCAAAGAGGTCCTGGGTGAACAGCTCCTGCCCCTGCAGATAGGCCTGCACCCGCGCCTTCAGCGTGGCGAAGGCGGAGGGCTGCATCTTTTGATTGACGCGGCCCCACCATACATCGTCGGTGACCGAAGCCTCGTCGACCACGAACTTGTCCTGGGCCGAGCGTCCGGTGTGTACGCCGGTCCGCACGATCAGCGCGCCGTCCACGGACAGCCGGCCTTCGCCCCGGCGGATGGCGTGCGCGACCAGCTGCGGCGGCATCAGGTTGGCGTGCAGCGCGCGGCCCGCGCGCACCCCCGTGCCGCCGAGCGGGGACGGGCCGGCGGCATTCGGCGCATGAAGGTTCGGCATGGGAGCGTCGGGCTGGTTCACGCAATTCCTCCGGGCGCCGCGACGCGCAGGCGTCGCAGCTCTCCCCGCGCCCGCGGATCAGGCGGCAGGGTCGTCCGAGAAAACTGTAGCGGCGCCGCCTTCGGCCCGTCCAGCCCGATCGCCTCTTCCGGCGATCCGATCGATTCTATCACGGGCCGCCCGCACCAGGGCGATCAGCTCGCGCCGCACCCCGCCGGCGTCGGCCACCGGCGCCGACCAGTCGACCCGCCGCACCGTCTCCCCCGAAGCGAGGTCGCAGCCATCGACATCCACCGCCGCCATCCGCCACGCGCCCGGTGTGCCGGCGATCGCCGCCAGCGCGTCGGCGTGGTCGGCGTTGCAATGGGCGAGGATGCCGGGGGAGGCCGTCTCGATGGCCGCCACGTCAGCCGCGTCGGGCAGCAGCCGGTCCGGGCGCAGACGGTGCGCACGGGCGAAGCCGCCGACCAGCGTCCCGCCGGTCGGGCGCAGCCGCCACACCGCGAAGTCGGCGAAATCGGCGTAGAGCGCGGCGTAAGGGTGGATCGCCAGATAGCGCGCCCGCAGCCCGGGATCGGGGTCGGGCTCGGCCACGCAGGTCAGGCTGACCCGCGGCGCGGTCTGCGGGTTGACCTCGGCCGGGGTGCCGACGACCAGCAGCGCGCAGCGCGGCTCGGATCGCAGCTGGCCGGTATGCGCCGATAGCTCCGACAGCAGCAGCAGGGGCGACAGATCCGCCGCGATGGCCGGCGTCACGAGCGAGGCGTGCGGCTGCCCCTCCGCCACGGTCGCCAGGCTCGCCAGGCGCGCCGCCCGCAGCAACCGGCGCGCCTGCCATTCCGGCTGGCTCATGCGGCTCGGCTACCCTGTGCCACGATTCGTTCTCCATTCCCCTACATTGCGCCACAATCAGCGAGCACTCTGACCTCGCCCGATTTCACCCGGAGACGCGAGATGAAGCAGACGATCGCCCTGGTCGACGACGACCGCAACATCCTGACCTCGGTCTCCATGACACTCGAGCAGGAGGGCTTCCAGGTCCGTACCTACACCGACGGCGAAAGCGCGCTGCAGGGGCTGACCTCACGCCCGGTCGATCTCGCCGTGCTCGACATCAAGATGCCCCGAATGGACGGCATGGAGCTGCTGCAGCGGCTGCGCGCCCGCACCGCGCTGCCGGTGATCTTCCTCACCAGCAAGGACGAGGAGGTGGACGAGCTGATGGGCCTGCGCCTGGGCGCCGACGACTACATCACCAAGCCGTTCAGCCAGCGCCTGCTCATCGAGCGCATCCGCGCCTTGCTGCGCCGCAACGAAACGAGCCGGGCCGAGGGCTCCGGCGCCGCGCCCACCGGCGTGCTCGTCCGCGGCGAGCTGACGCTCGACGAGACCAAGCACCAGTGCATCTGGCGCGGCCAGGACATCCAGCTCACGGTGACCGAGTTCCTGCTGGTCAAGGCGCTGGCGGCGCGGCCGGGGATGGTGAAGTCGCGCGACCAGCTGATCGACGCCGCCTACGGCGACAACATCTATGTTGACGACCGGACCATCGACAGCCACGTCAAGCGCATCCGCAAGAAGTTCCGCACGGTGGACGACAGCTTCAACCATATCGAGACGCTGTACGGCATCGGCTACCGCTACAAAGAACACTGAGACAGGGGAACACTGAAGGTTCATGCCGGACGCCAGCGGCACCCCCCTGATCGAGACCCCGGCCGCGGCGACGCGGGCGCCGGGGCGGCCGCGCTGGGTCTCGCCGCTGTTGCGGCGCATCCTGCTGGTCAATGCCCTGCCGCTGGTCCTGCTGGTCGCCGCCCTGCTCTATCTCGATCAGTACCAGAACGGGCTGCTGGAAGCCGAAGTGACCACCCTGCGCGAGCAGGCCCGCATCTATGCCGGCGCGCTCGGCGAGACCGCGGTGCGCGACCAGGACCCGGACAACCCGAAGCTGGTGGCGGAGCTGGCACGCCCGCTGCTGCGCCGGCTCACCGAGCCGACGCCGAGCGCCCAGGCCAGGCTCTACGCCCCCGACGGCACGCTGGTCGCCGATAGCCGCGTGCGCGAGGGCACCGGCGGATCGGTCACCACCGAGCCGCTGCCGCCGGCGGCCGATCGCGGCTGGCTGCTCGGCGCGGTCGGCTGGATCTATGACTGGATCCTGGCGCTGCTGCCCCACCAAGCCTCGACACCGGTGGTGCAGTTCGGCCCCAATGGCGCCGGCATCGACTGGCAGCCCGACGTGAAGGAGGAGCTGCGCATGAACAGCTCCAACCAGAGCCGGGAGATGCCGCCCTATATCCGCCGCACCGAGGACAACCGGCTGCTGGTGACGGTGGCCGAGCCGGTGCAGCGCGCCCGCCACACCGTCGGCATCATCCTGCTGACCCGCGAGGCGCGCGAGGTCGACGACAGCCTGTTCGCCGTGCGCATGTCCATCCTGGCGCTGTTCGGCCTCGCCCTCGGCTTGACCGTGATCATGTCCTGGTATCTCTCGCGCACCATCGCCCGGCCGATCCTGCAGCTCGCCGGGGTGGCCGAGGAGATGCGCGAGGGCGGTGGCCGCCGTGCCGCGCCGTCGCCGCGGCTGCTCGCCCGGGGCGATGAGATCGGCGAGCTGGCGCACGCCCTCGCCGAGAGTGCCACCGCCTTGTGGGCGCGCATGGACGCAATCGAGCGCTTCGCCGCCGATGTGGCGCACGAGATCAAGAACCCGCTCTCCTCGATACGCAGCGCCATCGAGACATTGCGGCGCATCGAGGACCCGAACCAGCGCCGGCGCCTGCTCAGCATCATCGGCGACGACGTGATGCGGCTGGACCGGCTGATCAGCGACATCAGCGACGCCAGCCGGGTGGACGCCGAGCTGTCGCGCATCGCCACCGAGCAGGTGGACATGGCGCCGATCCTCTCCACCCTGGCGGAGATCCAGGACGCCACCCGCCGCGACGGGGACCCGCATCTCGATGTCGAGGCGCCGGAGACCGGCCTGGTGGTGCGCGGCGTCGAGGACCGCCTGGTGCAGGTGCTGCGCAACCTGATCGCCAATGCCAGCAGCTTCAGCCCGCGGGAGGGCCACATCACGCTGCGTGCCCGCGAGACCGGGGGAGTTGTCGAGGTGGGGGTGGAGGATGAGGGCCCCGGCATTCCCGAGGCCAAGCTCGAGCACGTCTTCGACCGCTTCTATTCCGAGCGGCCGAGCGGCGAGCGCTTCGGCCAGCATTCCGGGCTGGGGCTGTCGATCAGCCGCCAGATCGTCGAGGCGCTGAAAGGCCGGATCAGCGCCGAGAACCGGCGCGACGAGAGCGGCCATATCGTGGGCGCGCGCTTCGTCGTGCGCCTGCCCAAAGCTTAGAGCAACCTCCGATCGGGTGAAATCACCCGATCGGATGTTGCTCGCTCGAACAAAGAGGCAGAGCATTTTTGGTGCACCTGTCAGCACGAAAAATGCTTGTCTTGTGAGACCGCGTGCCGCCGGCGTGCGTTGTTACCTGCTGACCCGAAGGGAGTTGCTCCATGAAGTCGATGCTGATCCCCACTTTCCTCGGCCTGGCGCTGATCGCCGGCGCCGGTTCGGCGCAAGCCGCCGGCTGCCTCAAGGGTGCCGCGATCGGCGGGGTGGCCGGGCACTATGCCGGGCATCACGCCGTGCTGGGCGCGGCAGCGGGCTGCGTCATCGGCCATCACGAGGCAAGCCGGGCGCGGCAGAACCAGTACGACAGCCGCAACCAGGACTACCAGCATCCGGGTCCCGATCAGCCGATGCAGAGATAAGGCGGGGGGCTTCCCCTCCGCGGGCAATTCCGCCGGCTGCGCCGGCGGAACCTTCGCCCGCTTCGCCCCCTCGACCCCCACCAAAGGCAATGCCCTTCGAACCCCTTACTTAAGTAATGGGGTCTGGGGCCCGCGGCCCCAGCGGGTCCCACACTTCAGCGTTTGGGGGCGGAGCCCCTCGCCTTCCTCCAATGCGCATCCTCTTCGTCTCCTCGAACCGTATCGGCGACGCCGTCATCACCTGCGGCGTTCTCGACCACCTCATCCGCACGCATCCGGAGTGCCGCATCACCATCGCCTGCGGCCCCGCTGCGGTGGAGGTGTTCGCGCGCATGCCGAACCGCGAGCGCACGATCAGCTTTGAAAAGCGGCGGTGGGACCTGCACTGGCTCGCGCTCTGGCGGCAGACCGCCTTCACCTTCTGGGACCTGGTCGTGGACATTCGCGGCTCGGCGCTCGGCTACTTCCTGCCGGCCCGCCGCCGGGTCATTCGGCGCCGTCTGCCGGGGCGGATGTACGAGCAATACGCGGGCATGCTCGGCATTTCGCCGCCGCCGCTGCCGGTGGTCTGGACCGCAGCGGCCGACCGAGCGCGCGCCGCCGAATTGCTGCCGGAAGGTGGCCCCTATATCGGGCTGGGCGCGACGGCGAATTGGACGGGGAAGATCTGGCCCGCCGAGCGTTTCGCCGCCTTGTTCCATCGCCTCGCGGCGACCGCTCTGCCCGGCGCCCGCGCCGTGGTTCTTGCCGGGCCGGGCGACCGGGAGCGCGGCATGGCGCAGCCCTTGCTCGACGCTCTGCCCGGGGCCATCGATTTGTGCGGCAGGCTCACGATCCCGGAAGCGGCTGCCTGCATCCAGCGATGCGCGCTTTATGTCGGCAACGACAGCGGCCTGACGCATCTCGCGGCCGCCGCCGGCACGCCCACCGTCGGGCTGTGCGGCACGACCAGCGACCGCGCCGAGGAGATGGTACCGGCCGGCCGCCGCGCCGTCTGGGCGCTCGCCCAGGGGTCGACGATGGAGGCGCTAGGTGTCGATGAGGCCGAAGCGGCCTGTCTCGCGCTGTTAGCGACGGATGCGCCGCCGATCGCGCCGTGAGCCTTCTGGCTTGCGGTCGGCCCGCCTGCAGTCTAGCTTACCGACCAGCTTGTACGGGGGAACTGTGAAGGAGATCGGCGCCTTCGAGGCCAAGAACCGGCTCGGCACCCTGCTCGACTGGGTGGAGCGGGGGGAAGAGATCGTCATTACCCGCCGAGGGAAGGCAGTTGCCCGCCTGATATCGAGCCGGCCGGGAGCAAGCCGTGAGGACGCGCGGGACGCGGCGCGGAGAATCCGCGAGATGAGCAAGGGCGTGACGCTTGGCGGCCTGAAGATCAAGGACCTGATCAATGAAGGCCGTGGGTGAGCCTGGTTCTCGATGCCTCGCTGACGCTGAGCTGGTATTTCGAGGACGAGCGCACCCCGGAAGCGGACAGCGTACTCGATCAGGTCGCCGAGCAGGGCGCGGTGGTGCCGGCCTTATGGCGGCTGGAAGTGGCCAACGGACTTCAGGTCTCGGTGCGGCGCAGGCGTCTCACCCCGGCGTTTCGCGACAACGCGCTCGATCAGCTGGCACGCATGCCGATCACGGTCGACGCCGAAACCGACACGCATGCCTGGACCAGCATATTGCATCTGGCGGATCGCTTCCGGCTGACGCTGTATGACGCGGCCTATCTCGAACTTGCCAGGCGAAGGCTTCTCCCCCTTGGCACCCTGGACCGGCCGCTACGCGTGGCGGCGGGCAGGCTGGGCCTCGATCTGCTCGGCGCATCCCGCTGAGCGGCTGGCCTCGCTGTCGAATGGAAGGAAGCGCAGTTCACGAGGCGGGCGGCGGCATCGGGAGGCTGGACATGAGCGAGACTCGGCGAAACGCACTGATCATCGGCGCCTCGCGCGGCCTCGGGCTGGGCCTCGTGCGCCAGCACCTGGCGCGCGGCTGGCACGTCACCGCCACCGTGCGCACGCCGTCCGATGCGCTGGCGGCACTCGGCGGTGAGCTGGAGATCGAGACCCTCGACATGGACCGGCGCGAGCAGATCGAGGCGCTGGCCGGGCGGCTGCAGGGCCGCCGCTTCGACCTGCTGTTCGTCAATGCCGGGGTGTCGGGTCCGCGCGAGACGCCGATCGGCGACGTCCCCGTCGAGGAGATCAACCGGGTGTTCAACACCAACGCGGTCAGCCCGATCCGCCTCGCCGACCGGCTGTACGACCTCGTGGCACCCGACGGCACGATCGCCTTCATGAGCTCCATCCTCGGCAGCGTCGCCGCCAACACCAAGGGCGGCACGGAGCTGTATCGTGCCAGCAAGGCGGCGCTGAACACGCTGGCCCGCAGCTTCGTCGCCCGCCACGCCGATGCGCGGCGCACCGTTCTCTCGGTGCATCCGGGCTGGGTGCGCACCGACATGGGCGGCGAGGGCGCGCCGCTCGATGTCGAGACCAGCACGCGGGGCATGACCGACATGCTGGAGCGGCGGCACGGCTCCGGCGGCCACGCTTTCGTCGACTACCGGAACCAGGAGATCCCCTGGTAGCATCGGGCGCCCGGAGGAGGACCGCCCATGAGCACCGCCGTCACCCCGATCAAGCCGCTGCGCCAGACGATCAGCGAGGCCGAGTGGCAGGCGCGCGTCGACCTCGCCGCGGCCTTCCGCCTCTGCGACCTCTACGGCATGTCGGACCTGATCTACACCCATATCAGCGCGCGGGTGCCCGACCGGCCGGAGCGCTTCCTGCTGAACGCCCACGGCATGCTGTTCTCCGAGATCACCGCGTCCTCGCTGCTGACCGTCGATCTCGAGGGGCAGGTGGTCACCAGCCAGCCCGACAGCCCGTACGGCCTGCACCCCGCCGGCTTCGTCATCCACAGCGCCCTCTACCGTGCCCGCGCCGACATCATGGCGGCGATGCACACCCACACCGTCGCGGGGATGGCGATCTCCGCGCTGGAATGCGGCCTGCTGCCGCTGACGCAGACGGCGACGCGGTTCTATACGCGGATCTCCTATCACGACTTCAACGGCCCGGAGCGCGACCCCGGCGAGCGCGAGAAGCTGGCGATCGACCTCGGCGCCAACAACGTGATGATCCTGCGCAACCACGGCCTGCTCACCGTCGGCGCCTCCGTCGCCCAGGCGTTCAACGCGATGTATGGGCTGGAGCGCGCATGCCAAGCGCAAGCGATGGCGATGGCCTGCAACACCAAGCTGAACCACCTGCCGCCCGACGTGGTGGAGAAGTCGGTGGCGATGTATGACCCGAGCGCGATCCGCACCTACGGCCTGCTGGAATGGCCGGCGCTGCTGCGGCTGCTGGATCAGCGCAACCCCGGCTACCGGGAGTGAACGCCGAGGGCCGATAACCCGTCTCGGTGCAGTGCACGCCCTTTACATACCGGCCGTGAGTGTGTATATAGATACACATGAATAGCCGGGAGATCATCCGGGCCATCGAGAAGGCCGGATGGGCTCACGTCGCGACGAAGGGCGATCACTGGCAATTCAAGCATCCCGCGCGCCCCGGCCGCGTGACGGTGCCGCATCCGAAGCGCGATCTGCCGCGCGGTACGCTTCGCAGCATCGAGCGGCAGTCCGGAGTAAGACTGAGGTGATGTCATGACCGCCTACATCGCTCTTCTGCGCAAGGAACCGGCCAGCGATTTCGGCGTGGATTTTCCGGATTTCCCGGGCTGCGTCACCGCCGGAAAGACCTTGGACGAGGCGCGCCGCATGGCGGCGGAAGCGTTGGCGCTGCACGTCGGAGGCATGGTGGAGGACGGCGAACCGATCCCCCCCGCATCCTCGCTGGACACCGTGATGGCGGATCGGGAGAATCGCGACGCCGTCGCCTTTCTCGTCGAGCTGGCCACCCATCCGGCGAAAGCCGTTCGCATCAATGTCATGCTGCCGGAGGATCTGGTCGAAGCGATCGACCGGACGACCAGGAACCGTTCCCGATTTCTCGCCGAAGCGGCGAGGGCGAAGCTGCATCAGCCGGCGTAGCTCAGCGCGCATCACGCCTGCTGCAAGACCTCCAGCATGGCGCGGTCGAGCTGGTGACCTCGGAACGGCTCGTAGCTCGCGTCGTGCCGGCCGCTGTCCAGCGGGCCGGACTCGCCGCGCAGATTCCATAGCGCCCAGCCCCATCCCGCGCGCTTCCAGTTCTCCAGATTGTCGCGCATCCAGGAGAGTGCGACGGCGTGCGGCGTCCACTTGTTGCAGCCCCACTCGCCGATATGCACGAACACGCCGCGCGCCTCGAGCGCCTGCCACGGCACGATCTCGTCGCGCCAGAGCTGCTCGCGGCCATAGGTGGCGGCGCCGCTCAGCGGCACCGGCTCGCCATCCGCCAGGCGGAACGCCTGCTGCTTCACCGGCCAGGCGGACAGCCCGGGAACGACGGCGACCGGCTTGCCGCCATCGGGGCGCACGGTCAGCCGGGAAAAAGTCAGCCAGTCGCCGTCCCTGACTTCCAGCACGATGCGCCTCGTGCCGGCGGGCAGGCGCGCGGTGTACGTCCGGTCGTAGAGCGCCTGCCAGGCACCCGGCGTCGGGCTGTCGATCAGCCGCCTGACCTCGCCGTCCGCCGGCGTGGGATGGAAGGTCCGGTCGAGCACCGGCGCGTCGTCGGCACGCACCACGAGCTGCGCGCGGCCGGACACGTAGGCGATGTGGACATCGAGCGCCGTGGGGGCCGCGAGATCCGCCAGGAGCGTCAGCGGCGACTGGAATTGCGGCTTTTCGTCACCGAACAGGAACTGGTTCATCACGTTGCGCACCGGCCAGCTCGGCAGCGGCCACATGTCGGCGCCGAGCATCCAGGGCGCGTGGTAGTGGCTGGTGGCCAGCGGCCGATAGCCGCGGCTGCTCTGCGCGACGCCGAGCGGGATCAGTTCCGGCACCGGACGCCGTCCGCCGTCGGTGCCGCTGGTGCCGTCGCAGATGATCAGGCGTCCGGGATCGACGGCGCGGATCGCCGCGACGGCCGGGCCGGCGCTGCGCAGATAGGTCTGCCCGGAGATCTCCGCGGGCTCGTTGACCAGGTTGAAGGAGAGCGCGGCGCCGGGCACACCGCGGTATCGGGCGGCGAACATGCGCCATTGCTCCGTGAACTGCGCGCGCGCCGCCTCGCCGGTCGGGCCGTCGGCCCAGAGATCGAGCCCGGCCGCCAGCTCGCGACGCGCATTCTCGCCCCCGACGCAGTAGCCCGGGGCGGTGTGCAGGCAGAGATCGATATGGATGCCCCGCTCGCGGCCCCATCGCACCGCCTGGTCGATCTCGACGAGCTGCGCCTCGTCATACTCGCCCGGCCGCCGGGTCCACACGCGATAGTGCAGCGGCAGGCGAACGAAATTGCAGCCCCATGCCGCGATGATGTCGAAATCCGACTCCAAGAAGGGGCCGGCATGATCGAGGTCGAATTTTTCCAGCAGGTTGAACCCGCGCCAGCGCGGCTTGGGGGCGGTCGGGGCCGCGGCGCCCGACACGGTAGCGGCAAGGCTGCCGCCCAGCAGGGCACGGCGGGGGAACGCGATCACACGACAGAGGTGGCACGGGCACGCCCGCCGGTCGAGACGCCGTGCCGCCGCGAGACTCGTTCTGTGCCGCCGCCCTGGGATAGCGTGCGCCGGACTGACGGAGTTTGCCGATGAGCGTGTTCGACTGGCTGTTCTCGCGCCAGAAGCGAAGCGGCGGGACGCGGCCGGTTTCGCGGGTCGAGCCGATCCTGCCCGCCGCCTCCCTTCCGGTCGCCCGGCGGCCGAACCAGGTCCAGGGCGCTGCCGCCGTGGCCGTGCCGAAACCGCCGGAAGTCGCCGCTCCGCCGTCTCCCGCCCCGATCGCCGTGCCGACGCTGGTTCTGCATGCCGTCACCACCTACCACGGCACCCGCCTGGCAGTGGCGCGCGAGACCGGACAGGTCGTGCATGTGCCCGAAGAAAGGGGGCCTGAGGACGGGAGGCCTGAGGGCGGGGGGCCGGAGACGTGTCCGCTGTTCGCCTGGCTCCCCGAGGCGCGGCCGGATGTCTGCTTCATGACGGCCGGTGAGGGCGCGCCGCAGACCCTGCAGATCGAGAACGACCCGCTCGCCGCGCCGGTGGTCTCGGTCCTGGTCGCCCCGGGATATCCGGGGAATGTCGTGTTCCGCCGGCCGCTCTCCGCCTTCCACCTCTGCGCCGAGCCGCAGACCGACCCCGCCGCGCCGGGCCACGTGGTCGCCAATCGGGTGGCGCTCAATGTCTGGGAGCAATTCGGCCTGGTGACGGCGCCGGCGGACGCGGCGATCGAGGCCGCGAGCGCCCGCCTCGCACCGCTCGCCCGGCTGTTCCGCGGTCCGGTGGACGGGGTGACCATCCTCGCCTTCCTCGAAGAGGATGACGGCGCTCCGCCCCTCGTCGAGGCGGTGGCCCGGCTGCTCCCGCCCGACGACCTCGCCTGGCTGGGACGGCGCGTGCTCGGCTCGGAGCGGGCGCTGGCCCGGCTCGGCGGCGCCCGCGCGGTGTGGACGCACGAGGCGCTTCCCGACCTGACGGCCTGGCTCGCCGGCGCGGTCCCGCGGTAGGCGCGCGATCGGGCAAGCGCGGGGGTTAACCAAATCTACGTCCAATCGAGCAAGGAGTTGACGTCCCGTGCGCGCGGAGAAGGATGCGCTCATCTCCGATGAGCCTCCCCCGAATCGCGGCGCGGCTCGCGCATAAGGAACCGGCATGAGCACGATCTACAACGGCACCTACGATGCCGGCCTGACGCTGAGCAACGCGGCGCAGAATCCGGCGACGATCGCCGGCGGCGTCTATGTCTCCGGCGGCACGTCGCCGGCCAACGGCACCGGCGTCGCGGGCACCGCGGGCACCGCCTGGACCGTCGACGTCACCGGCACGATCATCGCTGCGGGCAGCATCGGCTACGGCATCAACCTGGCCTCCGGCGGCACCGTCGATGCGTCGTCATCCGGCTTCGTGGCGGGCTACACCGTCGGGGTCGCCATCGCCGGGGCGGCGGGCAGCCTGGCGAATTACGGCGCCATCGCCGGCGGCCCGCAGGCGCAGGGCAGCTACGCCGGGCCGGGCAGGGTGGTCGCCGCCGGCGCGCCGAGCGCGGTCTATCTGGCCGGCGGGACGGTCAGCAACTTCAACATTATCGAAGGCAATTTCAACGGCGTGGTGCTGCAGGGCAGCGGCACCGTGAGCAATGCCGGCACGATCACCGGCACCGCCAGCTACGGGGTCGTGCTGAATGCCGGCGGCACCCTGACCAACCAGGCGGGCGGCACGATCTCCAGCCAGTACGCCGCCGTCGTCGGCGCCGACAGCGTCGCCAATGCCGGCACGCTCAGCGCAGTGAACGGCGCCTCGGCGGTGCTGGACCCGGGCGGCAGCCTGACCAACCAGGCCGGCGGCGTGATCGACAACGGGGTCAGCGCTCCCGGCGGCTCGGTGGCCAATGCCGGCACCATCGGCGGCAACGTGGCGGTCGTGTTCGATGCCACCGGCGCGGTCGCGCAGAGCCTGGTCAATCTCGCCGGGGGCACCATCGCCGGCGGCGCGGAAGCGGTGCTGACCAGCGGCGCGCCGGCGACCATCAACAATCTCGGCACCATCGAGGATAGCGGCAACGCCGCGGGGGTCGCCGTCTCGGCCGGCGCCGGCGGCAGCCTGGTCAACCAGGCCTTCATCGCCGGCGCCGCGGCCGGTGTCGCCGCGTCGGGGGCGGCCTTCGCGGTCGCCAATACCGGCACGATCGACGCCTCCACCGGCCCCTCGGTGCTGCTGGCCGCCGGCGGCAGCATCGCCAATGCCGGCACCCTGGCCAGCGGCGGGGTCGGCGCTTGGCTGACCGCCGGCGGGACGATTACCAACAGCGGCAGCATCCTCGCCGGCACCGAGGCGGTGGTGCTGGCCGGCAATGCGCCCGCGACGATCGGCAACAGCGGCGAGATCTCCGCCCCGACCGGCATCCTCGTCACCTCCACCGCGGCGGTCGCCGACGTGATCTACAATTCCGGCACGATTATCGGCGGGTCGGGCATGGCGGTGCAGCTCGGCGCCGGCAACGACGTGCTCACCGACGCGCCGGGCGGCGTGTTCTTCGGCGGTGTGGACGGCGGCGGCGGCACCAACCTGCTGGAGCTCGCGGCGGGCGGCAACGGCACGCTGTACGGGCTCGGCTCGACCGTCACCAATTTCAGCGTGGTCGCGCTCGATCCGGGGGCGAACTGGCTGCTCGGCGCCAGCGCCGGCTCGGGCGCCTCGACGGTGTTCGCCGGCTCGGGCAGCTCGGTCGATTTCGTCGGCGGCGGGCAGATGAACTTCGTCGCCAACGGCTCGGCGATCATCGACTCCGGCTACAACGGCGGGGCCACGACGAACGCGCTGGTGATCGGCACCACCGGCACGCTGAGTTTCCTCAACGGCACCGGCGCGAGCACGGTGGTGGGCGGCAGCGGCACCGTGCTGGCCAACGGCGGCTACGGCCGGGTGACGATGTTCGGCGGCGCCGGCGGCGGCACCGAGGTGGGCGGGCTCGGCGGCAACAACGTCCTGATCGGCGGCCAGGGAGCCAGCACGCTGATCGGCGGCAACTCGGGCGATCAGCTGTTCGCGCAGGGGGCCGGTGGCGATGTGCTGGTCGCCGGGTTCGGCGACGAGACGTTGTCCGGCGCCGCCTCGACCGGCAATGACGTGTATTTCGGCGGCGGCGGCAACAACGTGATCATCGCCGGCCGCGGCAACGACTTCGTGCTGGCCGGCGGCGGCGCCGAGACGATCTTCGCCGGCACCGCGGGCAGCACGGCGATCTTCGCTGGCAGTGCCGCGGACACCATCATCGGCGGCGCCGGCAGCGACTACATCCAGGCCGGCACCGGCTTCTCCTCGGTGTATGCCGGCACCGGCACCGACCTGTTCGGCTTCGTCGATGGCCAAGCCGGCGGCACCAACATCATCAACGGCTTCAAGTCCGGCACCGACAAGCTGACCCTGCAGAACTACGGCGCCGACGCGGTCGCCAATGCCGTGCAAGGCTCCTTCGCCGGCGGCGGCGGCACGATCATCACGCTGCCCGACAAGACCCAGATCATCCTGGTCGGGGTGAGCCAGGTCTCGAGTTCCGATTTCGTCTAGACTACCCGCTCTCGCTGGTACCCGGGTCACGACTGCGCCGTCATCGCGAGCCGCTCTTCGGCGGCGTGGCGATCCATGGCTTGGCACCGTGCGGCGGCCCTGGATCGCCACGTCGCTGCGCTCCTCGCGATGACGATGGGGAAAGCCCCTCGCCTCATTCTTCCTTGCCGAGAAGCCGGCCGAACGCCGTCGCCATCTCGGTTGGGATCAGCACCGTGGCGCCGCGTTCCTTGTTCATCTCGTAGAGCAGGTTCATCTGCCGTAGCTGCAGCGCGATCGGGCTGCGGCCGTAGAGCTCGGAGGCCTCTACCACCTGGCGGGCGATCTCGGTCTCCGCCGAGGCGAGCGTCACCCTTGCGTGCCGCTCGCGCTCCGCCTGCGCCTGCCGGCTCATCGCGTCCTGCAGGGCGGCGGGGATGGCGACGTCGCGAATCTCTACCGAGCGGACCACCACCCCCCAGCTCCCGGTCTTCTCGCCGATGGTGACGCGCAGCTGCTCGTCGGCCGCCTTGCGGTCCGAGAGCAGGCGCGAGAGGTCGGAGGCGCCGATCATTTCGCGCAGGCTGGTCTGCGACACGCGCTCGATGGCCTCGCGGTAGTTGGTGATGCGGATGGCGGCGCTGCGCGGGTCCTCGACCTGCCAGAAGACGATCGCGTCCACGCCGACCGCCACGGTGTCGCGGGTGAGCGCCTGCTCTGCGGTGATGCTGGTGGTCTGGATGCGCAGGTCGATCACCATCGCCACGACGTCGATGATCGGGAACAGCAGATAGAGCCCGGGCCCCTTGATGGCGGAGAACCGTCCGAGGCGGAGCACCACGGCGCGCGACCACTCATTGGCGATGCGCACCGAGCGGAGCAGCACGATGAGCACGATCAGGCCGGCGAAGGCGCCGAGATAGGTGGTGGCGGGTTCGGACATGCGGGTTCCTCCTGAGGAATGGGAGCGATGCGCCTCGGAACCTCTCGCACGCAACATCGTTAGCTCGCCACCGGGCCGTGAGCCTGGGCGGGCTGGAGCGCCATGGGCCACATCAAAATTGGGACGGCACACGCTGCCGAGGACGATGTCCGGCAGGCTTGGCATGCGGTAAGGCGGCACACCGAGGTTCTGGCCGCGGCGCTCACGCCGGAGGACCAGTGCGTCCAGTCGATGCCGGACGCCAGCCCCGCGAAGTGGCACCGCGCCCATACCACGTGGTTCTTCGAGGAATTCCTGCTGCGGCCCGGCCTGCCGGACTACGAGCCGTTCGACCCGGCGTTCCGGTTCCTGTTCAACTCCTATTACGAGACCGTCGGCGCCCGCCAGCCGCGGCCGTATCGCGGCCTGATCACCCGGCCCGGGGCGGAGGCGGTGGCGGCGTACCGGGCCCATGTGGACCGGGCGATGGAGCGCCTGCTGGAGCGCCGACCGTCCCGCGAGCTCGTCGAGCTCGGGCTGCACCACGAGCAGCAGCACCAGGAGCTGCTGGTCACCGACATGCTGCACGCGTTTGCGCAGAGCCCGCTCGCCCCGGCGGTGCTGCCGGGCTGGAGCGAGGCGGAGTTCGCCGGCGGACCGCCGGGCTTCGTCGACTTCCCCGGCGGGATCGTCGAGATCGGCCACCCCGGTCCGGGCGCCGGCTTCTGCTTCGACAACGAGACGCCGCGGCACCAGGCGCTGCTGCAGCCGTATCGCCTGGCCGACCGCCTGGTGTCCAACGCCGACTGGCTCGAATTCATCCGCGACGGCGGCTATCGCATCCCCACGCTCTGGATGTCGGACGGCTGGGCGGTGGTGCAGGCGCAGGGCTGGAACGCGCCGTTCTATTGGCGCGAGACCGAGGGCGGCTGGCAGCAGATGGGCCCGGGCGGGTTGGCCGAGCTGGCGCCGCGCGCCGCGGTGCGTCACGTCAGCTGGTATGAGGCGGACGCCTACGCCCGCTGGGCCGGGGCCCGCCTGCCCACCGAGGCGGAGTGGGAAGCCGCCGCGGCGGACCGGCGGCTTGCCGGCATGACCGGGACGGTCTGGCAGTGGACCTCGAGCGCCTACGGCCCCTATCCGGGCTTCCATCCCGTCGAGGGCGCGATCGGCGAGTACAACGGCAAGTTCATGGTCAACCAGATGGTGCTGCGCGGCAGCTCGACGGCGACGCCGCCCGGCCATGCGCGGCCCAGCTATCGCAATTTCTTCCATCCCGACAAACGTTGGCAGTTCAGCGGGCTGCGCCTAGCCCGCGATGCCGGGTAGCGGCGCGCCGCTTCCCGTTTCCGACCGAGGCCGCGGCGCCCAGGGCGACGCAGTTCAGCAAGAACAGAATACAGGGGACCGGTTCGATGCCCGATGGCAGTAGTACCTTGCTGCAACGCCAGCCGCAGACCGGGATCGCCGAGGAGGCACTGACGGGACTGCGGCAGGAGCACAAGGTGCTGCCGGCCAAACTCTTCTACGATGCCGAGGGCTGTCGACTCTTCGAGCAGATCACCGGACTGCCGGAATACTACCCGACCCGCACCGAACGGGCGCTGCTGGAGCACCGCGGCGCGGCGATCGCCGCAGTACTTCGCCCGCTCGCGGAGGGCGGCACGGAGCTCGTCGAGTACGGCGCCTGCACCGAGGCGAAGGCGGCGATCCTGCTGCGGGCGCTGGCTGCCGGCGGCTGCGACCCGGCGGTCTACGTGCCGATCGACGTGGCGGAAAGCGCGCTGGAGGCGATCGTCGCGCGGCTGCGCGAGAGCCACCCCCGTCTCGCCGTCCGGCCGGTGGTGGCGGATTTCATGTCGGCGCTCACGCTGCCGATCCCCGAATCGCGCGGCCGGCTTCGCCTCGGCTTCTTTCCCGGCTCCACCATCGGCAATCTCGAGCCGGCTTCGGCGCAGGCCTTCCTGCGCCATGCCGCGGCGACGCTCGGACCCGGCGCGCGCTTTCTGGTCGGCGTCGACCTGCGCAAGGACCCGGCGATCCTGGTGCCGGCCTATGACGACGCAGAGGGCGTCACCGCGGCCTTCAACCGCAACATCCTGGCGCGCCTGAACCGCGAGGCCGGGGCGGATTTCGACCTGCCGGGCTTCGTCCATCGTGCCGTGTGGAACGACGCCGAGAGCCGGATCGAAATGCACCTGGTCAGCCGGCGGGCGCAGCTGGTGCGGCTCGGTGGGGAGACGATCCGCTTCGCCGACGGCGAGACCATCCATACCGAGAACAGCTACAAGCACACCGTGGACGGCTTCCGCGCCCTGGCCGCGGCCGCCGGCTGGCGCCCGTCCGAGGTCTGGACCGATGCCGCCGGCCTGTTTTCGCTCCACCTTCTGGCTGCGGGAGAGAGCCCATGAACCGCCGCATAAACCATTTGAACGCGACCGCCGTGGCGGGGGACCGCCGGCAGAATCTGTCCTGGATGGCGCTGGCGCTGGCCGCCGGCTTGGCGCTGGCGGCCACCCAGGTGCACGCCCAGGTCACGCCGCCCGGGCGCACCCCGCCCTCCTCGCCGGGTGGCGTGCCGCCCAATCCGAACAGCAATTCGACGATCGCGCCGCCTGGCGGGAGCGGGGTGGTGCAGCCGCCGAACAACGTCGATCCCGGCATGACCCAGACACCGCCGCCCGCCGCGGCCTTCCCCACCCCGATCGTGCGTCCGCCGGCCACCACCAATAACGGCCGCACCGTCGTCGTCCCGAAATAGCCGGCGGGGCATCGGCGGGTGTGAACGAAGTCACAGACCGGCCGACCCAGCTTCCTTAACGCTTCTCCCGACGGAACGCCTGATCGGGAGGGGCGCAGGATGTTGGGGTTTCGCGTGTGCCGGCTGCGGCCGGTCCTGCTGACGTGGTGGCAGATGCTCGCGCTCTCACGGGACTGCCCCTACACCACGGCGATCCTGACGCGGGCCGGCCGCTTCGAGGCGGCGGCGCGCGCCTTTCTCCAAGGCGAGGTGGAGAGCGCCGAGCCTGAGCAGCTGGCGGCAGGGTTCCTGCAGTTCCTGGCGCGGGATGCAGACCCGCTGGTCGCGGCGGTCGCCGCCACCGAGGCGGCGCTGCAGGAGAAGGCGGCCCGTGACCGGCGCATCCGCTGGCCGCAGGACCCCGACCCGGTCTTCGCCTATCTCGAGCGCGGAGAGCCGTTCCCGCAGGACGCCGGAGCACCGTTCATGGTCGCCGTCGGCGCCGAGGGCATGGTCTCCTGGCCGATCTGACCCTCGGCGCGTTGCTGAAGATCAGCGCTCCGCCCAGTGGCCAGGCGCCCAGATCGGCCCATTGTAGTGGCCGGGCACCCAGACGCGCCCGGGCCGGTAGCCGGGCGGGGCCTCGATGGCCTCCGGCGGCGGGCCGGGGCGCGGTCCGACGCCTGCCCAGTGGCCGGGGTGCCACATGCCGCCGGGACCATAGTGCCCGGGGATCCATTCGGCGGCATTCGCCGCGCTGGCCATACCGAGAAGCGCTGCAACCGCCACCGCCATGCAGCCGAGCCATCGTGATCGCGTCATCTGTTCTGCCCTGCAAAAGCTCACGTCAGCGAGAGAGCATGGCATTCCACGGGGTTGCGGCAAAGCCCTGATTTGCCGTCTTCGCCCTCGGCCCAACGCTGCAGGACGATCAGCCTTCCCGGCCGCCTCGCTTGCGGGCTCTCGGCATGATGTCGGCGGCGGCGGCCGGTGCCGCGGCATCGCTCCGGCGTTTGCGGGTCGGCGCGGCTGCCGCGCCCTCGTCCTCGATGCCCGGCAACGGGCCGGGCTGCCCGATCCCGGGCACCGGCGCCTCGACCGGGTTCTGCCCGGCGGCCTCCCCGATCTCCCGCCGCGCCCGTTCCCAATGCGCTTGATCGCGCCCGTGCGGGCGGCCCTCGCTCTCCCAGATCTCATAGGCCCGCTGGCGAATCAGCTCCTCGATATCGTCCATCACCCCTCTCTCCTGCCTCGCGCTCGAACTCGAAGCTCAGCTTCCCCGACGCACCGGTGCCAGGTCGAGCGCCCCGGCCAGCGCCGTCCACAGCGGCTTGCGGTGCATCTCCGTGTCCAGCGGCAACGGCCGCTGCGGCAGCTTGTCGGCCCGCGGCATCTGGTCGTCCAGCCACGACCGCCGGTCGGACAGGCCCCACGTCACCACGCCCAGCACCGCCGGACAGGGCAGCACCGCATCGAGATAGGCCCGGGCGTGCGCCGCGATCGCCGCGTCGCGTACCGCGATATCCGCGGGCAAGCCGTTGTCGCGCACGTCCATCTCGGTGATCACGATCTTCAGCCCGAGCGAGGCGACGTCCGCACAGAACTTCGACACCAGCTTCTGATCGAGGTGCGTCTCGCTGCCGTCGAGATGCGCCTGCAGGCCGAGCGCCTGGATCGGCACGTTGCGCGCCTTCAGGCTGGCCAGCAGATCGAGCATCACGCCGCGCCGCCGCTCCTGCCAGGGGAGGGCGTACTCCATGCCGTAGTCGTTGAGCACCCGCAGCGCATGCGGGTCAGCCATGGCGCAGCTGTGAAAGGCGGTGTCGATGTAGCTCGGTCCGAGGGCGCGCAGCCACAGCGTATCGCGCAGGCCGTTCGGCTTGCCGTCCTCCGGCTCGATCGCCTCGTTGACGACATCCCAGTGCACCACGCGCTTCCGGAAATGCCCGACGGTGGTGCGGATATGCGTCGCCAGCAGCTTTTCCCCGGTGTCCGGCTTGAGCATCGGCTCGAGCCAGTCCGGATTGCTCTGGTACCAGACCAGGGCGTGCCCGCGCACCCGCAAGCCGTGCCGCGCGGCATAGCCGACCAGCAGCTCGGCGTGGTCGAAGGCGTATTTGTCGGGTTCGGGACGCAGCTCCGACCATTTGAAGCTGTACTCGCCGACCACGAAGCCGCACTCGACGGGAACCTGCGCCATGTAGGTCCGATCGGTGCGCAGGATCCTGGTGTCCAGCGCCGCACCGTAGAACAGGTCCTTCCGCAGGGCCCTGGCATTCAGGCCGGGCTCGCGGGGCGGGCTGCGCGGGGCGGTGCCGGGGGCCGGAGCCGCCGCCGCGGCGCCAAGCAGCGGAGCGACGCATCCGGAAAGCAGCGCGCGACGGGAAATCAGTGGCATGATGGCTCAGCAGCGATGGCGGCAACCCTGACCGGCGATCGCCTGTTTAACCCGGAGCAGCCAAGGAGGACAGCCATGCCCGATCCCGGGCCCGACCCACGGATCGACAAACGCCAGGGCGGTGCGTCCGTCGAGGACGAGAGCGGCGCCTCCCCCGAGGAAGAGAAGAGCCAGGAAAAGGGCGTCGAGGACAGCTTCCCCGCCAGCGATCCTCCGGCCTCCTCGGGGATCACCGGGCCGGAAGACGACGAAGCGGCGTAGCCCGCGAGGTCAGCGAAACCCTGGCCCCATGCTCAAGCAGCGCGGGCGGGGGGCTGGACGACCGGCAGGCGAGCGCGGATCAGCTTCTCGATGCCGCGCAGGTGGGGACGCTCGGTCGGGTCGCAAAAGCTGATGGCAATGCCCGGGCGGCCGGCACGCGCGGTGCGGCCGATGCGGTGCACGTAGCTCTCCGGCACGTTCGGCAGGTCGTAGTTGATGACGTGGCTGACATGCTCCACGTCGATGCCGCGCGCGGCGATATCGGTCGCCACCAGCACCCGCGTGCTGCCGTCGCGGAAGCCGGCGAGTGCCCGCTCGCGCTGCGACTGGCTCTTGTTGCCGTGGATCGCGGCCGCCTCGACACCGGCCTCGGCGAGGTTCTTCACCACGCGATCGGCGCCGTGCTTGGTGCGGGTGAAGACCAGGGCGCGGTGCGTCTCGGGCTTGCGCAGGATATCGGCGAGCACGATGCGCTTGCGCGCCGAGTCGACGAAGATCACCTGCTGCTCGACCTGCTCGACGGTGGTGGCGACCGGAGCGACGGCGACCTGCACCGGGTCGTGCAGCAGCCCGCCGGCGAGCGAGGCGATCTCCTGCGGCATGGTGGCGGAGAAGAACAGGCTCTGCCGCGGCCGCGGCAGCAGCGCCGCGATCTTGCGGATCGGCACGATGAAGCCGAGGTCCAGCATGTGGTCCGCCTCGTCCAGCACCAGGATCTCGACGAGGTCCAGCCGGACGGCGCGGTCGGCGAGGTGGTCGAGCAACCGGCCCGGCGTCGCCACCAGGACGTCGACACCGGCCGCCAGCGCCCTCGCCTGGCGCGGCTTGGGCACCCCGCCATAGACCAGCGCCGTGCGCAGCCCGAGGTGGCGGCCGAAGGTGCGGAAGGCGTCGGCGATCTGGCTCGCCAGCTCGCGGGTCGGCGAGAGCACGAGGGCGCGGCAGAAGCCGGGCGCGGCCGGGCGGCCCCCGGCCAGGCGGTGCAGCATGGGCAGCGCGAACGCTGCCGTCTTCCCGGTGCCGGTCTGCGCGATGCCCTGCAGGTCGCGCCCGGCGAGGATATGCGGGATGGCCTGCAGCTGGATCGGGGTGGGGGTCTGGTAGCCCTCGGCGAGGAGCGCCTTGAGGATGGGCGGGGCGAGGCCGAGGCCTGCGAAGTCTGTCACTTGTATTTTCTCGATCTTGGCGGCTTGTCGGGCGCGCACGAGGAACGGTCGGCAGGACCGTGGACCGGCGCAATATGCTGAGGGGAGCCGACGCGGTAGAACCAGCGAGACGAACAGAACAGCGCGCCAGGGGAAGCTAGTGCTGCACCGCAGCAAAGTCAAGGAAAACCCGCGCCCGACGGGATCGTTTCCGCAGCGGGCCGGCAGCAGGAGGATCCGATGACCGTGCGCATCGTCGACGTCCGCGAGATCACCCAGCCGATCGCCTCGCCGATCCGCAACGCCTATATCGACTTCAGCAAGATGACCACGAGCCTGGTGGCCGTGGTCACCGACGCCGTGCGCGATGGTCGGCGCGTGGTCGGCTACGGCTTCAACTCGAACGGCCGCTACGGCCAGGGCGGGCTGATCCGCGAGCGTTTCGCCGCCCGCATCCTGGAGGCGCCGCCCGCCAGCCTGCTCGACGAGTCGGGCGCGAATCTCGATCCCGACGCCGTCTGGGCGGCGATGATGACCAACGAGAAGCCCGGCGGCCATGGCGAGCGCTCGGTCGCCGTCGGCACCATCGACATGGCGGTGTGGGACGCGACGGCGAAGATCGCCGGCCTGCCGCTGTTCCGCCTGCTGGCGCAGCGCCACGGGCTGGAGCCGAACCCCCGGGTCTTCGTCTATGCCGCCGGCGGCTACTACTACCCCGGCAAGGATTTGTCGGCGTTGCGCGCGGAAATGCGCGGCTATCTCGACCGCGGCTACAGCGTGGTGAAGATGAAGATCGGCGGCGCCTCGATCGCGGAGGATCGCGAGCGCATCGAGGCGGTGCTCGCCGAGATCGGCAGCGCCCGGCTGGCGGTGGACGCCAATGGCCGCTTCGACCTGGCGACGGCGATCGACTACGCCCACGCGCTGCGCGACTATCCCCTGTTCTGGTACGAGGAAGCCGGCGACCCGCTGGACTATCAGCTGCAGGCGGCGCTGGCGGAGTTCTATCCCGGGCCGATGGCGACGGGGGAAAATCTGTTCAGCCACCAGGACGCGCGCAACCTGATCCGCTACGGCGGCATGCGGCCGGACCGCGACTGGCTGCAGTTCGACTGCGCGCTTTCCTACGGCCTCTGCGA
>JAFAYM010000087.1 GCA_019240395.1 Acidisphaera sp. | reverse complement strand
CGCCCGCTTGCTCGCGGCGTAGATCGACAGCGGCGTGTCCACCCGGTCGGTCTCCGCGAACGGCACGTCATTGGCGCCGTAAACCGACGACGAGCTCGCATAGACGAGGTGCCGCAATCCCGGCATCCGCCGCGCGGCTTCCAGGATGACGAGGTGCCCCATCACGTTCGCCGTGACGTAGGAGTAGGGGTCCGCCAGCGAGTGGCGGACGCCGGCCTGCGCGGCGAGATGCACGATGCGATCGACATCCGGGCGCGCCTCGATCAGCCCGTGCACGGCGCCGCGATCGGCAATGTCGAGCCGATGGAAGGCGAATCCGGACTGCGGCAGCAGGCGATCGAGACGCGCCTGCTTCAGGCGCGGGTCGTAATAGGCGTTGAGGTCATCGATGCCGATCACCTGCTCGCCGCGCGCCAAAAGCGCCGTGGCGACGTGATAGCCGATGAAGCCTGCCGCACCGGTCAGCAACACCGCCATCGGACGCTCCTGCGGATTTCAGAGACCGTTTGAGAATGCGCTACGGTGAGTCAGCTGGCGCGGCTTTCGAGAACCGGAGCGGAGCGGCCGTTCGGGGCCGTGAGCACCGGAAGCGCAGAAAGGCGTGCCGGATGGCCGCCGTAGTAGCATCGTCGAACGGTTTCTCAGATCGGCCGGGCAATCAGCCGATCCTCGAGCAGTTCCACCACCGCGTGGCCCAGCGTGATGTGGCATTCCTGGATGCGCGTCGTCTCCTCGTCCGGAACGAGCAGCGCCAGGTCGCACGCCGCGCGCGCCGGCTCACCGCTGCCGCCGAGCAGGCCGACGGTGACGATCCCCATCTCGCGGGCCGCCTGCAATGCCCGAATCACATTGGGCGAGCGGCCGGACGTGGTGATGCCGAACAGCACGTCGCCGGCACGCCCCAACCCGCGCAGCGGCCGCTCGAACACCCGCTCGAAACCGTAATCATTGCCCCCCGCCGTCAGCAGCGCCGGATCCAGCGTCAGCGCCAGCGCCGGCCAGGCATTGCGCTCGACTTTCGGGCGCAGCCGCACCAGCAGCTCGGTCGCCAGATGCTGGCTGTCCGCCGCCGAACCGCCATTGCCGCAGAACATCAGCTTGCCGCCGGAGCGCAGGCTGCTCTCGCAGGCATCGACGACCGCCAGCAGCGTCTCCGCAACCTCGCCGGCGACCCGCCGCTTCAGCGCCGCGGAGCGTTCCATCATTGCGACGAAGCGGGTTCTCTCGTCCATGCCGGCTACTGCGCCACCCAGCCGCCATCGATGGAGAGCGGCGCGCCGGTGATCGTGCAGGCCGCGTCCGAGCACAGGAACACCGCCAGCGCGCCGATCTGCGCCGGCGTCGAGAAAGCCTCCATCGGCTGCTTCTCCGTGAGAAAGGCCCGCGTCACCGCCGCAACGTCGCTGCCCTCGCTCTCGGCGCGCGCCTGCAGCTGCCTCTCCACCAGCGGCGTGTGCACCCAGCCCGGGCAGATCGCGTTCGCCGTGACGCCGCTATTGGCCAGCTCGATCGCCGCCGTCTTGGTCAGGCCGACGATGCCGTGCTTGGCCGCGACATAGGCCGATTTGAGCGGGCTCGCCACCAGGCCGTGCGCCGAGGCGATGTTGATGATGCGCCCCCAGCCGCGCTGCCTCATCGCCGGTATCGCCGCCTTCATCGCATGAAAGGCGCTCGAGAGATTGATGGCGATGATGGCGTCCCACCGATCGTCGGGAAACTCCTCGATCGGCGCGGTGTGCTGGATGCCGGCATTGTTGACGAGGATGTCGAGCGAGCCGAGCTCCTGCTGCGCCTGCGCCACCATCTCGGCGATCTGCGCGGGCTTGCCGACGTCGGCGCCGCAGTAGGCGGTCCGCACGCCAAGCTTGCCGATATCGCCGAGGACGTTCTCGATCACCGGCGTATCGCCGAAACCGTTGACCATGATGTCCGCGCCCTGCCGGGCCAAGGCCTCTGCAATGCCCAGGCCGATCCCGCTGGTCGAGCCGGTGACCAGGGCAACCTTCCCCTTCAGGCTCATGCCGCTCTCCTCGCTTCGGGTTTGAGCCTAGAGGGGGATCGGAAGCAAGGCGAGGGCTCCATCTCAATCCGCCGGGGCAGCGTCCCCCGACCGCGTGACCAAGGAGGGCAAAGCCCCTCGCCTTGCTCCTCCCTTGCGCGTACACACGCATGATGAAACCCGAAGGATGCGATCGGCTCGCGCTGGTGCTGCAGGGCGGCGGCGCGCTCGGCGCCTATCAGGGCGGCGCCTATCAGGCCCTGCACGAGGCCGGCCTCGAGCCGGACTGGGTCGCCGGCGTCTCGATCGGCGGCATCAACGGCGCGATCATCGCCGGCAACCCGCCGGAGCTGCGCGTCGCGCGGCTGCGCCGGTTCTGGGAGACCATCACCGAGCGCCCGGTCTGGCCGGTCAGGCCGCACGACGAGTTCGGCCGCAAGCTCTACAGCGCCTGGTCATCGCTGCTGACCACGGTGTTCGGCCAGCCCAATTTCTTCACGCCCTACCAGCCGGGACCGTGGCTCACGCCGCCCGGTGCAGCGGGCGCGACGAGCTTCTACGACAGCGCGCCGCTGCGCGCCCTGCTCCTGGAGCTCGTCGACTTCGACCGGCTCAACGACCGCACGATCCGCTACGCCGCGGGTTCCGTGCAGGTGCAGACCGGCAATTTCGCCTATTTCGACAATGCCGGGACCACCATCGGGCCGGAGCATGTGATGGCCAGCGGCGCCCTCCCGCCGGCCCTGCCGATGGTGCCGGTCGACGGAGAGCTCTACTGGGACGGCGGGATCGTCTCCAACACGCCGCTGCAGCATGTGCTCGAGCACACGGTCAGCCAGAACACGCTGATCTTCCAGGTCGATCTGTTCAGCGCCGTCGGTCCGGTGCCGCGCGACATGCTGGACGTGCTGAACCGCCAGAAGGACATCCTGTATTCCAGCCGCACCCGCCTCGTCACCGACGTCTATCAGCGCATGCACGAGCAGAATGAGCTGCTGCACGCGCTGCTGGAAAAGCTGCCGGAGAAGGCGCTGAACGATCGGGAGCGCGCTCTCAAGCGACGCCTGGCGCATCTGCCCGAGATCACCATCCTGCACCTGATCTATCGGCAGGCCGCCTATGAGGGCTTCGCCAGCGACTATGATTTCAGCGCGACTTCGATGCACGCGCATTGGGAGAACGGCTACCGCGACGCCCGCGACACGCTTCGCCACGAGAGCTGGCTGAAGATGCAGCCCGGCGGCCACGGCATCGTCACGCACGACGTGCACCGAGAAGATGCCGCTTCTCTCGAACTTGCCGGCAAGAACGACGGCTAACCCCCGGATTAACTTCGGTCGAGTGTCTTGCCCAACGCGGCCCCGAGCGGATAGGGTGCGGGACAGCGACGGGAACACAGCATGAACGATCTGTTCGGCACAGCGCCCAGGTCAGGCCGCGACTCCGGCTACTCCGCCCGCGATATCGAGGTGCTGGAGGGGCTGGAGCCGGTGCGTCGCCGGCCCGGCATGTATATCGGCGGCACCGACGAGACCGCGCTCCACCACCTCGCCGCGGAAATCCTCGACAACGCGATGGACGAGGCGGTGGCCGGCCACGCCAGCTTCATCGAGGTCGAGCTCGCGACCGGCAACTGGCTCACCGTGCGCGACAACGGCCGCGGCATTCCCGTCGATCCGCACCCCAAGTTCAAGCCGCTCAGCGCGCTAGAGGTGATCCTCACCACCCTGCATTCCGGCGGCAAATTCGGCGGCAAGGCCTACGCCACTTCGGGCGGCCTGCACGGCGTCGGCAGCTCGGTGGTCAACGCGCTCTCCGAGAAGCTGGAGGTGGAGGTGGCGCGCGACCGCGTGCTCTGGCGACAGAGCTACGCCCGCGGCAAGCCGGTGACCAAACTGCTCGATGCCGGTCCGGTGCAGAACCGGCGCGGCACCTCCATCCGCTTCCGCCCCGACCCGCAGATCTTCGGCGCGCTGCAGTTCAGCCCGGCACGGCTCTACCGCCTCTGCCGCTCCAAGGCCTACCTGTTCCGCGGCGTGCAGATCCGCTGGTCCTGCGACAAATCCCTGCTCAAAGGAGAGGACACCCCGACCGAGGCGGTGCTGCACTTTCCCGGCGGCCTGCGGGACAGCCTGCAGGCCGAGATCGGCGATGCGACGCGCGCCATCGCGCCGATCTGGGCCGGCGAGGCCGACTTCCCGCGCACTGCCGAGGGCCAGACCGGCGGACGTGTGGAATGGGCGCTCACCTGGCTCGACGCCGCGGACGGCTTCCTGCACTCCTACTGCAACACCGTGCCGACGCCGCTCGGCGGCACGCACGAGGCCGGCTTCCGCGCCGCCCTCCTCAAGGGCGTCCGCGCCTGGGGCGAGCAGCGCAGCAACCGGCGCGCGGCGCAGATCACCGCCGAGGATGTTCTCGCCGGTCTGGCCGCCAAGCTCTCGGTTTTCCTGCGCGATCCGCACTTCCAGGGCCAGACCAAGGAACGGCTCACCAGTGCCGACTCCGCACGCCTCGTCGAGACGGCGCTTCGCGACCGCTTCGACCATTTTCTCGCCGGCGATCCCGCGCAGGCCGACAATCTCCTCGCCTACCTCATCGAGCGCGCCGAGGACCGGCTGCGCCGGCGCGAGGCGAAGGACACGCCGCGCAAGAGCGCCACGCGTCGCCTGCGCCTGCCCGGCAAGCTGGCGGACTGCACGCGCGAGAACGCCGACAGCACGGAGATCTTCCTGGTCGAAGGTGACAGCGCCGGCGGGTCGGCCAAGCAGGCGCGCAACCGCGAGACGCAGGCGGTGCTGCCGCTGCGCGGCAAGATCCTCAATGTCGCCAGCGCCTCGGCCGACAAGCTGCGGCAGAACCAGGAGCTGAAGGACCTCATCGAGGCGCTCGGCTGCGGCGTCGGCGACCGCTTCGACATCGCCCGCCTGCGCTACGGCCGCATCATCATCATGACCGATGCCGATGTCGACGGGGCGCACATCGCCTCGCTGCTGATGACCTTCTTCTACCGCGAGCTGCCCGAGCTGGTGCGACGCGGTCACGTCTATCTCGCGCAGCCCCCGCTTTATCGGCTGACCCAGGGCGCCAAGTCGGTCTACGCCATGGACGATGCCGATCGCGAGCGGCAGACCCGCGCGGCGTTCAAGGGCAGTGCCCGCGTCGAGGTCAGCCGCTTCAAGGGTCTCGGGGAGATGCCGCCCGCCGCCCTGCGCGAGACCACGATGGACCCGGGCAAGCGCACCCTGCTCAAGGTCGTCGCCCCATCCGAGGAGCGGGCGCGGACCAGCGAACTGGTGGAGAGCCTGATGGGGCGGCGGCCGGAGCTGCGCTTTCAGTTCATCCAGGAGCGGGCGCGGACCGTTTCGGACGTCGATGTATAGGCCTGTTCATGGTTGTTTGAGAGCGTGATTCAGACCTGCGGCGATTCCACCTTCGGCGCTCTACACCGTCTTCTTCAAGCTGGGTGAAGCCTTGAAGCGAACCGTCTTGCCCGCCTTCACCCGGATCGACTCGCCGGTCCGCGGATTGAGCCCCTTGCGGGCCTTGGTCTTGCGCACGATGAAAGTGCCGAAGCTGGGCAGGGTGAAGCGGCCGTTCTTCTTGAGTTCCTTGATGATCGCCGCCATCAGATCGGCGGCGGCGCGGTTGGAAGCGGTACCGGTCAGGTCGGTCGAGTCCTGGATGACCTGGGCGATGAAGGCTTTTGACATGCGTTCCCCTGTTCTGCGCGCACGACTGCGATCGTGCCGGATACGAATCGCTCCCGGCATGGCCGGCGTCTTTTAGACGGACGCCGGCGTTTTCGCCACCCGATATTTCGGCGCGATGACGCTCAGGATCATGATCTGTGTCGCTGCACGCCGATCTTGGCCTGAGCCCTTATTCGATCGCCCGGCGTCCTATAGTCCCGCCTGCGAAACGAACTTGGTGTTGAGGTAGCCCTCGATCGCCTCCGGTCCGCCTTCCGAGCCGAAGCCGGAATCCTTGACGCCGCCGAACGGCACTTCCGGCAGCGCCAGACCGTGATGGTTGATCGACATCATGCCGGCCTCCACCGCCGCCGCCACCGCGTTCGCCGTCTTCGCCGATCGCGTATACGCATACGAGGCGAGCCCGAACGGCAGCCGGTTGGCTTCCGAAACCGCCTCCTCGAAATCGCGGAACGGCGCGATCAGCGCCAGCGGACCGAACGGCTCCTCGTTCATCACCCGCGCTTCCTTGGAAACCTCGGTCAGCACGGTGGGCTCGAAGAAATACCCCTTGTTGCCGATGCGATTGCCGCCGGTGCGGATCGTCGCGCCTTTCTGCACCGCGTCCTGCACGAAGCCCTCGATAGCCTGCACGCGCCTGGCATGGGCGAGCGGGCCCATCGTCGTGCCCTCCTCCAGTCCGTCGCCGACCTTGACCGCCTTGGCCGCGGCCACGAACTTGTCGACGAAGCTGTCGTACACCTTCTGCTGCACCAGGAAGCGCGTCGGCGAGACGCAGACCTGACCGGCGTTGCGGAACTTGTTGGCGGACAGGATCTTGCTGGCGTGATCGACGTCGGCGTCGTCGAACACGATCGCCGGCGCGTGTCCGCCCAGTTCCATGGTGATGCGCTTCATGTGCTGGCCCGCCAGCATCGCCAGGTGCTTGCCGACCGGCGTCGAGCCGGTGAACGAGACTTTGCGGATGGTCGGGTGCGGAATGAGGTATTCCGAAATCTCCGAGGGCACGCCGAACACCAGATTGATCACCCCGGCCGGCACTCCGGCATCGGCATAGGCGCGCACCAGCTCGGCGCAGGATGCCGGCGTTTCCTCCGGCCCCTTGACGATGATCGAGCACCCCGCGGCCAGGGCCAGCGAAATCTTCCGCACGGCCTGGTTGATCGGAAAGTTCCAGGGGGTGAACGCGGCCACCGGCCCGACCGGCTCCTTGAGCACCAGCTGGTACACACCCGGTGCGCGGGCCGGGATCACCTGGCCATAGGTGCGCCGGGCTTCCTCAGCGAACCATTCGATGACGTCGGCCGCGGCAAGCGTCTCGCCCTTCGCTTCGACCAGCGGCTTGCCCTGCTCCATCGTCATCAGGCGCGCCGTGTTGTCGCCGCGTTCGCGCATCAGCGCGGCCGCCCGACGCATCACCTTGGCGCGGTCGAACGCGGAAACCTGCCGCCACGTCTGGAAACCTCGCTCCGCCGCTTCCAACGCTCGATCGAGATCGTCGGTCCCCGCATGTGCCACCGTGCCGATCGGCTCGGCGGTCGCGGGATTGAGGATCTCGAGCGTCCTGCCGGCGGCGCTGCCGCGCCAGCCGCCGTCGATGTACAGCGATGTGTTCGGGTACATAACGCGTTCCTTGTTCCAGAAAAGCTCTGCGCGCTTCGCCACGATCGCACCCTCGGCGGGACGCGGCCGTGTGCGGACTGACCGTCAGGATAGGGCGGCTCGCCCGCCCTGTCGACCGCGGCGGCTTACGTCGTGACGCCGTTCAGCCCAGCACATCCTCGATGCGGATCGGCAGGTCGCGCACCCGCACGCCGGTGGCGTGATAGACCGCGTTGGCGATCGCCGGCGCCACCCCGACCATCGGCAGCTCGCCGATGCCGCGCGCGCCAAGCGGATCGAGCACCGGGTCCTCCCCCGCCACGAAGATGGTGCGGATCAACGGCACGTCGGGATGCACGGGAACCAGGTACTCCGCCAGATCGGCATTCACATAGCGCCCGGTCTCGGCGTCGGTCGCGGTCTCCTCCAGCAGCGCCATGCCGATGCCGTAGGTGATGCCGCCGATCAACTGGCTGCGGCCGGTCTTCGCGTTGAGGATGCGTCCCGCATCGAAGGCGCCGACATAGCGGCTGACGCGGATTTCGCCGAGATCGGGATCCACCCGCACCTCGGCGAATTGCGCGCCGAAGGAATGCAGGGAATGGCCCCCCGGCGGGCCCTCGGTCTTGCCGCGACCCTCGATGTATTCCAGCCCGGCGCGGGCCAGCACCTGGCTCAACGGGAACCGCCTTGCCGGCGCCAGCACCACCCCGTTCGCGAGCCGCAGATCCGCCGAGGTCAATCCGGCCGCTTGCGGGTCAGCGAGTATCAGGGAAAACAGCTTCTGGCGCGCCGCCGCGCACGCCGCCTGCACCGCCGGGCTGACGCTGGCAACCGTCGTCGAGCCGCCAGACCCCGGGGCGGGCGGCAGCGTGCTGTCGCCGAGCACGAACCGCACCCGCCTCGGCGAGACGCCGAGCTCGTCGGCGATCACCTGCGTCATTACGGTGTAGGTGCCGGTGCCGAGATCCTGCGTGCCGGAGCCCGCCACCACGCTGCCGTCGGCCTGCAGGCGCACCAGAGCCTCCGCCGGCCGGCGGTTGGCCGGATAGGTCGATGTCGCCATGCCCCAGCCGATCAGCACGCGGCCGTCGCGCATCGAGCGCGGCGCCGGGTTGCGCTGCGACCAGCCGAACGCCTCGGCGCCCTGCCGGTAGCATTCGCGCAGGTTCTTCAGGGAGAACGGCTTGTCCTCGTGCTCGTCGCCATCGGCGTAGTTGCGCAGCCGCAGCTCGACGGGGTCGATCCGCAGCGCCACAGCCAGTTCGTCCATGGCGGATTCCAGGGCGAATACGCCGCTCGCCTCGCCGGGCGCGCGCATATAGGTCGGCAGCGGCGCATTCACGCCCACGAGCCGGTGCGTCACCGCGACGTTCGGACAGGAATACAGCATCTCGGTGGCCAGTCCGACCGGCTCGGCGAACTCGCCGAGCGAGGGCATCGACATCTGCGACATCCCGTCGTGCCGGATTGCCACCAGCTTGCCGCCGGCGTCGGCGGCCAGCTTCACCTTCTGCACGGTGCGCGGGCGATAGCCGTTGGAGGTGAACATCTGCCGGCGCGTCAGGCTGAGCTTCACCGGCCGCCCGACCTTGCGCGCCGCCATGGCGGTCAGCGTCGCCGGCGGCCAGGTGCTGCCCTTGCAGCCGAAGCCGCCGCCGACATAGGGACAGATCACCCGCACGTTTGCCGGCGGAATGCCGAACAGCGTGGCGAGCGTATGCTGCGCGCCGGAAATGCCCTGCGTCGCCGTCCACACCGTCACCCGATCGCCGTCCCAGCGGGCGATGGTCGCGTGCGGCTCCATCGGATTATGGTGCTCGATCGGCGTGCGGTAGGTCGCATCGACCTTGACGGCGGCGGCGTCGAACGCGGCGTCGGCATCCCCGCGGTTGGAATCCGGCGAGCGCGCGCCGCCGCGGAAATGCTTCGGCCGATAGGCCGTGTTCAGCGCCGAGTCCATCGTGGTGACGGCCTCGTCCTGCTTGTAGGTGAGCTTGAGGGCGCTCGCCGCCGCCTGCGCCCGATCGAGCGTGTCGGCAACCACGATCGCGACATGCTGACCGTTGTAGAGCACCTGCATGTCCTGCAGGGTCGGCCGGCTGACCACCTGTTCACCGCCCTTGTCGGCCTGCAGCTTCTCGGCGTTCTCGGGCGTGATCACCGCCAGAACGCCGGGCATGCCCTCGGCGGCGCTGGTGTCGATCGCGACGATCTCCCCGGCGGCGACGCTGCTCTGCACGAGCACGGCGTGAACCACGCCGGGAACCGGAAACTCGGCGGCGTATCTGGCGCCGCCCGTCACCTTGAGCCGCCCGTCCACTCGGTCCAGAGGCTGTCCGACGATCGCGTCCATATCCCCGCCCCTATGCCGCAACGGTGCTCAGCGCGCGCACCAGCGTGCGTTGCATCAGCTTGACCTTGAAATCGTTCTTGCCGGCCGGCATGGCGCCTTCCACCGCCAGGCCGGCGGCGGCGGTGAAGTTTTCAGGCGTCGCAGCCTGGCCCCGCAGCGCCGCCTCCACCGCCGGCAGGCGCCACGGCTTGGTGCCGACCCCACCCATGGCGATCCGCGCATCGGCGATCGTGTTGCCCTGCATCTCCAGCGCCACCGCCGCCGACACCAGCGCAAATTCGAAGGAGGCGCGATCGCGCACCTTGAGATAGGCCGAGCGTCGCGCCGCCGCCGACGGCGGCACCACCAGCGCCGTGATCAGCTCGCCCGGCTGCAGCACGGTCTCGATCTGCGGCGTGTCCCCGGGCAGCCTGTGGAAGTCGCCGAGCGCCACCGTGCGCCTGGCACCGCCGACCCCCTGCAGCTCCACCGACGTGTCCAACGCCACGAGCGCCACGGCAAGATCCGACGGGTGCGTGGCGATGCAATGCTCGCTACCCCCGAGGATCGCCAGCAGCCGATTCTCGCCGTGTATCGCCGGACAGCCGGAACCGGGGTTGCGCTTGTTGCAGGGGAAGCCGGTGTCGCGGAAATAATGGCAGCGCGTGCGCTGCAGCATGTTGCCGCCCATCGTCGCCATGTTGCGCAGCTGCGGCGAGGCGGACGCCAGCAGCGCCTGCGCGATCACGGGATAGTCGCGCTGCACGGCCGGGTGCGCGGCGACGTCGCTCATCCGCGCCAGCGCGCCCAGCCGCAGGCCCGAGCCGTTCGCCTCGATGGCGCCATAGGGCAGCTTCTCGACGTCGACGATGCGCGTCGGCGCCTCGACGTCGTCCTTCATCAGCTGCATCAGATCGGTGCCGCCGGCGATGAACTTTCCGCCCGGCGCCGCGGCGGCGGCGATTGCGGCATCGGCGTCGGCGGGGTCCAGATAACCGAAGGATTGCATGGCTCAGCCCTTCCCCGCCGCCTGCGACGCCACGTCGCGGATCGCATCGACGATGTGGTTGTAGGCACCGCAGCGACAGATGTTGCCAGCCATGTATTCGCGGATCTCGGCATCTGAGCCGGCGTGGCCCTCATCGAGCAGCGCGGTTGCCGCCATGATCTGCCCGGGTGTGCAATAGCCGCACTGGAACGCGTCGTGCCGGATGAACGCCGCCTGCACGGGATGCAGCTCGTCACCCTCAGCCAAGCCCTCGATGGTGGTCACCGCCCGGCCCTGGCAGCGGATGGCGAGCGTGAGGCAGGAATTCACCCGCCTGCCGTCCACATGCACCGTGCAGGCGCCGCAGGACCCGCGGTCGCACCCCTTCTTGGTGCCGGTCAGCCCGGCCTGCTCGCGCAGCGCATCCAGCAGCGACACCCGCGGCTCGATGGTCAGCGGCAGGCGCCGCCCGTTCACCTGCAGCACGATGTCCACCATCTCCGGGGTGCGAACCGGCGCGGGCGCCGCGGGAATGGCGGCCTCGGCCGGGGTAACCAGCGGCACCGCGGCCAGGCCGCCGGCCGTCGCCACGCTCCGGCCGATCAGGCCGCGCCTGGTAAGACCTGGCTTCATCGGAACACCTCGCACGAATGCTGGCACAGAAAATGCGCGCTTCAGCGCTTAGCGCACCTCACAAGCGTGTGCAAAGGAAGCATCTCGGGCGCTGCCCGGACCCTGCCGGGGGCCGATGCCCTGGACGGTTACTCAGACCGGCTCGGTATCGAGCGCGTAGCCGGCGGCGCGGACGGTGCGGACGACATCGAGTTCGCCCTCGCCATTGATCGACTTGCGCAGCCGCCTGATGTGCACATCGACGGTGCGCGGCTCGACATGAATGTCCGGCCCCCACACCGCGTCAAGCAGCTCCTCGCGCGAGAACACCCGGCGCGGATGCTGCATCAGGAACTCCAGAAGCCGGAACTCCGTCGGCCCGAGATGCACCGGGCGGGTGTTGCGCTGCACCCGGTGCGCCGCCAGGTCCATGGCGATGTCGTGGAACATCAGCCGGCCCTTGGCGGGAACCGCGCTGCTGCGCCGCAGCAGGGCACGCATGCGCGCCAGCAGCCCCTCCAGGCTGAACGGCTTGGTCACGTAATCATCGGCGCCGGTGTTCAGCCCGCGCACCGCGTCCTGGTCGTCGGTGCGGGCGGTGACCATGATGACCGGAAGGTCGCGCGTGGCCGGCCGACGGCGGATCTGCCGGCATACCTCGATGCCCGACATCACCGGCAGCATCCAGTCCAGCAGTACGAGATCGGGCTGCACCTCGGCGATCCGGGTCAGCGCCTCCTGTCCGTCGCTCGCCTCCTCGACGCGGAAACCCTGTTTCTCCAGGTTGTAGCGCAGCATCGTCGCCAGCGCCGCCTCGTCCTCCACCACCAGCACCAGCGGCTTGAGCGGGCTCACTCCGTCGGGCATGCAGACCTCTTCATTCCCGCGGCCGGATCACGGCATAGGCCGAGCTGTCACCCTTCGGCCGCGTCTCCGGCAGGGTCTCGCCGGTCACCGCGTAGTGCACGGTCTCGGCGATGTTGGTCGCATGGTCGCCGATCCGCTCGAGGTTCTTGGCGATGAACAGCAGGTGCGTGCACGGCGTGATGTTGCGCGGATCTTCCATCATGTAGGTCACCAGCTCGCGGAAGATGGCGGTGTAGATGTCGTCCACCACCTCGTCGGAGCGCCAGACTTCCACCGCCTTCTCGGCGTCGTTGTCGCCGACCGCATCGATCACCGTCTTCAGGCCTTCCTGCACCATGCGCGCCATGTGGCCGATGCCGGTCAGGCTGTACGGAAGGGTGAACTCGGCGAGCACGATGCTGCGCTTGGCGACGTTGGCGGCGTAGTCGCCGATCCGCTCGAGATCGCCGGTGATCTTCAGGGCGGCGACGATATGGCGCAGATCCATGGCCATCGGCTGGCGCAGCGCGAGCAGGCGGATGACGAACTGCTCCACCTGGCGCTCCAGCCCGTCGACCCGCGGATCCTCCTCGACGGCGCGGGTGGCGGCGGCGCCGTCCTTGTGCACCACCGCCTGCGCCGCCAGCGCCACCTGGTTCTCGACGATGCCGCCCATTTCGGTGATCAGGTCGCGCAGCCGCTTCAGCTCCTGCTCGTAACTCTTGACGATGTGGCCCGCCACCTCCGCCATCCTCGCCTCCTCAGCCGAACCGGCCGGTGATGTATTCCTGGGTGCGCCGCTGCTTCGGCGCGGTGAACATCTGCACGGCGTCCCCGACCTCGACCATCTCGCCGAGATAGAAGAAGGCGACGCGGTCGGCGCAGCGTGCCGCCTGCTGCATGTTGTGGGTGACCACGGCGATGGTGAAATCGCGTTTCAGCTCATCGATCAGCTCTTCCACCTTCAGCGTGCTGATCGGATCGAGCGCGCTGGTCGGCTCGTCGAGCAGGATCACCTCCGGCCGCACCGCGATGGTCCGGGCGATGCAGAGCCGCTGCTGCTGGCCCCCCGAGAGCCCCATCGCCGGGCCGCTAAGCCGGTCCTTCACTTCCCCCCAGAGCGCCGCCCGCGCCAGCGACCACTCCACGCGCTCGTCCATGTCGGATTTCGACAGCCGCTCGTGCAGCTTCACGCCGAAAGCGATGTTGTCGTACACCGACATCGGAAACGGCGTCGGCTTCTGGAACACCATGCCGATCCGGCTCCGCAGGCGATTGATGTCGACGTCGGCGTCGAGGATGTTCTCCCCGTCCATCAGCACCTCGCCGGCGGCGCGCTGGCCGGGATAGAGGTCGTACATCCGGTTCAGCACCCGCAGCAGCGTCGACTTGCCGCAGCCCGAAGGACCGATCATTCCGGTGACCTGCCGCTCCGGCAGGTCCAGCGTGATGTGCTTGAGCGCCTGGTTGCTGCCGTAGAAGAAGTCCAGATTGCGTATGGCGATGCGCGCCGCCGGTTGCGGCATGGCTGCCGCCGATGCCGACCCCGGCTGGTCCGCCTGTCGCGCCGTCACGCTCATCGGCTTTGCTCCCTCATGTGCGGCGGCGCAATGCCGAGCGGGCGAGGATGTTGAGCGCCAGCACGCCGGCCGTGATCAGCAGCGCCCCCACCCAGGCCAGCTGCACCCAGTCCTCGAACGCCGACCCGGCATACTGGTAGATGGTCACCGGCAGGCTCGACATCGGCTTGGTCAGATCGAGCGACCAGTTGAGATTGCCAAGGCTGGTGAACAGCAGCGGCGCGGTCTCCCCGGCCACCCGCGCGATTGCCAGCAGGATGCCGGTGACGATGCCGTCGCGCGCCGCACGGTAGCAGACGAACACGATGGTCTTCCATTTCGGCGCGCCGAGCGCCATCGCCGCCTCGCGCAGGCTGGTCGGGATCAGACGCAGCATGTCCTCGGTCGTGCGCACCACGATCGGGATCACCAGCACGGCCAGCGCTAGGCATCCGGCAATGCCGGAAAACCCGCCGGAGGGCTCGACCACCAGCACGTAGATGAACAGGCCGATCAGGATGGACGGCGCGGAGAGCAGCACGTCGGAGACGAAGCGCACCGCATTGCCGAGCGCCGATCCCGCCGCATATTCCGAGAGGTAGGTGCCGACCAGCAGGCCGATCGGCGTGCCGATCAGCGTGCCGATGGCGGATTGCATCAGGCTGCCGACGATGGCGTTCAGCAGGCCGCCGTGCGATCCCGGCGGCTTGGTCACCTCGGTCAGCACGGACAGGCGCATGCCGCCCAGTCCGTTCCAGACCAGCGTCACCAGAATCGAGGCCAGCGCCGCCAGGGCGATCAGCATGGCGAGCCAGCAAAACCCGGCCAGCACGCGGTCGATCCGCCGCCGGCGCCGTCCCAGCCGGACCGCGACGTTCGCATCGCGGTCATGCGCTGGCCGCGGCGTCCCCGCTGTCGCCATCGGCATGTCGCTCATGCCTGCAGCCTCATGCATGCAACCTGGGGCGGAGCAACAACCGGGAGATCGCCAGCACGATGAAGGCGATGACGAACAGGATGAAGCCGAGGGCCAGCAGCGACGCCAGTTTCAGGCTGCCGGCCGGGCTCTCCGGGAATTCCAGCGCGACCAGGGAGGAAATCGTGTTGCCCGGCCCGAACAGGCTGGTGGCGATGCGGTCGCTGTTGCCGATGACGAAGGTCACCGCCATCGTCTCGCCCAGCGCCCGGCCGAGCCCGAGCATGACGCCGCCGACCACCGAAGTCCGCGTGTACGGCAGTACGATGGAGCGCATCACCTCCCAGGTGGTGCAGCCGACGCCGTAGGCGGATTCCTTGTAGACCGCCGGCACCGTCAGGAAGACGTCGCGCATGGTGGCGGCGATGAACGGGATCACCATGACAGCCAGGATCAGCGCGGCGGTCAGCAGCCCGGTCCCGAAAGGCGGGCCGGCGAACAAATCCTGCAGCACCGGAATGCCGTCGAACGTATCGATCACCGCCGGCTGGAGGTGCTGGGACATGATCGGCACGATGACGAAAAAGCCCCACATGCCGTAGATTATCGAGGGGATCGCCGCCAGCAGCTCGACCGCGGTGCCGACCGGCCGCCGCAGCCACATCGGTGCCAGCTCGGTCAGCGTATAGGCGATGCCGAAAGCCAGCGGCACGGCGAGGATGAGCGCCAGCAGCGAGGTGACCACGGTGCCGTAGATCGGCACCGCGGCGCCGAACACCTGCCGCACCGGGTCCCAATCCGTGGAGACCAGGAACCCCGGACCGAAGGCGCGAAACGCCGGCAGCCCGCCGATGAACAGCATGACGATGATGGCGCCGAGCAGCACCAGCACGAAGATCCCGGCGCCGCCGGCCATTCCCGCGAACACCCGGTCGCCGAGCCGGGAGGTGCCGGGCCGCGGCCGGCTCGGCGCGGGCGCAATCGCCGGTGTGATGACGGCTTGCGACACGCGCGCCTATCCCGGTTCCGATGCGCGGTTCAGCCGTTCACCTTGAGGCCGGCCTGCCACGCCTTGCGCACCGCATCCTGCACCGCTGCCGGCAAGGGGACGTATTGCAGCTGGGTGGCGATGTCGTTGCCGTGCGAGAAGCCCCAGTCGAAGAACTTGATGACGGCCTGCGCCTGCTGCGGCTTCGCGGGGTTGGTCGGCAGCAGCACGAAGGTCGCCGACTCGATGGGCCAGCTGGCATCGCCGGGCTGGTCATTCAGGTCGACGGCGAAATCCTGCACCTTCGACCAGTCGGCATTCGCCGCCGTAGCCTGAAAGGCCGCCATGCTGGGGGCGACGAATTTGCCGGCTTTGTTCTGCAGCATCACCGTGGTCAGCTTGTTCTGCGTGGCGTAGGCGCTCTCGACATAGCCGATGCCGCCGCGGATGTTGTGCACCGTGCCGGAAACCCCGTCGCTGCCGCGCGCCCCGGCGCCGGCGGGCCACTTGATGCTGGTGTTGGCGCCGACCTGGCTCTTCCACTCCGGGCTGACCATCGAGAGATAGTCGGTGAACACGTAGGTGGTGCCCGAGCCGTCGGCGCGATAGACCGGCGCGATCGCCTCGCTCGGCAGCTTGACCCCGTCGTTCAGCTTGGCGATGCGCGGATCGTTCCACTTGGTGATCTTGCCGAGATAGATGTCGGCGAGGATCGGGCCGTCCAGCTTCAGCTGGTCCGCCGCGACGCCGGCGAGGTTGACGATCACGTCGACGCCGCCCATCACCGTCGGGAACTGCAGCAAATGCTGCTCGCGGAGCTTGTCGCCGGCTACCGGCGCGTCCGAGGCGCCGAAATCCACCGTGCGATTGAAGATCTGGTTCTGCCCGGCGCCCGAGCCGATGGCCTGGTAGTTCAAGGTGACGCCCGTCGCGTCATGCGCCGCCTCGCCCCACTTGGCATAGATCGGCGCCGCGAAGGTGGAGCCGGCGCCGGTGATCTGCTGTGCCCGCGCCGCGTGCGGCAGAAAGGCCGCGGAAAGTCCGGCGAGCGACACGGCGAGGACGGTGGTGACACGCTTCATGGGAACTCCTCAGCGGCGCGCCGGGGACCACCCCGGCTGCCGTCGCGGCGGACCCTAGGGAGGCACGGCGACCGTCATATTTCACTTCGATGAAGCTTCCATGACAGCCGCCGACCCCAGTAGCTTTATCCGGCAGGCTGGTCCGGCAGCTCCACGATGCGAAGATAGGGGCGCAACTCCTTCCACCCCTGGGGGAATCGCTGCTTCGCATCCTCGTTCGACAGGCTCGGCACGATGATCACCGGCTCGCCCTTCTGCCAGTTCACCGGCGTCGCCACCTTCTGGCTGTCGGTGAGCTGCAGACTGTCGATGGTGCGCAGGATCTCCAGGAAATTCCGGCCGGTGCTCGGCGGGTAGGTCAGCATCAGCCGGACCTTCTTGGCGGGATCGATGACGAACACGCTGCGCACGGTCAGCGCCGGATCGGCCTCCGGATGCACCATGCCGTAGAGGTCGGAGACCTTCCGGTCGACATCGGCCAGCACCGGGAAGTTCAGCGCCTGGCCCTGCGTCTCCTCGATGTCGCGCTCCCAGCCCTTGTGGTTCTCGCCGGAATCGACGGAGAGCCCGATCACCTTGACGTTGCGCTTGTCCCATTCCGGCTTCAGCCGGGCGGTCTCGGCGAGCTCCGTGGTGCAGACCGGCGTGTAGTCCTTGGGGTGGCTGAACAGCACGCCCCAAGAATCGCCGAGCCACTCATGGAAGCGGATGGGTCCGGCGGTGCTGTCCTGCTCGAAATCCGGGGCGACCTGCCCAAGCTGTATCGTCATGGGTCCAATCCTTCCGTGCTGGTGATGCGGCAGGTTAGATCGGTCGGCGCGGTGGGGAAATCACCCTTTCGGCGACGCAGATCAGGCATCGCCCGGCATCGGCCAGCCCGTCGCCTCCGGCCTCGCCGCGCGCTATCACTGCCCGCCTGGACTTCCCGGAGAGGATGACCATGCCGGAGATCGACGCCGAGCGGCTGCTTGGCGACCTGCGGGCGCTGGCCGCCATCGGCGCCTACAGGACCGGAGTGCACCGCCCGACCTTTTCGCCCGACGACATGCGGGCGCGCCACTGGCTGCTCGCCCGCCTGGAGGAGGCCGGGCTCGACGCTTCGATCGACGGCATCGGCAACGTCATCGGCCGCACCCGCGAGGCCGGGCCGGTGCTGCTGCTCGGCAGCCACGTCGAGACGCAGCCGCACGCCGGTTGGCTCGACGGCGCGCTCGGCGTGATCTACGGCCTGGAAGTCGCCCGCACCCTGGGCCGCGGCATCGACGTCGCCGCCTGGGCCGACGAGGAAGGCCACTACGCCTCGATGCCCGGCAGCCGCTCGTTCATCGGCGCGCTGAGCGAGGCGGACATCGAGGCCTGCGTCAACCGCGACGACGGCACGCCGCTGCGAGCCGCGCTGGCCCGCGCCGGCCTCGCCGACCGCCCCCGGGCGCAGCTCGAGGCCGAACGCTACCTCGGCTATCTCGAGGCGCATATCGAGCAGGGCGACGAGCTCGACACCTCCGGGCTGCGTGTCGGGGTGGTGACCAGCATCGTCGGCATCTGGCAGTACCGCATCCGCTTCGAGGGGATGCAGAACCACGCCGGCACGACCCGCATGGCGATCCGCCGCGACGCCGGCGTGGCACTGGTCCGCCTGGCCGCGGCGATCGACCGGCGCTTCCCCGAGATTGCCGGCCCGCGCACCGTCTGGACCACCGGGCGCATCGTGCTGCACCCGGGCGCGCCCTCGGTCGTGCCGGGCAGCGCCCAGATGCTGTTCCAGATCCGCGATGCCGACCCGGACCGGCTGGCCAGCCTGGAGGGGGAGCTGGAGCGGCTGGTCGCCGAGGCCGATGCCGGCCCCTGCCGCGTGCAGCTGGAGCGGCTGTCCGCCTCGATGCCGACCCTGATGGACCCGAGGCTGCAGCTGGCGCTGGAGCAGGCCGCCGAGCACCACGCCGCGGGCGCGCACATCCGCATGCCGAGCGGCGCCGGCCACGACGCGCAGAACCTGGCGCGGCGCCTGCCCGCCGCCATGCTATTCATCCCGAGCATCGGCGGCATCAGCCACCACTACGATGAGAACACGGCCGACCCGGACATCGTGCTGGGCTGCCAGGTCCTCGCCACCGCCGCGGAATCCATTCTTACGGAAAAGTCAGGCGGGGACACTGCCCGAAACGCCCAATAAGGGGAGCGCCGGGACATGTTGCGCCCGGCGCAACCGCTTGATAGCTGGCGCATGTCGAGGAGCAGCATCGGCTTGCAGCAGAGCCAGCCGAAGCACATCATCTTGACATGCCACCGTCCGATGACCTTGACCTGAAGATCGAGCTTTCCGACGCTCGCGGCGACGCGAAACTCGCCGCGGCGATTGGACGTTCGGACACCAAGTTTGCCGAACTCATTGGCCGGATGGATGCCGGTTTCGCTTCGCTGCGCGGCGAGCTCCAGGCCAAGCTAAGTACGATCGAGGCGCGGCTGGATGGCGTCGAGAAGGCCACGGCAGGCATTAAGACGACGATCATCGTGACGGTGCTACCAACCGGGCTGGCGGTCATCGCTGCCGTGATCGGGATTCTGGCCTATGGGCAAGCGTGGTTCGGGATTGGGGTCTCTACCAGGGACATCATCCGCACGACCGTCGCGGAATATCAGCAGGGTCATCCCCAGCCAGCCCCGGCACCGTCGCCGCACTGATCAGCGACCGTCGCTGGCAGCGCGCGCCGTGAGCGTTCCGGTCGACGAGCGTGGGGATGTGGTGGGCGCGAGAGGGATCGAACCTCTGACCCCCACCGTGTCAAGGTGGTGCTCTCCCGCTGAGCTACGCGCCCGCCGGTCCCGCGGCGGCAGTTTCCTAGCCCTGCTGAAGCGCTTGCGCAACCCTGGCGCCCGCTGCCTAGACCGCGGAAGCTAAACGACGTTTCATCTTTCGACAGGTGAAACTGCCCCTCGATCGCCCCAAAATGGCAGCGGTCGAGCAACTCTTGTTGGAGGCAAGCCATGCGCAAACTGTCTGCGGCGCTGCTCGGGGCTGTCCTGGCGGCGCTTCCCCTCACCATGGCCGGAGCAGCCGAGCCGCCCACCCCGGGAATGGTCGTCTACGACGCCGCCGGCCACCCGCTCGGGGTCCTGGTGCCGCTGTCGTCCATGCCGGTGGCGCAAGCAGCGCCGGTCGATGATCCGCTGCTGCGCATGATCCGCGACATGGAGGCGATGCTGCCCGATCCCGCCTCGCTGTTCGCCGAGCAGGCGGCGATGATGCGGCAGGTCGACCAGGCGATGCAGTCGCTCCCCTCCGGGCTCGAGACGCTGCCGGCGGGCGGGACGGCGGTGGTCGTCAGCTCCTTCACCTCCGGCGATCGCGGCTGCAGCCGGACCATCACCTATTCCTATCCCGGCACCGGCGACCGACCGCAGGTCGTGGTCCGCCAGGTCGGCGATGCCTGCGGCCCGGCAATCACACCGCGCAGCGGCCTGCCCGCCGCCCTGCCCCAGCCCGTCGCCCCGGGCAGCCGGCTCATCCAGGTGGACTATAAGCACCCCGCGCATCCGGCCCAGCGCATCCGCGGGTAAGACTGGCCAGGCCCCGGCCGACGTGCTGAACTCGGCCGGGGAGACGCAACGGGCATGGCAAAACACCCGCAGACCGACCCGGCCGCCAGGCCGGCGAGGGAACAGGAAAAGAAGGACCCGCACGGGGTCGGTTCGCCGGAGCACGGCGCCGAGGAGCCGACAGCGGGCCCCGATTCCGACCGGCAGCAGACGGAAACCGCCGCGCAACGGCCCAAGCCGCAGCGGAAGTAGCCGTGCGCGCTCTGCTGCTCGCCGGCGCCGCGGCGATCTGGCTCCTGCCCGCCACCGGCCGGGCCCAGGTGATGGCCAATCACCTGCTGCATTACGACTATTCCGACATCACGCGGATCATCCAGTGCACCGGCACGCCGATCGCGCTGGACGGCAGCCGCACCAATCTGACACTGGTCGGCGGCTGCACACGGATCACCGTCACCGGCAACAACAACGAGATCAGCGTGGACATCGTCCCGCACGGCGTCATCGAGGTCACCGGCGCGCACAATGAGGTCTCCTGGCGTCAGCTCGTGCCGGGCCCGGAGCCGACGCTCCTGTCACGCGGCGCCGATAATCACTTCTATCGCGGGGTGCGCGGCCGCTGAATTCAGCGCCGCATGCCCAGCGCCTCGCGCAATAGCCGATCCACGCTCGCCGCGCGCCGGTCATAGGTGTGCTCCGCCAGCACCCGCGCCCGCGCCCGTTCGCCGATCCGCCTGGCGCGCTCCGGCGTCAGCGCCGCCAGGTGGCCGGCGACTTCGGCCCCGTTACGCGCCACCAGGATCTCCTCGCCCGGCTCCAGGAAAACCTCGATGCCCTCCCAGGCATCGGTGATCAGGCAGGCGCCGGCCCCGGCCGCCTCGAACACACGCGTCGCCGGCGAATAGCCGATACTCGCCATGCTGTCGCGCGCGACATTCAGCACGGCCAGCGCCGAGGCGTTGAAAGCGTTGTGGTCGTTGGTGGAGACATGGCCGATGGCGCGCACATTCGCCGGCATCGGCTTGTCGCCCCAGCCATTGCCGCCGAGCAGGAAGCGCCGATCCGGCAGGAGCCGGGCCGCCTCGAAGAAGAACGCCTCGACACGCGCCTCGCGATCCGGCAGCCGGTTGGCGAGGAACGCCAGATCGGCGGCGAAACGCGGCTCCGGTGTCGCCGGGTGGTGCTCCGCCGGATCGAGCGCGTTGTAGATCGGCACGCACAGCGCCGCGCCGAACTCCGTGTAGGCCGCCACCACCGGCGGCCCGCCGCCATAGGTGAGCACCATGTCGAGCGCCGGCAGCGCCGCGTGCAGCGCGTGCCGCGGATCCGCCCGCATCGCGGCCAGCGTCGCCGGCGCATCCACGTCGAGAAACACGCGGACCGCATCGGCGCGCGCCGCGGCGAGCGTGCCGGCGAGCAGCTCGTCGTCGAACACGCCGACGCCGCTCGCCTTGATCACCACGTCCGCCCGCGCCGCCTCGGCGATCACGTCGGCAAGCGCCGGCAGCGTCGCGTCGTACACCCGCACCGCGGCCCATGACGGCGGGGCGATGTCACGGTGCTGCTGCCGCTCGAACGCATCCGGCTCGTAGAAGGTGACGCGGTGGCCGTGCCGGGCCAGCGCGGAAAGCAGGCCGCGATAATAGGTCGCCGCACCATTCCAGTACGACGAGAGCAGGCTCGATCCGTAGAAGGCGATGTCCACTACGCCGTGACCGCGGAGCGCATTGCGGCGATGACGCCGAGCAGCTCGTCCACGCGATGGGCGCAGGTGTGGCGGGCGCGGATCGTTTCCAGCCCCGATGCCGCCAGCGAAGCGCGCAACCCCGGATCGTGCACGAGCGCGTTCAAGTGCCCCCGCATCTCCGCCCCGGTGCGGGCGACGAGGTAGTCGCGCCCCGGCCGGAACAGGCCTTCGGCATCGTCCCACGGCGCGCAGACCAGCGGGATGCCGCAGGCCAGCGCCTCGAAGACCCGGATCGTCGGAATTCCCGGCAGGACCGAGGCGTAGAAGCGGCGCGGCACATGCACCGTCGCGAGATGGCGCGCGAACACCTCCGGCACTTTCGCGTTCGCCAGCCAGCCGCGATACGTCGCGCCATGCGCGGCGAGCGTCGCCAGCGCCTCGGGCGGATAGCGCACGCCATACACGTCGAGCGGCAGGCGGAGCGCCGAAGCCGGCTCGAACAGAAAGGTGCCGAGCTCGGCGGTGCGTTCGTCGTCGCCCCAGTTGCCGACCCAGACGAGTCCCGCCCTCGGGCGCTCCTGAGCCGGCGGATGGAACAGCGCGATGTCGGCCGCCTCGTGCCAGACGAAGACGCGCCCGCCCCAGCCCCAGCTGCGATAGACCGCGGCCAGCGCCTCGCCGAAGGCCAGCACGCCGTCATAACCGGAGAGATCGAGCGCCCGCAGCGCCGCGGGATCGCTGACCCCGCGATGGTGCGTATCGTGGAACAGCAGCAGGAAGCGGCCGCCCTCACGGCGGTGCCGGCCGAGCGCGGCGATCAGCCAGGGCGGGTTCCACTCATGCACGATCACCACATCGACGCCATCGACTGCCGCCGCGATGTCGAGATCCTCGCCGTAGGTCTGCGAGGCCAGGCCGGGAAACGCCGCGGCGAAATCGTCCGTCGCTGCGGCGCCCTGCTCGGCCAGCAGATGGGCCCGGCTCCAGCCGTCCGCCGGTTCGAGCACGCGCAGCGCGTGGCCCCGCGCCTGCAGCTCGCGCAGCACGCCGCGCAGAAAATGCGCGTTGCCGTGGTTCCAGCACGAGATCAGGGAGTGGGTGAAGTAAAGGAAGGAAGGCGAGGGGCTTCGCCCCCTCGACGCCCACGAAGGGCAATGCCCTTCGAACCCGTTACTTAAGGGAATGGGGTCTGGGGCCGACGGATTCCAGCGGGGTCCCGTGCTTGAAGGGACGGGGGCAGCGCCCCTCGCCTTCCTTAAGACGGCGAGCGTCCCCCGCACCATGTCCGCTGCACCAAAGCAGCCCGATCGCACTCGCGCCGCGCGTGCCCAGCTCTCGCCATCGTCGAGCACGCGACGCAGCGCCTCCGCAAGGGCCTCCACGTCATCGGAAACGAACAGCGCGGCGCCGTCCCACAGCTCGCGAAACGTCGGGATGTCGGACAGCACCAGGGCCATGCCGGCCTGCGCCGCTTCCAGCACCGCGAGGCCGAACGGCTCGTAGCGCGACACCGAGGCGAATACGGCGGTGCCGGCCATCCGGCGCCGCAGCGCCGCGTCATCGACAACGCCGAGCAGTTGCAGGGATCGGCTCTGCAGCTGCGCGCCGTTCTCGAACGCGACAGGCCCCGCGGCATAGACCGGCACGTCCAGCCGTGCCGCCGCGGCATCCAGCAGCGCCACGTTCTTCGCCTCGTCCCACAGGCGCCCGGCGGTCAGCACGGCGCGCTCCCGCGGAATCTCCGGCACCGCCAACGGGGTGCGCCCGTTATGCACGACGTCGATCGCCAGCTCGCCGTATTCCGCACGCAGAGCCGCGGCGAAGCTGCGGCTTGGTGCGATCACCGCATCGGCGGCACGCAGTCCGCGCGCCGTCGGCTCGGCGCGCCACGCCAGGTCGGCGGGCAGCGGACCGCCGCGCACCGCGCGCCACCAGGTGCCGACGCAGGAATGCGCGACCACCACGACGGGCATTGCGAACCGCGTCCAGGCCGCCAGCGCCGGCGCGTGCAGATGCACGATGTCGACCTGCCGCGAGGCGGCGAGCGCAACCAGTCCGTCCCCTGCCGCGGCCAGCGCCTCGGCATCGGCGGCGGTCCAGTCCAGCGCCAGCCCGGTCGAACAGAGCTGCAACCCCGGAACGGCCTGCGCCTCGCGCGCTTGCGCCGGCGAGGGCGCCGGGCCGAGCACGGCCAGCACGGTCTCGATCCCCTGCCCCGCCAGCCCGTCCGCCAGCTCCAGCGCATAGCGCCACACCCCGCCGACCGCATCGGCGCTGAGCAGCACGCGTCTCGGAAATTCCACCGTCAGAGCGTGATGACTTCCATAGACGAAGTCATGTGATACGAGGTCCCACGGAGTGCCACCCATTGTCGTCACCCCCGCGAAAGCGGGGGTCCACGCGGCACATCGATTCCCGCTTTCGCTGATATGACGGCCGTAAATCGGCGCGCCCGAGAACTCGTTGTTCGAGAGCATGATTCAGACCTGCGGTGATTCCACCTTCGGTCATCACGCTCTAGGCCGGCAGGCATGCCGCCTCGAGTGCCGCGAGCGGCAGCGGGGCGTTCTCCTGGATGTCGCTGAACCGCGCGAACTGCGCGAGGTAGTGGGCGTGCGCGCGTTCCCACGCGGCTTCGTCGGGTTCGCCCCAGAGGCGGCGATAGTCGGGCGAGCTGGGGTAGGGGTAGAGCGGCACCGGATCGTTGGCCCACACGCCCTGCGCCTGCAGCCGCTCGCGCCAGCGGGCCACCATGGCGGCATCATCGCCCGTGCTCTCGATGAGATTGGCCTGCACGAACGGCACGTGCCGCCGCGCCAGGATCAGCAGGTCGGCGAGCTCGTCGGTGGTGAGCTTGCAGCGCTTGTCGAGCGCCGCCCGTCCATCCTCGGTCAGGCTCTCGACGCCCGCCTCGATGGATACGCAGCCGGCGCGGCCGAGCAGCGCGATCATCTCCGGCTTCCAGAGGTCGATCCGGGTCTGCACGCCGAACTGCATCCCGCGCCCGACCAGCGCCTCCAGCAACGGACGGTTCGGCAGGAAAATCTCGTCGATGAAATAGAGATAGCCGACGCCCTGCTCACGCAGCCCGTCGATCTCCTCGAGCAGCAGCGGCAGAAGGCGCCGGCGGTAGCCGTCGCGAAAATCGATCTTGGCGCAGAACGTGCAGGAATACGGACAGCCGCGAGACGCTTCCACCTCGGCGCCAGGACAGTCCGGCACGGCATCGAAACGGTGGTGGTGGTGGCGATGGCGGCGCACCCATGCGTCGGGCCAGCGCAGCGCCGGAAGGTCGGTGAAGGTCGCGGCCTGCGGCGGCCCGTTCACCCGCAGCACACCATTGTCCAGCACGGCGCAGCCCGCGATGTCGGCGGGCGGCGTGCCGGCGGCGAGCGCCACCAGCACCTCCTCGCACTCGCCGCGCACCACCACATCCACGCCGAGCTTGCGGAGCACGGCGCCTGGTGTCGAGGAGCCGTGCGGCCCGACGGCAACCGTCATGCCGCCCCGCCCGGCGAGCGCCGCAAACATCTCGCGCGGCACCCGCAGCTCCGGCGGCGCGCAGCGCCAGAACAGGTAGCTCGGCGCGGTGGTGACGACGGTGATGTCGGGCGCATAGGCGGCGACCTCGTCCGCCAACGAGGCGGCATCGCGGCCGCAGAGATGCCCGTCCAGCAGCAACACGTCGTGGCCGGCGGCCAGCAGCAGCGCCCTCGTGTAGCCGAGTTCGAGCGGCAGATGCGGCTCGCGGCAGCCGAAATAGATGCTCTGGTCGAAGCGCCATGGCGGATTGAGCAGCGCGACCTTCATGTCGCCTCGCTGGCCGCCAGGGCGCGCTGCCGCCCGCCCGGCCGCTCGGCGGCGAGTTCCGCCGCGAGCTGCTCCAGCCCCTGGCGCCACCCCAGAGGCGGGCGCAGGCCGAGCGCGGCGCTCGCCTGACGCGCATCGGCGACGAACCAGCGCTGGTCGCCGGGTCGCCATGCCGCGATCTGCCGCTCGACCGGCCGCCCGAGGATCGCTTCGATCTCGCCGATCACCTGCAGAAGACTCACCGCGTTGCCGGGACCGCCGCCGAGATTGAACGCCCGCCCGGAGATCGCGGCGATGCGCCGCCACGCCCCGACATAGGCGTCGAGCGCATCGTCGATCGCCAGAACGTCGCGCACCTGCCTGCCGTCCCCGTACAGCCTGATCGGCTCGCCGGCGAGTGCCTGCAGCATGAAATGCGCGAGCCAGCCCTGATCCTCGGTGCCCTTCTGCCGGCGGCCATAGATGCAGCTCATGCGCAGCACCGCCGTCGGCACGCCGAAGCTGCGGGCGTAGTCGAGGACATACTGATCGGCCGCACCCTTCGAGCAGCCGTACGGCGTGTGAAAGCTGAGCGGCCGGTCCTCGCCGATGCCGTGCGCGTGCAGGGCCGGATCGCGCGGCCGATAGCCCGCGCCTTCCATGATCAGCGTGACGTCTGCGAGATCGCCATACACCTTGTTGGTGCTGGCGAAGATCAGCGGCGGCTTCTCCCGGCGCCGCCGCAGCGCCTCGAGCAGAACCATCGTGCCGCGCAGATTGACGTCGAAATCCTCTAGCGGATCGAGCAGGCTGGTGGTCACCGCGACCTGCGCGGCGAAATGGAACACCGCGCAGGCCTGCGACGCCGCTTCGCGCAGCGCCGCCTCGTTGCGCAGATCCTCCACGATCGCCGACACGCGCGCGGGGTAACGCTGCTTCAGCCAGGCCAGATTCTCCTCAACACCCGGGCGCAGGAGCGCGTCGTAGATCAGCACGTGGTGACCGTCGGCGGCGAGGCGGTCGGCGAGGTTGCTGCCGATGAAGCCGGCGCCGCCGGTGATCAGCACCGGCCGCGTGTTGCCGGGCGTCGGCCGGTTCACGCGACCAGCCCTCGCGATTCCAGCTCGCGCCGCGCTTCCGGAACGCGATCCACCGGCTGCTGGCGGCGCACCCACTCCACCAGCTCGTCGAGGCTGTCGTCGAAGCTGCGCCGGGGATGAAAGCCGAGCCGTTCCTGGGCCAGCGAGATGTCGGCGAAGCAATGCCGGATGTCGCCGGTGCGCGCCTTGCCCGCCAGTTCGGGCGTCAGCTGGCGCCGTCCCATCGCGGCGGCGAGTTCGCTCGCGACCTCGTTGATGCTGACGTCGCGGCCGCTGCCGATGTTGAACACGCCGCCGCTCGCCTGCGGCAGATCGAGCGCCCGCAAGAAGGCCCGCGCCACGTCCTCGACATGGACGAAGTCGCGACGCTGCTCGCCATCCTCGAAGACCAGCGGCCGCTGGCCGTGCAGCAGCCGCGAGGCGAAGATGGCGAGCACGCCGGTATACGGATTGGAAAGCGCCTGTCCCGGGCCATAGACGTTGAACAGCCGCAGGGCGACGGCTTCCATGCCGTAGGCCGGCGCCACGGTCAGCGTCAGCGTCTCCTGCACGTATTTTGTCAGGGCATAGACGGAGGCCAGGTTGGGACGCTTCCATTCCGGAGTCGGCACCGGGATGAGCGGTGCGCCCGACTCCGATGTCGGATCCCAGCCGCTTGCTGCGCGCTGCGCCGGCCGCACCACCTGCTGCAGCACCTCGCCCTCGCGCGTCCGGTAAAGGCCCTCGCCATAGATGCTCATCGAGGACGCGACGACGATACGCGCCACCGGCCGGTCGATCAGCGCCTGGAACAGGATGGCCGAGCCGTGATCATTCACCGACACATAGCGGTCGATGGCGTACATGCTCTGGCCGACGCCCACCTCGGCAGCGAGATGGATCACCTTGTCGACGCGCGCGACGGCGCGCTGCATGAGGTCGCGGTCGCGCACGTCGCCGTGCAGGAACTCGACCTCATCGAGTATCCGATCCCGCTCGCCGTCGCCGCTATGCACCTGCTCGATGAGGCTGTCGACCACCCTGACCTCGTCGCCTCGCGTCAGCAGCGCCCGGACCACGTGGCAGCCGATGAACCCGGCGCCACCGGTGACGAGTACCCGTTCAGTCATTCAAGCCCCTTCGCTGCATCGTCGAGGTTTGGATCATCGCGGTCGGATCGTCGAGGCTGGGCGAATCCAGACTCGCGCCGAGCCTGGGGCACCGCAGGGTTCAATGAACAACATGCAGGCGGAGGCTGCAACGTGCAACCGCTGCCGCCGTTCCGCCGCTTGCCGGACGCGCTGTGCGCGCCCGCGCCGTCGCGCGTGGCATTGCTCGGGTACAACGGTTCGCGCAGCAGTGGCGCGATCAGTCGTTGACGATCTCGCGGCACATGCGCTGTGCGTAATCGGCCTCCAGATGACGGCTGCGCGCTTCTGCCAGGCAGGAGCGCAGATCGGGTGCGCTGCTGGTTGCCGGCGCGGGCGCCTGCGCCTGTCCTGCCTGCTGTTGCTGCTGCGGCGGCTGATATTGCGGCTGCGCCGCCTGCGGCGTCGGCGTGGTGTCGAGACTGGCCGGGCTGGGGGATGAGCCGAGCGGGATGTAGAAGACATGATCGGTCCAGGCGCCGAGGCAGAAGGCGCCGACGATCAGGATCAGGACGAGCAGAACTTTCATGGAACCCCCCGCTGGTCAACCGGACATAGCCGGCGGAGGGCGGTTTGTAACCTCTTCCGCACGATCGCGCGACCTCGGGGCGGACGCAAAGACCAGTGGCCGGCTTCGGCGACCTGCGGCCAATAGAGCCCGGTGCCGCGGATAGCAGACCAAGGAGTATCGACGACATGGGCAGTCATCGTGCCGGCGGATGCTTTGCCGAGAGCCCAGGCCGCCTGCCAGGACAGCGGAACGTCGTTTCGGGTCTAGCCGCCCACTATCCCGGACAGCGCTTCGACCAAATGTGGTAAGAAAACCCGCTCCCGGGAAAACGCCGAGTCGCGAAGCTACCTGATCGCCGCGGCGCCGGCCTCGGCAGCCTGCACGTCGTTCACCTTGTCGAAACCGCTCACGCCGATGGCGCCGATCACGACGCCGTCGAGCCGGATCGGCACGCCGCCCTGCAGTTGCACGCCGCCGGCAGTGATCGCCGCCAGTCGGCCGCCGTTGATCGCCTGCTCGATGTCCTCGGTCGGACGCTCATAGCGCGCGGCACTCCGCGCCTCGCCGATCGCCAGCCGGTTGCCGGCGACCCGCCCGCCATCCATCCGCTCGAAGGCGAGCAGCACGCCCTCCGCGTCGACCACCGCAATCGAGGAGGGCGACTGCAGCAGCTGCGCCGAAGCTTCCGCGGCGCTGAGCACCTTCCGCGCGCCGTCCAATGTCAGGGTGGGCCGCCGGACCATGCTGGACGGCGCACCGGGCTGGGCGCCCGCCTGGGCACCGGGCTGGGCGCCCGCCTGTCCGCCCGTCTGGGTGCCGCCCGTCTGGGTGCCGCCCGTCTGGGTGCCGCCAGTCTGGGTGCCACCAGTCTGGGCGCCGCCAGTCTGCGCCCCGCCGTGGCCACCGGTCTGGGCGTCAGCCGTGCCCGCGGCGAGCACGCCGACCAGCACGATCACTCGGCCCAGCATGCCGTCTCCCCTCGCATGCTGGCGGCGGCCAGGGCGGCGCCGGCCAGCCGCATCGCTTCCTCGGCACGGCGGCAGGAGCCGAGCTTGATCAGGCCGGACACTCGTCCGAGCACCACCTGCAGCTCCTCGCCCACCCGCCAGATGATCAGCGTGGGCGTGTCGGCAAGAATCTCCCCGTCCGCCACCGCGGGAAACAGCATCATCGAGGCGTGACCCCGCGCATCCTCGTCGCGCTGGGCCAGCCAGCCTCCCGGCAGGCGACTGGCGGCCGCGGCGATCGCGAAGCAGTCATTGTCGCTGAGCCCACCGCCCGCCGCATCCTCCGACCGCGCACGATGCGGTGTCGGGAAATTCAGCACGGTCATCCGGACGGCCCCTCCTTCGCCCGCGGCACCCATCAACTCTCTATCAAGCAATCAACTCCGATCACGCCGCCTAATCGTGAAGAACGGGTTAACGCGTTAAGGCCACCAGAATCGGCCCCCCCGTCTCAGCCGGCATTCTCTGTGTATCAGTCTTGGAACGGATTTCGTGAATGAGCAAAAGACAGCCCCGTGCCCTGCCGGATGGGCCCGAGGGATTGCTGGCCGCCTCGCTGACCGAACGGGCCATCGCGGCCGGCGATTCGGGTCTGATCCTGATCGCCCGCAGTGAGACTCGGGCCGCTCGGCTGCACCGCGCGGCGGCGGCGCTGGTCCCGGGGCTGCCGGTGCTCCTCCTCCCGGCCTGGGATTGCCTCCCGTACGACCGGGCCTCACCGGGCCGCGACATCATGGGGAGGCGGATGGCGACCCTCCACGCCCTGAGCAAGGGGCAGGCGACACCCTGCCTGGTGGTCGCCGGGATCGAGGCGGCGCTGCAGCGCCTGCCGCCGCCGGCGAGCCTGTGGTTCCTGCACCTGCAGGCCGGCGGACCGATCGATCCCGCCGGGCTGGAGGAGCAATTGCTGCGCCTTGGCTATCTCAGGGATGAGCGCGTCGACGCCCCGGGCGAGGTGGCGCTGCGCGGCGCCGTCCTCGACGTCTTCCCACCGACCGACCGCCTGGCCTGCCGCGTCCGCCACGAGGGCGGCCTGATCGTCGAGCTGCACCGCTTCGACCCGGTCAGCCAGCGCAGCCTGGACGAGATCACCACGCTGACCCTGGGCCCGGCCTCCGAGCTGGTGCTCCCGGAGACCGCGACGGCGCAGCACGCGCCGGGGCTCGAGCACGCCCTGCCGGATTTCTTCCCGGACCTCACGACGCTGTTCGCGCTGCTGCCGCGGGCCGGGCTGGTGCTCGACGCGGAGGTGCCCGAGCTGGCCGTGGAGCGCCGGGCCGAGATCGCCGACGCCTTCAAGGCCCGGCTGGCGCTATACGGCGCGGGCGCCGGCGGGACGACCGGTGAGGCGGGCCGGCAGCCGCCCGAGCCGGTCCGGCTCTATCTCGACGAGGCCGGCTGGACGGCCGCGTTGGCTGGGCGTGAGCGGGTGCTCCTGGAGCCATCGCCCGAGTCGCCGGAAGGCGCCCTGCCCCGCTTCGACACGGCCAGCGACCCCGAGCACGCCTTCGTCGCATTCCTGCTGGATCAGCGCGAAGCCGGACGGCGCGTCGCTCTTGCCGGAACCGGTCGGCAGGCGCGCGACCTGGCCCGGCGGGTTGCACGACAGCTGGATGTCGAAGCCCCGGCGGTGGCGGACTGGCCGGCGCTCCGGCGGTTGCCCGCCGGCAGCTTCGCCATCATGGAGGCAGCCTTGGACGGCGGCTTCATCGGCCCCGACGCCACCATCGTCACCGCGGCCGAGATCCGTTCCACCCGGGCACGCTCCGCCAGCACCCGGCCGAGCCTGCCGATCGGTGAAACCGGCTTGCGGCCCGGGGACGCGGTGATCCATCTCGACCGCGGCCTGGCGGCACTGCGCGGCATCGAGCCGATCGAGCTCGGCGACGCCCGGGCCGACTGCCTGCGCCTCGAATATCACGGCCAGACGAGGCTGCTGGTGCCGCTCGACGAGATCGACCGACTCTGGCGCTACGGCGCGCAAGCCGAGACCGTCAGCCTCGACCGCCTCGATGGCGAGGCCTGGCAGAACCGGCGCGAGGCAGTGAAGAAGGAACTGGCAGGCACGGCGCAGGCCCTCCTCGCTTTGGCGCGGAAGCGGGAAGCCAGCGCGGCGCCGGTGCTCCGGCCGCCGCGCCACGCCTACGAGCGCTTCGCCAACCGCTTCCCGCACGCGCCGACCCAGGACCAGGCGGCGGCCATCGAGGCGGTGCTGGAAGACCTGGCCGCCGGCCGGCCGATGGACCGGCTGGTCTGCGGCGATGTCGGCTTCGGCAAGACGGAGGTGGCGCTGCGCGCCGCGGCCGTCGCGGCGTTCGCCGGCAAGCAGGTGGCGGTCCTCGCGCCGACCACGGTGCTGGTTCGCCAGCATCTCGGCACCTTTCGCCGGCGCTTCGCCGGCACCGGGTTGCGCATCGAGGGGCTGTCGCGCCTCTCCACCCCGGCCGAGGCGCGCGCCACCCGGGCCGGGCTCGCCGATGGCAGCGTGCGGATCGCCATCGGCACACACGCGCTCGCCGCCAAGAGCGTCCGGTTCAAGGATCTGGCCCTCGTGGTGATCGACGAGGAGCAGCGCTTCGGCACGCGGCAGAAGACCCAGCTGCGCCGTCTCGGCGCCGGCGTGCATGTGCTGACGCTCACCGCGACGCCGATCCCCCGCACCCTGCAGACGGCGCTGGTCGGCATGCAGGCGCTGAGCGTGATCGCCACGCCCCCGGCGCGGCGCCAGCCGATCCGCACCCTGCAGGCGCCATTCGACGAGGCGCTCGTGCAGCAGGCCTTGCGGCGCGAGGCGCGTCGCGGCGGCCAGAGTTTCGTCGTCTGCCCGCGCATCGAGGATATCGGGGCGCTGCACGACAGCCTGCGCCGGCTGGTCCCGGAGCTCTCGCTCATCGAGGCGCATGGCGCGATGCCGGCGGAGCGGGTCGACGAGGCGATGGTGCGCTTCGCCGACGGCGGCGCCGATGTGCTGCTCTCCACCGACATCGTCGAGACCGGCCTCGACGTGCCGCGCGCCAACACCATGCTGGTGTGCAATGCCGACCGCTTCGGACTGGCGCAGTTGCACCAGCTGCGCGGCCGGGTGGGGCGTGGGCGGGCACGCGGCTCGGTCTATCTGCTGACCGATCCGGCCCGCCCGCCCACGCCCGCCGCGAGCAAGCGGCTGGACACGCTGGAGGCGCTCGACCGGGTGGGCGCCGGATTTGCCATCAGCGCCCGCGACATGGATCTGCGCGGCGCCGGCGATCTGCTCGGCGAGACGCAGGCCGGGCATGTGAAGCTGATCGGCATCGCGCTCTACCAGCACCTGCTGGAGCAGGCGCTGTGCATAGCCCGCGGCGAGACGCCGGACGAGGAGTGGACGCCGGCGCTGTCCATCGCCGTTCCGGCCTACGTGCCGCCCGACTACGTGCCGGACGAGGCGCTGCGGATCGAACTGTTCCTGCGCCTGGGCGAGGTGCTGCGCCAGGACGGAGCGGGCGCGCTCGGCGCGATCACCGAGGAGATCGAGGACCGGTTCGGGCCGATGCCGGAGCCGGTCGAGACCTTGCTCGCGCTGGTCGGCCTGCGCGCCCGCTGCCGCCGCCTCGGCGTCGCTCGGCTGGAGGTTGGGCCGACTGCTGCCGCCGCTACCTTCCGAGGGCCCGCCCCGTCCGCCCGCGCCCCCCTGCAGGCCAGCCGCGAGCGCCTGCTGCTGCACCGGCAAAGCCGAACACCTGCGCAATACCTCGACACTGCCGAGCGCCTGCTAGGGCTGCTCGCCAGGCCGCGGAGCTAGCTTCCCTTCCGCCGCAAGCGTGTTATGAGGGGTAGTTCAATCCCGGGTTGATGGACCGCCATCATGGAGATCGCCGTCCACCCGCGACCGCGCGCCTCGCTGCGGGAAATCCTCGCGTCGCTGCACCGCGACCGCTGGAAGATCCTCGCCGCCGCCGCGCTGACGTTCCTGGCGGCCTGCCTGCTGGCCTTCGCCCTGCCCGCCCGCTACACCGCCAGATCCACCCTGCTGGTGCTGCTCGGCTCGGAATATACGGTCCGACCAGAGGCCGGGAGCCAGACCCTGGTCAACGACGCGCTCGACCGCGAGCAGATCCTGAAGTCGGAAATCGGCATCCTCGGCAGTGACGATTTGCACCTCGCGGTGATCAGCAGCATCGGGGTCGGCCGGCTCTACCCGCGCCTGCTGCAGCCCCCCGGACGTCTCGCGCAAGCCCGCGCCGCGCTGCGCGACCTGATCGACCAGGCGCAGCTGGCGCTCGGGCTCGACATCGTCAGGCGCCCGACCCCCGAGGCGCTCGATCTGGCGCTGACCCGCTTCGACGACGCGCTCGACATCGTGCCGGTGAAGGACGGCTCCATCGTCGATGTCAGCTTCCGCCACCAGGACCCCGAGCTGGCGGCGGCCGCGGTGAACACCCTGGTGACGCTCTACCTGCAGCGCCGCCAGGCCGTCTATGTCGACACCCAATCGGCGATGCTGCGCGACCAGATGGCGGCGGTGCGCGGCCAGCTCGACGCCGCGACGAAGCAGCTCACGGAGTTCAAGACCGGCCACGGCATCGTCGATTTCGCTGCCGAGCGCGGCATGCTGCTGCACCAGCGCGACGAGCTGGCCGTGGCGCTGCACGAGGCGGACGACGCGGTCGCCCAGGCCACCGGCCGGCTGGCCGCCCTGAAGGCGCAGCTCGCCGCCATGCCGCCCACCATCACCCAGTACACCGACACCGACAGCGACGCCCGCCTGGCCACCCTGCGCAACAGCATCCAGGAGCTGCAGGGCAGGCGTGACGGGCTGCTGGCGCACTATCTGCCGGAGAGCCGCCCGGTCACCGAGCTGCGCGACGAGATCGCCGCGCGGCAGGCCGAGTTCGACCGGCTGCGCGGCGACGCGTCGGTATCCGCCTCGCGCATCGGCCGCAACGCCACCTACGACGCCCTCGACCTGGATCGCGACCGGGTCGGCGTCGAGCTGCAGGCCGCCCAGGCGCGCCGGCAGGTGCTGGCCGCGCAGCTCGCCGACGTCGATGCCGGCCTGCATCGCCTGGACGAGAACGAGCCGGCGCTGCAGCGGCTCACCCGCCAGCTCGAGGTCGCCGAGGACAACTACCGCACCACCGCCAGGCTGCTGCAGGACCGCGTGGTGATCGAGGACGTCGCCGCCCGGCGCGCGGCGAACGTCCGCGTCGTCCAGCCGGCCCGGGTGCCGGTCCGGCCGGGCTCGCTGGCCGGGCTGATCCTGCTCGCGGGCGTACTGCTCAGCGCCATGGCCGGCGCCGCGACCGCAATGCTCGCGGATTTCGCCCGCAGCGGCTTCATCTCGGCCGAACGCCTGGAGCGCACGCTGCGCATCCCGGTACTGGCCAGCGTGCCCGAATCGTCCGCTCTCGCGGCGCCGGCGCTCACCCGCCTGCCCATCTAAAGGCGGCGCGGATCGTCGGACCGACAGCCAGTGCCTCGCTCTGCACCGTCATGGCGTAGGCCAACTGCGCGCCGTTGCGCCCGATCTGGCAGGCGATCTCGTCGTGACAGGCGAGCCAGGCGACCTTCTCGATCAGATCGGACATGTCGGCCTGCACCGGGACGAAATTCTCCCAGGGGGTCAGGCGCTCGTAATACCACTGGCGAAAGCCGCCGGCCGACTGCACCTTCAGCACCGGACTGCCGGCGCAGAGCTTGCTGAACAGGCCGGGCCAGGAATTGGTGTTGCCGTCGATATCGATGTTGAACTTGTAGTTCTGCACATCGGTGTTGGGCGCGTACGGCCGCAGATAGCCGCAGCGTTCGATCTCGGCGGCCGCTTGCGGGTCGTCGATCTGCACGACGCCGGTGATCGCCGCATCCAGCAGCTCGCGCGCGACCGGCGCCTGGGCCAGCGCGCACAGCTTGATGCGCGGCAGCTCCCGCCAATCCGCCACCGGCGTTCCCGCGGCCGTGTGCCAGCCCGTCGTCGCGCCGCGCCAGAACGCCACCGGGCGCCGCTGCTCCCACGGCACGCCGTGATCGACGAAGTGGCGCTTCACCTCGGCATAGCCGTCGAGCCCGGCAAAGGTCGCGTCGGGGATCAGGAAGAACTCCGGCCGGTTGTCGCAGAACGCCAGTCCCGGCAGCACGCCGCGATCCTCGAGGTTGAGCATGACCTCGCCGCTCGGGATGTCGCGCGCCTGCAAATGCGGGAGGAAGAGGCGCAGGACCGAGACCCATCGCTGGACCAGCGTCTCCATGAACCCATGCCGGAAGATCGCGTCATGGAAGCGGAACGCGGTCGCGCCATCCCCGGCAACCTGCCAGCGCACGACGCTGGCCAGATTGATGTCAGGCTGAGGATCGGAGGCGTCGACCAGGATGTGCTGCCCGTGGGTGGCGGCGATCAGGCTGCTCATCAGGTCGAAGCAGCGGCCCAGGAACAGCGCCGCCAGCGCCTTCTCCAGCAGCACCCGATCGGCGGCGATGACGGGGAAGTTGCGGTATATGCCGGCGGCGAGAACCCGCTGAGCGGCGTCGATGTCGCCCCTGCCGGCGTGCAGCCGCGCCTGTAGGAACGGCACCTCGACGTGATCGTCGGGCAGCTGCGCCAGGATCGCCTCGATACCGGCGATCTGCGCCGCCTGCATCCGGTCATGCTCGTCGTCGGGGGAGGCTTGGCTCATACGGGCGCGGCTGGGAGGCTCCGGGCGCAGCGGCGCCGTACTCAACCCTAAAGCAATATCGGCCTCACCGGAATCGCTTTGCGACCCCGGCGGAGGCGGGCGAGGTGCGGCAACCGGCCCGGCGCCCCGCCGTTGCCCCGGCATGGCCCTGCCCCTCGATACCGCCTATCCCCCGATGGAAGCCGAGAGCGTGCCGAGCCTTCCGGATGGGCCGGAGTGGCAGTACGAGCCGAAATGGGACGGCTTCCGCTGCCTGGCCTTCCGCGATGCGTCCTCGGTCGATCTGCGGTCGAAGTCCGGCCAGCCGCTCGGCCGCTATTTCCCCGAACTGCTCGCAGCGCTGAGCGAGCTGGCAGTGCCACGCTGCGTGCTCGACGGCGAGATCGTCGTGCCGGTCGACGGCGTGCCCGACTTCGAGGAGCTGCAGATGCGCCTGCATCCCGCCGCCAGCCGGGTGCGCAAGCTGGCTGCCGCCCATCCCGCCCGCTACATGCTGTTCGATCTCCTGGTCGACGACACCGGCCGGGATCTCACCGCCCTGCCCCTTCAGCGACGCCGGGCCGCGCTGGAATCGCTGATGGCGCCGCACGTCAACGAGCGCCTCGCGCTCTCGCCGGTGAGCCGCGATGCGGCCGAGGCACGGCAATGGATGCAGACCCTCGGCACCGGGCGGGACGGCGTCGTCGCCAAGCGCCTCGACAAGCCCTATCGCTCGGGGCACCGCGACGCCGTGGTCAAGGTCAAGCTGATCCGCTCGGCGGATTGCGTGGTCGGCGGCTTCCGCTATCTCCAGCGCGAGCGCCAGGTCGGCTCGCTGCTGCTCGGGCTCTACGACGGCGCCGGGCTGCTCAACCATGTCGGCTTCACCGCGACCATCCGGCGCGAGGACCGGCCCGCCCTGACGGACAGGCTGGAGAAGCTGGTGGAACCGCCGGGTTTCACCGGCAAGGCACCGGGCGGGCCGAGCCGGTGGAGTTCCGGCAAGACCCACGATTGGCAGCCGTTGCGGCCGGTACTGGTCGTCGAGGTGCAATACGACCACGTCTCGGGCGAGCGGTTCCGCCACGGCACGACCCTGCTGCGGTTCCGGCCGGACAAGGCACCCCGGCAGTGCACGATGCAGCAGATCGAAAGGTCCGGGGCGCCTTCACTCAGGTAATACCAGCCGGCGGAAGCGTTGACTCTTCCAACGCTCCCGCCGGCTGGTATCGCGCGCCGGGTTGGAGGGCGGCGGCGCGCCAAATAAAGGCGTTAACCAACGGTCATTCTTTATGGCCGTTGGTATAACGGCGCTTCGGTGATCAGCAGCATGATCCGGCTGGCCCCGCCCAGGCCGCAACGCGGGTCGGCGAGCGCGGCGCGCAGCCCGGCGAGTCCAGCCGCGCCGGAGGGCGTCGTCGCCGGGCCGCCCATCCCCAGCAGGTAGCCGGGCGCCTCGGCCAGCTCCGCTTCCTCCACCGCCACCGCTACCGCCCCGTGCCGGCGCAGGACGGCAAAGGCCGGCGCCGAGGCCTCGCCGCAGGACAGCATCTCCGCCACCGTGTCCAACGCACCAGGCACCGCGACGGGCCGCCCGGCGGCGAGCGCCGCGCCGACGCAGGCCGTTCGCGCCGGCTCGACGACGACGATGCGGCCGGGCGGCGCCATCATCCCGTGCAGCCCCTCGGCCATCGCAGCGGCAAGCCCGCCCACGCCGGCCTGCACGAACAAGTGGGTGGGCGGCGGCTGCCCGCTTTCGGCGAGCTGCGCCCGGATCTCCTCGGCGATGACCCCGTAGCCGGCCATCACGTCGCCGATCACCGGATCGTCCGGGTCGGTGCCGGTGTCGGCCACCAGCAGGGCCCTCCCGGTGCCGGCCGCCGCGGCCGCCGCGCGGACCGCGTCATCATAGGTCCCGGCGATGCGGACGATCTCGGCGCCCTTGGCCGCGATGCGCGCCGCCCGCGCGCCCGGCACCGATGCCGGCAGGAACACGCGCGCCGGAGCACCCGCCAGTCGCGCCGCGGCGGCGACCGCCAGGCCGTGATTGCCGTCGCTCGCACAGACCAAAGCCGGCAGCGCCGGGTGCCGCCGCGCCGGATCGAGCAGCGCCGCAACCGGCACGCCGCAGCTGCGGGCGAGCGCGCGTAGACCGGCGTACACGCCGCCCAGCGCCTTGAAGCTGCCGAGCGGCCGCTGTCCTTCGTCCTTGGCGAGCACCGCGGCGACGCCCAGCGCCCGTGCCAGCCCCGGCAAGGCGAGCAGCGGCGTGGGCGCGTGGACCCGGCAGCGGCGCAGCAGCGCGGCGGGTGCCTCGGCCTCGTCAGACGGCCGCAACATCCACCGCCGGTTGCGACGAGATCAGCTCGGGCGGCGCGTGCGCGGTCACCGGCGGCGGCTCCCCGGCATAGCGCCCCGCCTCGATGAGGCAGGTCTGCGCGCTGCACCCCTGCGCCAGGCCCGACGAGCCCCGATCGAGCGTCAGCACGTTCGGATTGCCGTGCTTCTCGAGCTCCTCGCCGGGATCGAACCACGCCCCGGTCGCCAGGCGCGCCACCCCCGGCATCAGGTCGTCGGTGACGACGGCGCCGGCGAGGCAGCGTCCGCGATCGTTGAACAGTTCGACAAGATCGCCGGCCGCGATGCCGCGCACGGCGGCGTCCTCGCGGTTGAGGAACACCGCCTCGCGTCCGGCGACCTTGCCGGCCAGGCTGTGCGGGCTGTGATCGAGCTGGCTGTGCAGCCGGCGGGAGGGCTGGTCGGACAGCAGGTGCAGGGGATAGCGCCGGGCGCGCGTGTCGCCGAGCCACTCGAAGGGCGTCAGCCAGACGGGATGGCCCGCACACTCCGCCAGGCCGAAGCCGGCGATGCGCTCGGAAAAGATCTCGATCCGCCCAGATGGCGTCTTCAGCGGATGCGCCTCGGGGGCGCGGCGGAACGCCTCGAGCATCGTCACCGGACGGTCCTGCGGCGAGAGATCGACCAGCCCCTCGCGCCAGAAGGTCGCGAAATCGGGCAGCGCAACCCCGGCCTCGCGGGCGCGGCGAGCGGACTCCCCGTAGATCGCCTCCAGCCACTGCCGCTCGTCCCGGCCTTCGGTAAAGATCTCCGCACAGCCGAGCCTTCGCGCGATCGCCGAGAACGTCGTGAAATCGTCGCGCGCCTCGCCGGGCGGTTCGGCCGATTTCGTCATCGCCACCAGGAAGCCTTCGAGCGTGCTGGCGCCAATGTCGTTGCGCTCCAGCGTGGTGGTCGCCGGCAGCACGATGTCGGCGAGCTTGGCGGTCGGCGTCCAGTATTGCTCGTGGACCACGATCGTCTCCGGCTTCTCCCGCCAGGCGCGCAGCAGCCGGTTCAGATCCTGGTGGTGGTGGAATGGATTGCCGCCGGCCCAGTAGATCAGCCTGATGTCGGGATAGGCGTGGACGCCGCCGTTGTACGCAAAGCGCTCGCGCGGATGCAGCAGCATGTCGGCGATGCGCGCGACCGGGATGAAGGCCTCCACCGCATTGCGGCCCTGCGGCAGTGAGGGACCGGAAAAGCGCGGATGCGCGCTGCCCTGCGCGTTCATCGCGCCATAACCGACGCCGAAGCCGCCGCCGGGCAGCCCGATCTGCCCGAGCATGGCGGCGAGCGTGACCAGCATCCAGAACGGCTGCTCGCCATGCGCGGCGCGCTGCAGGGAATAGGCGGCGTTCAGCATGGTGCGCGTCCCGGCCATGTCGCGCGCCAGTGCGGTGATGCGCGCCGCCGGTACGCCGGTGATCGCCGCGGCCCAATCCGGGTTTTTGGCAATGCCGTCCGACGCGCCGGTGAGGTATGGCACGAAGGCGTCGTAGCCGGTGCAGCAGCGATCGAGAAAGCCGCGATCGGCGCGGCCCTCGGCATGCAGCACGAAGGCAACGGCCAGCATCAGCGCGGTGTCGGTGTTAGGCCGGATGGGGATCCACTCGACGTCGGCGCCGGTCTCGAAATTGTCGCGCACCGGGCTGATGTTGACGAACCGCGTGCCGGCCCGCGCCATGGCGCGCAGGCCCGCCCGCACGCGGTGGTCGCCGGCGCCGCCGGAAGAGATCTGCGTGTTCTTGAGCGGCACGCCACCGAAGCCGACGAACAGTCGCGTGTGCGCCGACAGCACGTCCCACGAGGTGTGCGAGGCGTTCAGCTCATCCATGCTCGCGACGACATGCGGCATCAGCACGCGCCCGGCGCCGAGGCTGTAGCTGTCGAGGTGGCGGACATAGCCGCCGGTCGCGTTGAGGAAACGATGCACCTGGCTCTGCGCGTGGTGGAAGCGTCCGGCGCTGCCCCAGCCATAGGAACCGCCGAAGATCGCGGCGTTGCCGAATGTCTTGCGCACGCGATCGATCTCGTCGGCGACCAGACGTTCCGCCGTCTGCCAATCGACCTCGACGAAAGCCTCCCGACCGCGCTGCCGGCCATGATGATCGCAACCCCGCGCCGGGCCGTGTTCCAGCCAGCTCCGCCGCACCGCCGGACGCCGCACCCGCAGCCTCGCCACTTCGGCGCTGGTCTGGTGCAGGCCGATCGGCGACGGGTCCGGATCGCGCGCGAACGGCTGCAGCGACGGCGCTTCGCCCTGCCGCGCCGCGACCTCGTAAATGCCCCAATGCGAGGCGGTGTAGCGTGGCCTGGCGTTGCCCACGGCAAGCTCCTCCGCGAACGCCGCTTCTGCCTCGGCTTCGATCACGATCTCGTCCACGCCTGCCTCCACGCGTCCGTACGCTCAAGCAGCCGGCTCTACCCTGTCTTCGGATGCGGGCACAGCCCCTCGCCTGCTCCCGGACGAGCCTATCATCCCGAAGAGGATCATGCCTGGTATTCCCGCGCGGTTGACAGCCGCGCTGGCCGGAGGGAAGGATCGACGATGCAACGGTACCGCCCCGCCGGCGCCTCGGCGCTCTGCTGATCGGGCGACGATGTCCCGACAGAGCGTGCTCGCCGCCGCCGTGCCATCGCCCGAGGAGCGTCGCCGCCGCATCGAGCAGGAGAGGCTGCCGGGAAATCTGATGGCGCTGCTGGATGCGGCGGCGGACGCGGCGCCGGACGCGCTCGCCTGGAATTTCTTCGAAAGCGGCGAGACCATCACCTATGCCGGCTTGCGCGACACCGTGCGGCGGCTCGCCTCGGGCCTGTCGCAGGCCGGCATCGGTTCCGGCAGCCATGTCGGCGTCATGCTGCCCAATGTCGCGGCGCTGCCGCTGACCTGGCTGGCGCTGGCTCGGCTCGGCGCGGTGATGGTGCCGCTCAACATCGCCTATACCGCGCGCGAGCTGCTCTACGTGCTGGAGGACGGTGACGTCGAGCACCTCGTCATCGACCAGGCCTGCCTGCCGGCGCTGGAGGCGCTGGACCGCCGGCCGCCGCAACTCGACGACCGGCGTGTCATCGTGCTGGGGCCACCGCAAACCGGCCGGCGGTCCTGGGACGGCATGCTGCAGGACGGCGATGCGCGCTTCGAACCGCCGCCGCCCGATCTCGATGACCTGCTGAACATCCAGTACACCAGCGGCACGACCGGCTTTCCCAAGGGCTGCATGCTGTCGCACCGCTACTGGCTCACCATCGGCCGGGTGGCGGCGCATCGCGATGCCCGGCGCTACGAACGGATCCTCTCGGCGACGCCGTTCTTCTACATGGACCCGCAATGGCATCTGCTGATGGCGCTGCACCATCGCGCCACGCTGTTCGTCGCGCGCCGGCAGAGCGCCAGCCGCTTCATGGAGTGGGTGCGCCGCTATCGCATCCAGTTCTGCATGCTGCCCGGCATCGTGCTGAAACAGCCGCCGACGCCGCAGGATCGCGACAACGACGTGATCCGCGCTAACGTTTACGGCTTCGACCGCGCGCGCCACGCCGAGCTGGAAGAGCGCTTCGACCTCTGCGCGCGCGAGGCCTTCGGCATGACCGAGATCGGCTCCGGCCTCTCCGTGCCGCTGGAGGCGGCGGAGATGGTGGGCTCCGGCTCCTGCGGCCTGCCCTCGCCGTTCCGCGAGGCGCGTATCGCCGATGACGCCGGCAACAACTTGCCGGACGGCAGCATCGGCGAGCTGCTGATCCGCGGCCCCGGCCTGCTGCGCGGCTACTACAACAAGCCGGAGGCAACCGCGGCGGCGTTCCACGGCGACTGGTTCCGCACGGGCGACCTGTTCCGCCGCGACGCCGGCGGCTATTACACCATCGTCGGCCGGGTGAAAGACATGATCCGCCGAGCCGGAGAGAACATCGCGGCACGCGAAGTCGAGGCAGTGGTCGCCGCCCTCCCCGAGGTGCTGGAGGCCGCTGCCGTGCCGGTGCCCGATCCCACGCGCGGGGAGGAGGTGAAGATCTACGTGGTGCTGCAGCCCGACCACACGCGGGCCGGCGTGCCGCCCGAGCGCATCGTCGCCCATTGCGCGCAGCACCTCGCGCCCTTCAAGCTGCCGCGCTACATCGCCTACGCTGCCGAGCTGCCGAAGACGGCCTCCGGCAAGATCGCCAAGGGCCAGCTGGTCGGCGGTGCCGCCGATCTGCGCGTCGGCAGCTACGATCGTGTCGAGGGGAACTGGCGCTGACGATGGGGGAGGTCCTCGCCGCACCACGCGCCGCCGAGGCGCCGACCGCGCCCGCGGCGGTGCGCCTGGAGAGCGTCACCCACCGCTTCGGCGATTTCACCGCGCTCGCCGAGGTGAGCCTCGCGGTGGCGCGCGGCAGCTTCTGCACCCTGCTCGGCCCAAGCGGCTCCGGGAAGTCCACCTTGCTGCGCATCATCGCCGGCCTTACCCGGCCGAGCACCGGGCGCGTGCACATCGCCGGCCGCGACGTATCCCGTCTGCCCCCGCAGAAGCGCGGCGTCGGCTTCGTCTTCCAGAACTACGCGCTGTTCCCGCATTTGACGGTGTTCGAGAACATCGCCTATCCCCTGCGCATCCGCCGCATGCCGACCTCCGAGATCACGCCGCTCGTCGAGCGCGTGCTGGCGCGGGTGAACCTGGTGGGGCTCGGCCAGCGGCGCCCGGCACAGCTCAGCGGCGGCCAGCAGCAGCGTGTCGCCGTCGCCCGCGCGCTGATCTATGAGCCGGCGGTGCTGCTGATGGACGAGCCGCTGGGCGCGCTCGACCGCAAGCTGCGCCGCCACATGCAGATCGAGCTGCGCCAGCTGCAGCAATCCCTCGGCATCACCTGCATCTATGTCACGCACGACCAGGAAGAGGCGCTGACCATGTCGGATCGCATCGCCGTGATGCGCGACGGCCGCATCCTGCAGGTCGGCGATCCGGTCACCGTCTATCGCCATCCCGGTGATGCCTTCGTCGCCGATTTCGTCGGCGTCACCAACCTGCTGCGCTGCACCCGCGATGCCGGCTCGGGCGCCTGGATCACCGCCGGCGGCGCCCTCCTCCCGATCCAAGCCGACCGGGCCGCCTGCCTCGTCTCGCTGCGTCCGGAGACCATCCGCATCGACGAGCCCGGCTGCGACATCGTGCTGCCCGCCCGGATCGACACCGTCACCTTCGTCGGCAATCTCCTCGATGTCAGCTGCCGGCTGGACAGCGGCGAAAGCCTGCGCGCCGAGCTGCCGGCACACCGCGCCGACGGGCTGCACCCGGGCCAGGCCGTGCGCATCGGCTGGCGCCGCGACGACGCGACGATCTTTCCGGACACCGATTTCCGCCAGAGCGAGGAACCGACATGCTGAACCGAATGCTGCTTCTCGCCGCCGCGTCCCTGCTCGCGTTCTCCGGCATGCAGCGGGCGCGCGCGCAATCCGACGTCGTCTATATCAACTCCTCCGGCGGCGTGCTGGACGACGTGTTCCGCAAGGTGGATTGGGATCCCTTCACCAAGGCGACCGGCATCCGCGTCATCAACAGCGCGCCGGTCGACAATGCCAAGCTGCGCGCCATGGTGCTCAGCGGCAACACCGAGTGGGACGTCACCGAGATCGACGGCGGCGATTTCCCCCGCGGCATCAAGCAGGGATTGCTGCAGAAGCTCGATCTCCAGCAACTCCCGACCAAGGACATGGTGGAAGGCTCGTTCAACGACTACGGCGTCTGGGATGGCCCCTATTCCACCATCCTGACCTGGAACACCGACATCTGGCCGCTCACCGGCAAGCATCCGACGTCGCTGATGGACCTCTGGAACCAGCAGGACTTCCCGGGCCCGCGCTGCATCCGCAAGGACGCGATCGACAATATCGAGTTCGGCGCCCTGCATGCCGGCGTGCCGCGCAACGGCGTCTATCCCGTCGACCAGGACAAGGCCTACAAGGAGCTCGACAAGCTCAAGCCCAACGTCGCGGTCTGGTGGACCACCGGCGCGCAATCCGTGCAGGTCCTGGTCAACCGGGACTGCGTCATGGGCACCGCCTGGAACGGCCGGCCCTACCAGCTGGTGGTGCGTGACGGCGCGCATCTCGGTGTCGCCTGGGAGGATGCGGTGCTGCACATGGCGTGGTGGGTGATCCCGAAGGGGGCCAAGCATTCCGACGCCGCGCTCAAGCTGATCGCCTTCATGCAGGACCCGCAGCGCCAGGCGGCCAGCGCCAAGGAATCCGGCTATGCCGGCGGCAACAGCCACGACGCCGATTACCTGCCGGAGAATGTGCGCGACTTCCTCGCCACCACGCCGGCGCATGTCGGCGTCAGCGTCTCCGCCAATGACGAGTGGTGGGACGCCAATGCCGTGGCCGCCGAGCGCCGCTTCACCTCCTGGGTGATCGGCCAATGAGCCGCCAGTGAACATTATACGAGGTCCCACAGAGCGCCGCCCATTGTCGTCACCCCCGCGAAAGCGCGGGTCGACGCGGCACATGGATTCCCGCTTTCGCGGGAATGACGGCCATGAGTCGGCGCGCCCGAGAACTGGTCTTAGTCGATGACCGTCGCCGCAACGCGGACGCTGTCGCCGGCGCGCCTGCCCGGACTGCTGGTCGCGGCTCCGCTGTTGCTGCTGTTGCCTGGCGTGGCGCTGATCCTCGCGCTGTTCGCCTATCCGCTCCTGCGCCTCGTCGTGCAGAGCGTGACCGATCCCGAGCCCAACCTCGACAGCTACCGCAGCGTCCTGCAGGACCCGACGCTCTGGCTGATCATCAGGACGACGCTGGTGGTGGCGGCAGAATGCACGGCGCTGACCCTGCTGCTGGCCTATCCCCTCGGCTTCCTGCTGAGCCGGATGCCGCGGCGTTGGGCGAACCGGCTGCTGCTGCTCGTTTTGCTGCCGTTCTGGACCAGCCTTCTCGTGCGCATGTACGCCTGGATGGTGCTGCTCGGCAGCCATGGGGTGATCAACGAGGCGCTGGTCGGCTCCGGCCTGCTCGCACACCCGTTGCCGCTGCTCTATAACCGCTTCGCCGTGCTGATCGGCATGAGCCACTACATGCTGCCCTTCATGGTGCTCTCGCTCTATTCCACCATGCTCAGCATCGATCGCTCGCTGCTCGAGGCGGCCGGCACCATGGGCTCATCGCTACCGCAGACCTTCTTTCGTATCTACCTGCCGCTCTCGATGCCAGGCGTCTATGCGGGGTGCCTGCTGGTGTTCATCCTGTCGATGGGCTTCTACATCACGCCCGCGCTCCTCGGCAGCCCGCAGGACACCACCATCGCCGTCTACATCCAGCAGCAGATCGAGCTGCTGAACTGGGCCGACGGCACCGCCATGGCCGTGGTGCTGATCGCCATCATCGGCGCGCTCTTCGTCCTCTACGACCGGCTGCTCGGCTTCAACCGGTTGCTGGCCCTGGGCCCGAGCTGATGCGCCTCCTGCGGCTGCTGCTCGTGCTGTATTGCGTCGGCGTGTTCGGCTTTCTCATCCTGCCGCTGCTGATCGTCGTGCCCGTCTCCTTCAGCGCCGGCGCCTATCTGCAATTCCCCCCGCCGGGCTGGTCGCTGCGCTGGTACCGCATGTATTTCAGCGATCCGCAATGGCTCGACGCGACCTGGCTGAGCCTGCGGGTCGCCGCGGTCACCGTCCTGCTCTCTGTCACGCTCGGCAGCGCCGCCGCACTCGCCCTGGTGCGCCTACCGTTTCCCGGCATCGGCCTGCTGCGGGCGATCCTGATGATGCCGCTCGTCGTGCCGTCGATCGTGCTGGCGATCGCCGTCTACAGCGTCTATGTGCGCCTGCACCTGGTCGGCAGCTTCTGGGGCATCGTGCTGGCCCACACCATCCTGGCGCTGCCTTTCGCCGTGGTGCTGATGGTCGCCGGCCTGCAGCGGGTGGACCGGCGCCTCGAGGAAGCCTCCTACACGATGGGGGCGTCCGCCGCGCGCACCTTCCTGAAAGTCACCTTCCCGATCGTGCGGCCCAGCCTGTTCGCGGCTGCGGTGTTCGCCTTCATCACCTCCTGGGACGAGGTGATCCTGATGCTGTTCATCGGCGGCAGCGCCGGCACCACCCTGCCGCTGCGCATGTTCTCCTTCCTGCGCACCGAGATCAATCCGGTGATCGCCGCGGTCTCCACTCTGCTGCTGCTGCTCGCCGCGTTGGTGTTCGGCCTCTCCGAATGGATGAAGCGGCGCAGCGTCGTCAGGGCCTTGCCATGATCCCGGGGAGACACCGATGAGCCATGCCGATCCCGCCACTCCCGACGCTACCTTGCGCGTGCGCCTCGGCACCGGCGACACGCACTATCGCAATCACCTGATCCCCGCGGCGACCGTGCTGCGTCTGTTCGCGGACTGCTCGACGGAGATCGGCCTGCGCGAGACCGGCCATCCCGGCCTGCTGGCGGCCTACGAGAACGCCGAATTCCTGCAGGTTCTCCGCGTCGGCGACTACCTTGAAATCCAGGCGCGGGTCGCCAGCCGCGGCAACCGCTCGCGGCGCATCGCGCTCCGGGCGCTGCGCCACATCCGCGCGCCGGAGCGCGACGACGGCGCGCCCAACGTGATCTGCGATCCGCCCGAGCTGGTCGCCCGCGCGGTGATGATCTCGGTCCGACCGAAATAGGCGGCACCCATGCAGCGAAGCGCCATCTTCCATGCCGATTTCAAGAGCATGCCCTATTGGTGGGAGGCCTATCGCCCGACCGCCGAGGATCCGCTGGATCTGCCCCGGCGTGTGCGCGTCGCCATCGTCGGCGGCGGCTACGCCGGGCTTTCCACGGCGCTCGAACTGGCCAAGCAGGGCATCGACGCCGTGGTGCTCGAGGCCAAGGAACTCGGCTTCGGCGCCAGCACGCGCAACGGCGGCGGCGTCAGCGGCGGCGTCAATATCGGCAAGAGCTTCAGCGGCCGGACCATCCCCGTCGAGCCGGCACGGGTCGACGCGCTGCTCTCCGACGGGGCGGACGCGTTCAGCACCATCGAGCGGCTGATCGCCGAGGAAAACATCGCCTGCTTCTGGAACAGGACGGGCCGCTTCGTCGGCGCGTGGACGCCGAAGCACTATCGCAGCCAGGAGGCGCGGCTCGCCAAGCTGAACGAGGCCGCGCAATCCGGCGCGTACATGCTGCCGCGCGAACGCCAGCGCGAGGAGATCGCCAGCGACTATTACTACGGCGGCATGGTCGTCGAGCGGTCCGCCAATCTGCATCCCGCGCTGTACTACAAGGGACTGCTGGACGCGGTGCGCCGCCGCGACACTCCCGTCTGTGCACGTGCGCCGGTGACGCGCATCAGCCCGCACGACAGAGGCTGGAGCGTCGCGACGGAGCGCGGCGAGATCGAGGCCGACGAGGTGGTGATCGCCACCAACGGCTACACCGGCGACGTCACGCCGCAGCTCAAGCGCCGCCTCGTGCCGCTCGCCAGCCACATCATCGCCACCGAGGAACTGCCGGAGGATTTGGCGCGCAGCCTGATCCCGAAGCGGCGCACGCTCGCCGACACGCGTCGCGTGCTCTGCTACTACCGGATGTCGCCCGACGGACGGCGCATGATCTTCGGCGGTCGCGCCCGCTTCACCCAGGTCGGCCCGGAAACCAGCGCGCCGATCCTGCACCGCTTCATGACCGATCGCTTTCCGCAATTGCGCGACGCGAAGGTGACCCACGCCTGGACCGGCAACGTCGCCTTCACGCTCGACGCCCTGCCGCACATGGGCCGCCAGGACGGCATGCACTACCTCATGGGCTGCAACGGCAGCGGTGTCGCCATGATGACCTATCTCGGCACGCAGACCGCCCGGAAGATCGCCGGGATTGCCAATTACCATTGCAGCTTCGACGCCCCGGAGTTTCCCGATCATCCGCTCTATTCCGGCAATCCCTGGTTTCTGCCGGCGATCGGCGGATGGTATCGCCTGCTCGACCGCGTCGATCGGATAGCAAGCAAGTAAGGCCAGGGGGCTCCGCCCCCAAGGCTGAGAAATTGGGACCCCGCTGGGGACCGCCGTCCCCAGACCCCATTTTACTTGAGGCAACTTCTTTGACAGCCGCCGCGGCTGCGCGCCCTATGCCGGCATGTCCGCAATCGGCATCCCCGCCACGTCCCGCCCCTTCAGCGGCCGGGCCGCCGGCTTCGCCTTGCTGCTGATCACCACGGTCAGCTGGGGGCTGAACTGGCCGCTGCTGAAGTACCTGCTGACCGTCGTGCCGCCCTTCACCATGCGCACGCTCGCCGGGCTGATCGGCGCCGGGACCGCCCTCACCGTCGCCTACTGCTCGGGCGAGCGGCTCCGGCCGCCACGCAGCCAGTGGTGGCCGCTGATCGTCTCCTCGGTGCTGAACTTCACCTCCTTCATGACGATGTCCACCCTTGGCCTGCTCTGGCTGTCCGCTTCGGAGTCGGTGATCATGGCCTACACCCTGCCGCTCTGGACCGCGCTGATCGCCTGGCCGGTGCTCGGCGAGCGGCCGCAGCCGCAGCGCATGCTGGGGCTGGCGGTCGGCTTCACCGGCATCGTCGTGCTGATGGGAGGCGAGCCGCTCGAAGCCTCCTGGGCCAAGATGCCGGGCTTCGCGATCATCTTCGTGGGGTCCTGGATGTTCGCCCTGGGCACCGTCCTGGCCAAGCGCTCGCCGGTGACGCTGCCGCCCATCGCCAGCGTCGGCTGGCAGGTCGGGATCGGCTCGACACCGCTCGCCGTCCCGGCGTTGTTCGAATTCCGGCGCTGGCATGCGCTGCCGGCGCATGTCTGGGCGGGCATCAGCTATCTCGGCCTGGTCGGGATGTGCGTGGCCTACCTCGCCTGGTTCGCCGCGCTACGCCGTCTGCCGGCATCCACCGCCGCCATCGGCACCTTGATCGTGCCGGTGGTCGGCGTGTTCGGCGCCGTCCTGCTGCTCGGCGAGCCGCTCGGCGGGCGGCAGATCGGCGCGCTCGGGCTCACCCTCGCCGGCGTCGGCCTCGCGGCCCGGTCATGACGCTCGCCCGCCTCACCCTGCTGGCCGCCCTCCTGCTCTCGACAGCGGCGCGGGGGACGGAGCTCAAGCTCGCCACCTGGAACATCGAGTGGCTGACCTTGCGCCCTGCCGGCGATCCCGCCCTGCCGCACGACGTGAATCCGAAGCGGCCGGAGGACCTCGCGCTGCTCCGTCGCTACGCCGAAATCCTCGATGCCGACGTCGTCGCCTTCGAGGAGGTCGATGGACCGGACACTGCCGCCCGGGTGTTCGCGCCGGACCGCTACGCCCTGCACGTCACCGCCGACCAGGTCGTGCAGCGCACCGGGCTGGCGATCCGCCGCAGCCTGCACTTCACCGCCAACCCGGATCTCACTTCGCTCGATGTCTATCCCCCGCAGGCGAAGTTCCAGCTGCGCAGCGGCGCCGATATCACCCTGGACCTGCCCGATGGGAACAAGCTGCGCGTGCTGGCCGTGCATCTGAAGACGGGCTGCCGGGAAGACCCGCTCACCCGCAGCACCCGTCGCGCTTGCGAAACCCTCGGCGAGCAGGTCGCCCCGCTGCAGGGCTGGATCGCCCAGCGCCGCGCCGAAGGGGTGCCGTTCGTCGTCATGGGCGATTTCAATCGGTGGATGGACGGCAACGACCAGCTGCTCGCGGCGCTGCGTCGAGCCGCGCCGCTGGCCCGCGCCACGGAAGGCCGCGAGGACCCGTGCTGGGGCGGCGGCCAGTTCATCGACCACATCCTGGCCGGCGGGCCGGCCCGCACCTGGATGCAGCCGCAAACGCTGCGCGTGCTGGTCTACCGGGAGACCGACCCCGCGTGGAAGGAGCGCCTCTCCGACCACTGCCCGGTCTCGGTCGACTTCACCCTGCCGCCCTGATGCCCCCGACGGCACGCACGCGATAACAGGAGACCCGCATGAGCCTCACCATCCTGGTCACCGGCGCGACGGCCGGCTTCGGCGAGGCCATGACGCGGCGCTTCATCCGTGACGGACATCGCGTGATCGCGGCGGCCCGCCGGCGAGAGCGGCTCGACGCGCTGCGCGCCGAGCTCGGCGAACGCTTGCTGCCCTTCCCGCTCGACGTCACCGATGCGCCGAGCATCGCCGGGCTGCCCGCCACCCTGCCGACCGGCTGGCAGGAGGTCGACGTGCTGGTCAACAACGCCGGGCTCGCGCTCGGCATGGACCCTGCCCAGCGCGCCAAGCTCACCGACTGGGACCGCATGGTGGCCACCAACGTCTCCGGCCTGATGCACATGACCCACGCGCTGCTTCCCGGCATGGTGGCCCGCGATCGCGGCCACATCGTCAATCTCGGCAGCACCGCCGGCACCTATCCCTATCCCGGCGGCCACGTGTACGGCGCGTCGAAAGCCTTCGTGAAGCAGTTCAGCCTCAACCTGCGCGCCGACCTCGTGGGTTCCAATGTGCGCGTCACCGATCTGGAACCGGGCCTGGTCGGCGGCACCGAGTTCAGCCGGGTGCGCTTCGGCGGCGACGCGGAGAGGGCGGCGAAAGTCTACGCCGGGACCCAGCCGCTTTCTGCCGACGATATCGCCGAGGCCATCGCCTGGATCATCGGCCTGCCCCCGCACGTCAACGTCAACCGCCTGGAGATGATGCCCACCTGCCAGGCCAACGGGCCACTGACGATCAAGCGCGCGGAGTGATCAGCCCAGCGCGGCGAAGAACTCCACCATCCGCCGCCGCTCCGCCTCGTCGGGCAGGCGGCCGCGCCCGGCGCCGAGATTGTCCGCCATGTGCGCCGCACTGGCGGTGCCGGGGATGACCGCGGTCACCGCTGGGTTGCCGATCAGGTATTTCAGGAAGAACTGACCCCAGCTCGCCGCGAACTCCTGCGCCCAGTCCGGCAGCTGGCGCCCCCGCACCGCGGCGAACAGCCGGTTGCGGCCGAACGGCAGATCGGTCAGCACCGCCGCCCCTGCCGCCGCGGCGGCGGGGATGACGCGCTGCTCGGCCTGACGATCGCCGAGCGAGTAGTTCACCTGCAGGAAATCCGGCTTCTCGCGCCGCAGCACCGCCTCCACGGCCGGGAACGCGCCGCGATAGGAGGTGGTGATGCCGTAATAGCGGCACAGGCCTTGCGCCTTCCACTCGCGCAGCATCCCGAGATCCTGGTTCGGATCATCGACGTTGTGCAGCTGCATCAGATCGAGGCGGTCGACGCGCAAGCGCCGGAGCGAGGCGCGCAGCGAATCGGGTCCGCTGCGACGGTCGTATTCTTCCAGTTTCGTCGCGAGAAAAACCCGGCCGCCCAGCCCGGTCGCCGCGACGAGATCGCCGACGACCGCTTCTGCTCGTCCATAGGACGGCGCGGTGTCGATCAGCTTGCCGCCGCCGCCCACCAGGGTGCGGACCACCTCGGCGCACGCCGCGCGCGGCCCCGCCGCCTCGCCGATGTCGAACGCTCCGACGGTGCCCAGTCCGATGACGGGAAGGGACTCGCCGGAATGCGGGATCGGGCGGCTCAGCAGCGCCCCCTGCGCCTCCGCAGCCATCGGCAGGGCGGCGGCGGCCGCCAGCTGCAGCAGGCCCCGCCGATGCAAGCGTATCATGGCAACCCGCCGGGGACGAGCCCCGAAGCCTACTCCGCGACCTCCGGCTCTCGCTCGGTGCCGCCTTCGTCGCTGTCGCCTTCGGGCTTGGGCAGCATCGGCAAGGCGGCTTCGATGAACTCGAAGTCGAGAGCGCCTTCCTTCATCGTCACCTTGACCGCACCGCCCTTGGCCAGCTTGCCGAACAGCAGCTCCTCCGCGAGCTTCTTCTTGATGTGCTCCTGGATCACCCGCGACAGCGGCCGCGCGCCGTAGAGCCGGTCGTAGCCGCGCTCGGCCAGCCACTCCTTGGCCGCCGAGGACAGCTCGATGGTCACGTTGCGGTCGGCGAGCTGCGCCTCCAGCTGCATGACGAATTTTTCCACCACCCGGCCGACGATCTCCGGCGTCAGCCCGGCGAAGGCGATCGTCGCGTCGAGGCGATTGCGGAATTCCGGCGTGAACAGGCGCTTGATCGCCTCCTCGTCCTCGCCCACCCGCACCTCGCGGCCGAAGCCGATCGCCTCTTTCGCCAGATCCGAGGCCCCGGCATTGGTCGTCATGATCAGGATGACGTTGCGGAAATCGACGGTCTTGCCGTTGTGGTCGGTCAGCTTCCCGTGATCCATCACCTGCAGCAGGATGTTGAACAGGTCGGGATGCGCCTTCTCGATCTCGTCGAGCAGCAGCACGGAATGCGGATGCTGGTCGATCGCGTCGGTCAGCAACCCGCCCTGGTCGAAGCCGACATAGCCCGGCGGCGCGCCGATCAGCCGGCTGACGCTGTGCCGCTCCATATACTCGCTCATGTCGAAGCGGATCAGCTCGATGCCCAGCGTGGCGGCAAGCTGGCGCGCCACCTCGGTCTTGCCGACGCCGGTCGGGCCGGAGAACAGGTAATTGCCGATCGGCTTTTCCGGCTCGCGCAGCCCGGCACGCGACAGTTTTATCGCGGCGGCCAGCGCATCGATGGCGCGGTCCTGGCCGAACACCATCGCCTTCAGGTCGCGCTCCAGGTTGCGCAGCGTCTCCTTGTCGTCGGCCGAGACGCTCTTGGGCGGAATGCGCGCGATCTTGGCGACGATCTCCTCGACGTCACGCAGGGTGACGGTCTTGCGGCGCTTGTGCTCGGGCAGCAGCATGCGGCTGGCGCCGACCTCGTCGATGACGTCGATCGCCTTGTCCGGCAGCTTGCGGTCGTTGATGTATTTGGCCGAGAGCTCGACGGCGGCGCGGATCGCCTCCTCGGTGTAGCGCACCTTGTGGTGCTTTTCGTAATTGGTCTTCAGGCCGCGCAGGATCTTGACCGTGTCCTCGACCGAGGGCTCGTTGACGTCGATCTTCTGGAAGCGGCGGACCAGCGCCCGGTCCTTCTCGAAGTAGTTGCGGAACTCCTTGTAGGTGGTGCTGCCGATGCAGCGCAGATTGCCGGAGGCCAGGGCGGGCTTCAGCAGGTTGGAGGCGTCCATCGCCCCGCCGCTCGTCGCCCCGGCGCCGATCACCGTGTGGATCTCGTCGATGAACAGTACGGCGCCGGGCTGGTTCTCGAGCTCGCTCACCACCGCCTTCAGCCGCTCCTCGAAATCGCCGCGATAGCGGGTGCCGGCGAGCAGCGCGCCCATGTCGAGCGCAAAGATGGTCGATTTGGCCAGCACCTCGGGCACGTCGCCCTCGACGATGCGCTTGGCCAGGCCCTCGGCGATGGCGGTCATGCCGACGCCGGGCTCGCCGACATAGAGCGGGTTGTTCTTGGTGCGGCGGCAGAGGATCTGGATGGTGCGCTCGATCTCGCTCTCGCGCCCGATCAGCGGGTCGATCTTGCCGGCCATCGCCTTCTTGTTGAGGTTGACGCAGTAATTGCTCAGCGCATCCTGGTTGCGTCGGCCGGGCTTCTCCTCGCGCTCCGGCTCGGCCGGGCTGTCCGAGCTGCCGCCCGAGCTGCCCTGCACCGGGCGCTGGGCGGAGCGGCCGGGCGCCTTGGCGATGCCGTGGCTGATGAAATTCACCGCGTCGAGTCGCGTCATGTCCTGCAGCTGCAGGAAATAGACGGCATGGCTCTCCCGCTCGCTGAACAGGGCGACCAGCACGTTGGCGCCGGTCACCTCGTCACGCCCGGAGGACTGCACGTGGATGGCCGCCCGCTGCACCACGCGTTGAAATCCGGCGGTCGGCTTGGGGTCGCCGGGGCGATCGGTCGCCAGGCCGGACAGGTCCTTGTCCAGGAACTCCGTCAGGTCGGTGCGGAGCTTGTCGAGGTCGACCCCGCAGGCGCGCAGCACGGTCGCCGCGTCGCTGTCGTCGGCCAGGCCGAGCAGCAAATGCTCCAGGGTCGCGTATTCGTGACGGCGTTCGCTGGCCAGCGAGAGGGCGCGGTGAAGCGTCTGTTCGAGATTACGTGAAAGCATCGCTAGGGCACCGCTCCTTCAGTGCGAATTCCGGCAGCCGGACCGTCCTGGCCCACATCGCCCGCCCGCAGATCGTCCCGGCGGCCCGAGCCGCGACCCACGCGCAGCCTCAACCACGGCCACAGCCTGCGGGTTGCGCCCCGGCTGGCTAAGGGAACTGAAAGCCAATCTGGTGACACCGCGGACAGTCTGCACCCCTATTCTTTCCCTTTGGTTCGCAAGGCAGCATTCTTCTCCCCGCAAGGGCCCCTGCGCACGAGAAATCTTTTGCACGGGCCGAGCGGCGGCCTGCTTGGCGCGAACGAGCGGTCACGCCTTGGCGAGGCTCACTCCTTCTCGATGGTGCACTGGAGGGGATGCTGGTTCTGCCGCGCCAGGTCCATCACCTGGGTTACCTTGGTCTCCGCCACTTCATAGGTATAGACGCCGCACACCCCGACACCGCGCCGGTGGACGTGCATCATGATGCGCGTCGCCTCCTCCCGCGACTTCTGGAAGAAGCGCTCCAGCACATGCACGACGAACTCCATCGGCGTGTAGTCGTCGTTCAGCATCAGAACTTTGTACATGGCGGGCTTGCGGGTCTTCGGCCGTGTCTTGACCACGACGCCTGTGTTGGGACCATCGCCGCCGCGCTTGTCGTTGTCGCTCATCGCTCCGCTTACCCCAGCGCGCGCCTGCCTGTGTCCACGGGACCGATAGCCCCGACTTCGTCCGGCCGACCGTGCTCCGTCCCGGCGACAATATCGGAAGCCGGCGTGGCGGGAAAAGTCCATACCGGCCATTCCCGTGTTTTCCGGGCGAGCCGGGACCGGCAAACCGGTTCGACAGACGAGAACGCCCGAACGAGAAAGCGCCAAACGACAAAGCCCGGGGCACGCATCCGCGCCCCGGGCTCTCATGGTCATCGGCGCTCCGGCGCAGGCCGGAGTGCCGCGAACCGGTGTCAGGCGGCCTTGGAGAACTTCTCCACCGCCAGCGACACGCGGGCGGCAATCGGGGCCATCGCCTGCTCGGCCAGCTTCACCGAGGCGTCGGTCAGGCGGCCGCTCTCGCTCACCGCCTTCTCCATCGTGGAGCGGGCGAGGTTGGTCTGCAGGTCGACCGCGTCCTTCAGGGAGCGGACCGCCGCCATCGCCTTGAAGGTGGACATGGTGTGATCCATGGTCACCTGGGCATTGGCCGCGAACAGGCGCGAGAGATCCTGCACCCCGGCGACCCAGATCTGGCCGGACTTCAGCAGGGCTTCGAGATTGCCCTGGCCGAACGCGACCAGCTCTTCGGCGGTCTTCATCGCCTTCTGCATCTGCTCCTTCAGCTGGGTCTGGGTCTGCTCGAACCCGGCGGCAGCGCCCGCCACCCCGGTCTTCACCGCGGAGACAGCCTGGTCGAAGTTCTGCTCCGTTGCCCGGCCGGCCTCACGCTGCGCCGACTTGGCGGCCTCGGCCGCCGCGTCGATCGTCTCGATGGTCTTGATCTTGCTGGTCTGGATATTCATTTCGCCTCTCCTGTCTGGTTTGGCTCGCGCGACAGTGGGCAAAACGTAGGGATGCGAAACGGCCATCCACCCTTCGTCCAGCGAACCTTATGCTGCGGTGCAGCAAGCGCAACCTAAGCGTGCCGCCGGGCGCGGTCAAGGCAAAATTTGTGCGTTGCAGCGAAGAATGCGCTGGGCTGCCATGTGCTGTGCAAAGGCCCCGCGCGCTTGATGTAACAGCGGTCCTTAAGCCTCTCATTTTGGCTCCGTTTCGCTGGACAGGCGCGCCAACCCTCCGTACAGTCGCCGCCCGGACTGACGAGAGGCGGTTGAGAATGGGTGCAGGAGCGCGTCGCCGCAGGCCTTTCGAGACGCTTGGCAAGCCGCCGGCCCACCCACAGGGCCCTTGTCTCGGCGGCCGGCTCTGCGCCGCGCTCCTCGGCGTCCTCGCCCTCCTGCTGTTCGGCGCGCCGGCCCGGGCGCAGATCGGCTCGGACCGCTACAGCTCCATCGTCATCGACGCCCGCACCGGCGAGGTGCTCGAAGCCGTCAACCCCGACGAGCCCCGCTATCCCGCCAGCCTGACCAAGATGATGACCCTCTACATGCTCTTCGAGGCGCTGCGCGACCGCCGGATCAGCCTCGACGACATGGTGCCGGTGTCGGCGCATGCCGCCTCCATGGAACCGGAGAAGCTCGGCCTGGTGCCGGGCATGCCGATCACCGTCGAGCAGGCGGTGCTCGCCCTGGTCACCCTGTCCGCCAATGACGCGGCGGCGGCGCTCGGGGAGCTGCTGGCCGGCGACGAGGACCGCTTCGCGCAGATGATGACGCTGCGCGCCCGGGCCCTTGGCATGAGCCGCACCACCTTCCGCAACGCCTCCGGCCTGCCGGACCTGGACCAGGTCAGCACGGCGCGCGACCTGGCGCTGCTGGCGCGCCACCTCATCCTCGATTTTCCGACGGAGTACCGTTATTTCAGCACGCCGAGCTTCGTGTTCCGCCGGCGCGTCATCCTCAACCACGATCGGATGCTGCAGACCTATCCCGGTGCGGATGGGATCAAGACCGGCTTCATCCGGGCTTCCGGCCACAATATCGCGACCAGCGCCGTGCGCGGCGATGTCCGGCTGGTCGGGGTGGTGCTTGGGGCGGCCAGCAACCCCGAGCGCGACATCCACATGGCGGCGCTCCTCGATGACGGCTTCGAGCGGGAAGACGTGCCGATCGTGCCGCATCGCGAAATGCCGCTGACGGCCCGCTTGCCCGGACTGGTCGCCGCCGCGCAGGCGGCAACGCTCCCGGTCCCGGCCACGGCCCATGGCCGGATCGCGGAAATGCCGCGCGGCCGGGTTCCCGGCGCCGCGGGGCGCTGGGCCGTGCAGGTCGGCAGCTTCGGCAACCCCGCCGCGGCCTCGCGGGCGGCGGTGATCGCCCGCCATGGCGCGGGCGGCGGCGAGCCCCGGCTCGAGCCGAATCGCCTGCACGGCAAGCCCGCCTGGCGCGCCCAGCTCTCCGGCCTGACCCAGCAGGAGGCGCAGGCCGCCTGCGCCTCCATCGCCCGCACCGGAGCCGCCTGCTTCGTGGTCCGCACCGAGCAGGGTCAGATCGCCAGCCGCTGAGCCGAGCGCCGGCGCTTCGCCGACCTGCTCCCTTGCGTCATGCCGGTGGCTTGCGCATGTTTCGGCCTGGGCCGGCCCTGCGGGGCCGCACCCCCGGACGGAGCGAGCAATGGACGGCGGGACCGACGCCAGACGCATCACCATCCACGCGCCCGAGGACTTCGCCGGGATGCGCGCGGCCGGCCGGCTGGCGGCCGAGACCCTCGACATGATCACCCCGCATATCCGCCCGGGCGTGACCACGGGAACGCTCGACCGGCTCTGCCACGAGTTCATCACGGCGCATGGCGCCGCGCCGGCGCCGCTGAACTATCGCGGCTTTCCGAAATCCATCTGCACCTCGATAAACCACGTCGTCTGCCACGGCATCCCGGGCGAGCGGCGACTCGATGAAGGCGACATCCTGAACATCGACGTCACCGTGGTGCTGGATGGCTGGCACGGCGACTGCAGCCGGATGTACGCCGCCGGCACGCCGGCGACCCGCGCCCGCATGCTCATGGAGGTGACCTACGAGGCGATGATGCGCGGCGTCGCCGCGGTGCGCCCCGGCGCCACCCTCGGCGATATCGGCCACGCCATCCAGAGCTACGTCGAGAGCCATCGCTTCAGCGTGGTGCGCGATTTCTGCGGCCACGGCATCGGCCGGCGCTTCCACGAGGCGCCCAACATCCTGCATTTCGGGCGCGCCGGCGAAGGCCCGGTGCTGCGCCCCGGCATGTTCTTCACCGTCGAGCCGATGGTGAATGCAGGAAGACCCGAGGTGAAGGTGCTGGACGACGGTTGGACCGCCGTGACGCGGGACCGCAGCCTGTCTGCTCAATTCGAGCACATGATCGGCGTCACGGAGACCGGCTGCGAGATCTTCACTCTATCGCCGGCCGGCCACAGCAAACCGCCTTACGAAGCAAACTGAACAGCGAGGCTGGCAGCAGGAGGAACGCGATGAACGATCAGACCATGACCAGGCCGGCGATGAAGCTTGCGATCGCGACCAAGGACAACGCGAAATATGTTTCGGGTCGCCGCGCCTACTTCAAATACCGCGACCTTGGTGTCACCGAGGGCACCAACGGCTTCATGC
>JAFAYM010000077.1 GCA_019240395.1 Acidisphaera sp. | reverse complement strand
CGTAAGCGTCGCGTCGCCGACCTTATTGACGTCCGAGACCGAATGAGGGTGACGCGCTACGCGGCGAGTTTGTCGAGGTCGCCGGTCCTGGAGGATCGCCAATTCCATGGCAGTAGGTCGTGAAGCTCGTGGGACTTGGTTTGTCCTGAGACGATGCGCTGCAGCACATCGGTGAGCCAGGCCATCGGATCGACGTCGTTCATTTTCGCGGACTGGATGAGGGTCATCGCGATGGCCCAATGACGCGCCCCGCCATCACTGCCCGCGAAGAGCGCATTTTTCCGTGTCAGGGTATGAGGCCTGATGGCACGCTCGACCGTGTTCGAGTCCATCTCGATGCGGCCGTCATCGAGGAACGCGATTAGGCCCGTCCAGTGGCGTAGGGCGTAGCGTATGGCCTTCGCCAGATCCGAGCTGCCGGAGACGCGTTCGACGTGGTCTTGCAGCCAGGTATGCAAGACTTCGACGATCGGCCGACTTCGCTCCTGGCGAATTCGTTGTCGCTGTTCGGCGGGTCTTCCGCGGATCTCCGCCTCGATCGCATAGAGCGCAGCAACACGCGTCAGCACCTCGGCCGCAAGCGGTGACTTCGTTGACACATGGAACTGGAAGAAGTCGCGTCTCATATGGGCCCAACAGAACGCCAGTCGGATCGATGCATCGGCACGATCGCCGGCCAGGCGCTTGAAGCCGCCATACCCATCCGCCTGCAATACACCCGCGAAGTGGGCCAGGTGTTCGGCCGGGCGCGCGTTCCTGCGGTCCTCGGTATAGATGTAGGCCACCGCAGGATTGGAAGGACCACACCATGGGCGGTCGTCAACGGCATAGCACCAGAGATAGCCAGTCTTGGTCTTCCCGCGACCGGGATCGAGCACCGGCAGCGTCGTGTCGTCGGCAAAGACCTTGGGCGACGACAGCACCGTGGCGACCACCAGATCGTAAAGCGGTGTCAGCCACCAGCAGGCGGTGCCCACCCAATTGCTCAGGGTTGAGCGGTCCAGTGTGATACCTTGCCGTCCCAACATCTGCGACTGGCGATACAGGGGGAGCGAATCACAGAACTTGCTGACCACGATGTGCACGATCAACGCTTCAGTCGGCATGCCGCCATCGACCGGCCGCGTTGGCGCTTCAGCAGTGACGACCGCCTCCACACAGCTTCGGCAGGCATACCGTGGGCGCCGGGTCACCCGCACGCGCAGTTGCGCCGGTGAGATATCGAGCTGCTCGGTGCGCAGTTCGCCAATGCAATGCATGCCGGCACCGCAGCACGGGCAGGCTTCGTGCTCGACATCGATCACCACTTCATAGCGCGGCAAATGCGCCGGCAGCGCGCCGTGATTGCGGGCGGGGCGAGCGGAGTGAGATCTGGTCCTGGACCCGTCAGCCGGCCCGGCGGCATCCTGGGCCGCTTGGTGCTCGGCAACAGTCTGTTCCTGATCCTCAAGCCCGAGCTGGAGTTGTTCAACCGCCAACTGCTCGGAGCGGCGACCGAACTGATGGCGCGTCAGGCGATCGATCAGCAGCCGTAGTTTGTCATTCTCGGCATACAAGTCGCGCAGCATCTGCTGCAGCATGACCAGATCGTTCGGCAATGCATCGGCGGCGATTTGCACATCGCAGTGATGAACGATCTCTCCGCGTCGGGGCCAGCATTTTGTTGGCGGAGTGATCCATTATCCCGCCAGCTCCGGCCGGCGCAGTGATATAGGTGCCCGCCACTCGCATCCGTCCAGCAGAGCGGCCAATTGCGACGCGGTCAGCATGATCCGCCCCGTGGTGTTCGACGTCGGCCAGGCGAACTCGCCCCGCTCGAGTCGTTTGGTCAGCATGCAAAGTCCGACACCATCGTGCCAGATCAACTTGATCAGCCCGGCGCGTCGTCCACGAAAGGCGAAAACCGCGCCGCCGAACGGATCCTCCGCTAGGTTCTGTTGCACCAGCATCGACAGCCCGACCATCCCTTTGCGCATGTCGGTGACCCCGCATGCGAGATAAACCCGCAGACCCGCCGCCAGCGCGATCATCGGCCTTCCAGTGCGGCAAGAACCCGGCGCAGCGCACGCCCATCCACCTTGGCATCCACCCGCAGCGTCACGCCGTCGAGCAGAACGATCTCGATCAGCCCTTCAACCCGTGGCAGAGGCGCCGTGGCTACCGAACCAGACGAGTCCATTGGCGTATGATCGGGTGGGGCAGCTTGTCCTGGCGCATTGGCAATCTCGACCTTGGCGAAGGTCGGCGCAGATGGTACCGCCGGGCTGAATTGGCCGGCCAGGAATTGGTGGCGCCATGTGTATAACAATCCGCTGCTCACCGCGTACTTGCGCGCCACCTCCGTCGGCGTCGTGTCCGCGCTCAGGCTCTCCGCCACGATCTCCTGCTTCTGTTCGATCGACCACCGCCGCCGCCGCTCGGCACGCGTGATCAGCTCGACACGCGGACGCCGTGCGCTCTTACGATCAGTCTTGTGAGCGTCCTCAGCCTCCACCGGCGGCAACAGCATCGCGTCCATACGACGCTTCCATCACGGCACGACGCCGTGCCGCAATGTGTCAGAGCCACATCGCTTACGGTCGGGCGAGTATTTGGGCAGGAAGAACAATTCGGCGCCGACGGAACGGATGGCGCGCCGCGAGGCTTTGCCGCGGTGACTGCCGAAGTTGTCCATGACGACGGTGTCGCCGGGGCGCAGTGTGGGGAGCAGCACTGTCTCGACATAGAGGCGGAAGCGCTCGCCGATGATCGGCCCATCGATCAGCCAGGGAGCTTCCAGACGATCATGGCGAAGTGCGGCGAGAAAGGTCATGGTTTTCCATCGTCGATGCGGCACCTTGGCCTTCAGGCGCTGGCCACGTGGCGCCCAGCCACGCAGCGGCGCCATGTTGGTCTTGGTCCAAAGCCTGCCCCCGCGAAGGCGGGGGTCTCGTCGATGAACACCAGGCGGGAGATATCGATCCGACGGCGATAGCGCAGCCACTGCGCGGGCTGGCGCGCCACGTCGGGGCGATCCTGTTCGGCGGCGATCAGCGTCTTTTTTTATGCGTCAGCTTCTCGCGGTGGACGAATTCCCAGACCGAGCGGTAGTCGACTTTCTGACCAAGCTCCGCCAATTCGGCAACCAGGCCGCGCAGCGTGAACTCACCGTTGCGACAGCGGTCCAGCAGCCAGGTGCGCCACCGCCCAACCAGCTTTCTCGGGCGGTGGCCGCCCATTTTGCCGGGCTGGACGCTGCCAGTTTCGCGCCGCCGCCGCACCCAGGCGATCACCGTGCTTACACCCACCCGGTAGTGTGACGCTGCCTGCCGTCGCGACATCTCGCCGCGCTCAACCGAGCCAACCGCACGTTCACGCAGATCCATTGAGTAAAGTCGCGCCATCCATGCTGGCCTCCATCCCCAGCCAGCAGGTTGGATCGCCTTTCTTCCGATTCGGGAATCCCTCTCCGACTCCGATTGAACTCATCCCGCTCTAGGCCAACTTAAAGAGGCATCAGGCGCATGCAGTTTCCCTTGCGGCCAGCGCGAAACAGGAAATCAACAACGTCGCCGATGCCCAGCATGCTCGGCCATTGCGTCACAGAACTGAGCTGCCAGAGTTCCGTCACCGCATCGACTGCACCGAGCAACGTGGGGTCATCTCCGGTGATCAGCAGAACCGGCAAGTCACGATCAAAATCCGCAATGGTCATCAGGACGTGGCAGCCATCTTGGCCGGTGGCATCCATGGCCGCAACAACAGCCATCGGACGGAGCTGATTAAGGACCTTCCCAAGGTTATCCTGGGTCGGTATTCTCTCGACGGCCACATCAAGACAATCGCAGACAGCGCGAAACGCGCTCGAAAACTCCTCATCATCCTCGACTACGACCACCAGCGCTTCGCGGCTCGGATGGCCGAGCCCGGTCCTGCTGTCTGGTGCGGCGGCACACACATCGCGCAATCTGTCCATATAGGTCATTCTGGCCCCCAAGTTGTCCCTTGCTGCGTGCCAACTGGGGCGCAGTCT
>JAFAYM010000247.1 GCA_019240395.1 Acidisphaera sp. | reverse complement strand
TGATGCGCAACATCATCGCCATCACCGTGCTGTTCAGCCTGATCGTGACCTTTGCCGATTTCGACATCGTGCGCATCCTCACGGCGGGCGGCCCGGCGGACATGACGCACGTGTTCGCCACCTATGCCTTCCAGGTCGGTATCCAGTCCGGCGACATACCGCTCGGCGCGGGGGTCAGCCTGTTCATGGTGCCGATTCTCGCGGTCGCCGCCTATTTCGTGCTGCGCGGCGTGACCAGCCGCACCAAGGAGATGGCGGCGTGAGCGGCGGGGCCGTCGCACTGGCGGGACGCCGCCGGCGCAGCCTCGCCAGCCAGCGGCGCTGGGCACTCTACGGCAGCTATGCGGCGCTGTTCGTGTTCGTCGTGATGTTCCTGGTGCCGCCCTTCTACACGGTGATGACCAGCCTGAAATCCTCGGCGGAGATTTCCGCCGAAAAAGGCTCGCCCTGGATCGCGCACCACCCGACCCTGGAAAACTTCATCTACCTGATCAATTACCCGAATTTCCGCGCCTTCTTCTGCAACACCGTCGAGGTGACGGTGCTGGTTGTCGCCGTCACCATGCTGATCTCCGTGCTGGCGGCGTTCAGCCTGGCGCGCATGGGCTTCTGGGGCAGCCAGACGCTGGCGACCGGCGTGTTCCTTACCTACCTGATCCCAGCCTCGCTGCTGTTCATTCCGCTGTTCCAGATCATCGGCGCGCTCGGGTTGATCAACAGCGTCTGGTGCCTGGTGCTGATCTATCCGACCTTGTCGGTGCCGTTCTGCACCTGGATCATGATCGGCTATTTCGGCTCGATCCCGAAGGAGCTGGATGAGGCAGCGCTGATCGACGGCGCCGGCTACCTGCAGATGCTGCTGCGGATCTTCATCCCCGTCGCGCTGCCCGGCATCATCGCCGCGACGATCTTCGCCTTCACCGTCAGCTGGGGCCAGTTCCTCTATCCGATGGCTTATCTCTATACCACCAACCAGATGGTGCTGACGGTCGGCATCATCAGCGACCTGATCCGCGGCGACGTGTTCCAGTGGGGCAAGATCATGGCCGCCTGCGTGCTGGCGGCGGCGCCGCCGGTGCTGATCCATGCTTTTTTGATGGACTACTACATCGCCGGCCTGACCGCCGGCGCAACCAAGGGCTAGACACGATGGCGCAAGTTTCCGTTCGCAAGCTGGTGAAGACCTACGAAGGCAACGTGTCGGCGGTCAAAGGCATCGATCTCGAGATCGCCGACCACGAATTCGTCGTGCTGGTCGGCCCGTCCGGCTGCGGCAAGTCCACGACCTTGCGCATGATCGCCGGGCTCGAGGAGATCACCGCCGGCGAGATCTGGATTGGCGGGGACATCGTCAACGACGTGCCGCCGCGCGACCGCGACATCGCCATGGTGTTCCAGAACTACGCCCTCTATCCGCACATGACGGTGTTCGACAACATGGCGTTCGGCCTGAAGCTGCGCCGCTTCGCGAAAAGCGAGATCAAGCGACGGGTGGACGAGGCGGCGCGGCTGCTCGACATCGCGATGCTGCTCGACCGCAAGCCGAAGGCGCTGTCCGGCGGCCAGCGGCAGCGCGTTGCGATGGGCCGCGCCATCGTGCGCAACCCGAAAGTGTTCCTGTTCGACGAGCCGCTCTCCAACCTCGACGCCAAGCTGCGCGTGCAGATGCGCACCGAGATCAAGACGGTGCACCAGAAGGTGCCGACCACCACGGTCTATGTCACGCACGACCAGGTGGAGGCGATGACGCTCGCCGACCGCGTGGTGGTGATGAACCACGGCGTGATCGAGCAGGTCGGCCCGCCGCAGGAACTCTATCACAAGCCGACGACGCGCTTCGTCGCCGGCTTCATCGGCAGCCCGGCGATGAATTTCCTGCCCGCACGGCTGACCAACGGCGACGGCCGGCTGTCGCTGCGGCTCTCCGACAGCGTCGTGCTGCCGCTGCCCGCCGGGCGGCTCGACCGCTACGGACCGTTCGCCGGCAAGCCGCTGGTGCTGGGCATCCGCCCGGAGCACCTGACCGAGGCGCGCGACACCGGCAAGCCGAACGTCGAGAAGCTGGTCGCGCAGGTGGACGTGACCGAGCCGATGGGCATGGAGACGATGGTGCATTTCCATATCGCCGGCACGCCGCTCTGCGCCCGCTGCGATCCGTCGGCGCGCGCCGTGCCGGGTGAGGCGATGCCGATGAGCGCCGACCTCAACCACATGCACCTCATCGACACCGAAAGCGGACGGGTTATCTGAGCCCGGCCATGGAGCAAGCCGCAGCGGTCGTCATTGCCGCCGATACGCTGCGCGGCTTCGTCGCCGACATCTTCACCGCCGCCGGCTGCGCCCGCGACGAGGCGGAGCGTATCGGCCGCTATCTCCTCTCCGCCAATCTCGCCGGGCACGACAGCCACGGCGTGATCCGTGTGCCGCGCTACGTGCAGATGCTGCAGGACGGACGGGTGCGCGCGGGGCAGCGCCTGACCATCGTCACCGAGACGCCGACGCACGCGCTGGTCGACGGCAACCAGGGGTTCGGCCAGACGGTGGCGCCGCTCGCGGTCGATCTCGGCATTGCCAAGGCGAAGCAGGCCGGCATCGCGGTGATCGCCTTGCGCAATGCCGGCCATGTCGGGCGGGTCGGCGACTGGGGCGAACAGGCGGCGGAGGCCGGCCTGGTCTCTATCCATTTCGTCAACGTCGCGGGCAGCGTGCTGGTGGCGCCCTACGGCGCGGCCGAGCGGCGCTTCTCCACCAACCCGATCTGCATCTGCATCCCCGTCGAGGGCGGGCCGCCGCTGCTGCTCGATTTCGCCACCTCCATGGTGGCGGAGGGCAAGGTGCTGGTCGCCTCGAACGGCGGCAAGAAGGTGCCGGACGGCGCGCTGATCGGTCCCGACGGGCAGCTCTCGAGCGATCCGGCCATGCTCTACGGTCCGCTCGGCAACACCCGCGTGCGCGACGCGACGAAAGGCCCGGGCAGCCTGCGCACGTTCGGCGAGCACAAGGGATCCGGTCTCGCCTTCATGTGCGAGATCCTGGCCGGCTGCCTGAGCGGCGGCGGCACGGCGGGACCGGAGCCGCGGCACGGCATCGCCAACGGCATGCTGTCGATCTATCTCGATCCCGGCAGCTTCGCCGGGGCCGGCTTCGCGCAAGCGACGCGCGACTACGTCGCCTGGATGAAGGCGGCGCGGCCGGCAAGCCCGGACGGCGAGGTGCTGGTGCCCGGAGAACCGGAGATGCGGATGCGCGAGGCGCGGCTGCGCGACGGGATACCGCTGCAGGCGGAGACCTGGTCCAACCTGCTGGCGACCGGCGAGGAGCTCGGGATCGCACGGCCGGAAGCCTCTATTCCTCATCGAGATCCACGCTGACCGACAGGGCGTGCTTGCCTCCGCCGAGGATGATCCCCCGCACCGGGCTGACGTCGCCGTAGTCGCGTCCCCAGCCCAGCACGACGTGCTCCTCGCGCACGACGAGATCGTTGGTCGGGTCCAGATCGACCCAGCCATGCGCCGGACCGAGCCAGCATCCCACCCAGGCGTGGGACTGGTCCACGCCACGGCGCCGCTTGCCGCCGGGCGGCGGCCGGGTGCGGAGATAGCCGGAGACGTAGCGCGCGGGCAGGCCGTGCGCGCGCAGCCCGGCGATCATGACGTGGGCGAAATCCTGGCAAACGCCGGCACGCTGCGCCATGACGCGTGAAACCGGCGTGCGGATGGTGGTGACGCCGGACCGGAAGGCGAAGTCGCGACGGATGCGGCCGTTCAGATCGAGCAGCGCCTCGAGGATCGGCCGGCGCCGCGACAGGCAGGGCGCGACATAGGCCCCGGCGTCCGGATCGGCGGGCGCCATCGGGCTGTCGAAACCGAACTCCGCCGCCTCCCACGCCTCCGGTCCGCCCTGCCGGGCCTGCGCCGCGACGTCCTCCCAGGCGGGTGTCGCGAGCGGATCGGGCGGCGCGGGAAACTGCACCTCGACCAGCGCTTCGGCGACCACGTCGAAGGCAGCGTGCGGCTGCTCGAGCGACAGCCAGGTCACGCGATTGCCGAAATGATCGAGGCTCTCGCTCGTGCTCAGGGCCGGCGGCTGTGCGGCGATACGGTCCCAGATGACGCGCTGATGCGGCAGGCAGCGCGGCGAGAGGTGCAGCATGTGGCTGCCGAGGTCGACCGGCGTGGTGTAGCGGTAGCGCGTCGCGTGCCGGACGCGAAGCCTCATGCGGCGCCGCGGATCGTTTCGTCGGCGACTTCGTTTACGCCCACGGCCTGCGGCGCCGGCAGCAGGGCGAAGTAGCGGCGGTCGATGCGATCGGACAACGCGGCGACGCCGGCCGCGACGGCGCGCAGTCGCGGCGGCAGGTTGGCGGCTTCGACGGCCTGCTCGGGGCTGTCGATCACCCTCTGCACCAGGGCCTCGACCTCGCCCGAAAGGCCGGCCGCGGTGGCGGCGAGCCGGTCGGACGGGCCGGCCACTTCGTCGAGCCGGGTGCGCATGGCGGCGAGCTGGAAGGCCAGGCTGCGCGGATTGCCCGGGTCGGCGAGCACCAGATCGAGCACCGGCCCGGGTTGCAGCACGGTGAGGTAGCGGTTGCGGTAGGTGATCGTCGAATCGCAGAGTTCGAGCACGAGCCGCAGCCCCGCCTCGATGCGCTCGGGCTGCTGATCGAGGGCGGCCGCGATGGCGGCTGAGGTGGATTGGGCGCGCTCGATACGGCGGCCGAGGTCGAGAAACAGCCAGCCGCCGGCGCGCACCATGTTCTCGGCGGCCAGCCCGGCAACACCGGCGCAGAAGCGCAGCACGCCGAGCAGCAGCTGCGACAAGGTGTCGAGACTGCCGTCCACGCCCGCCGCCTCGGCGCGCAGCACCCGCAGCGCCTGGGTGAAGGTGGTGTACATGTCGTCGGTGAGGCGGTCGCGCGCCGCCTCGGTGAGCTGCGCCACCCGGCTGAGCTGATGCAGGATACGGCCGCCGTCGCGCACGCTGCGCAGCAGGGCGTCGCTAAGCGCGCGCGCCACCGCGGCGCCGGTGGCGTCCTCCGCCTCGATCAGGCCGGCGCGCTTCAGGCAGCGCGACAGCGCCTGCAGCTCGGCAACGTCGCGCGGCGTGGTGGTGCCGCGGCCGAGGCGGCGCAGCGCGGCGCGGGCCAGGCGGGCGCTGTCCTCCAGCCGTTCGACGTAGCGGCCGAGCCAGAACAGCGTGTCGGCGACCCGGCTGGGCAGCTCGCCCGCGGTGCGGCGGATCGGCAGCCGGGGTGCCACGGAGGCGGCGGGGCCCAGGATGTCGCCGCCCTCCTCGCTGAGCACCCAGACGTCCTTGGAGAGCCCTTGCCAGGGCAGGCGGCCGGCGATGCGGTCGCCCTCGCCGAGTACCCGGGCCAGGCCGCCCGGCATGGCCCGCCACTCGCAGCCGTCGAACACCAGGAACACGCGCAGCACGATCGGGCGCGGCGCCAGCCCGGCCGCGGTGCAGCAGGGCGCCACCGAAGGCGGGGTCCAGGCCGAGGCGGCATAGTCCCACGGACGCGCCTCGATCCGCTGCAACAGGGACAGCCGCTCGGGCGGGTCGAGCCCTTCCGTGAGGATCGCCGGGCTGAGCCCGTCGGTCGCCGGGCGGATCAGCCACGCGGCGGTGTCCGCCAGCACGCGCGAGCGCGCCGCGGCGTGGCCCAGCCAGAGCGTCGGCACGCTGGCCAGGCGCAGCGTCTCGCCCAGCAGGCGCCGGGCCAGCTCCGGGAGGAAGGCGGCCAGCGCCGGTGCCTCCAGCGCGCCCGAGCCGGGATCGTTGACGATGCGCACGCGGCCGCGGCGGACCGCGTCCATCAGGCCGGTGACGCCGACCCCGCCGCCGAGGTCGAGCTCAAGCGGATCGACCAGCCGGCCTTCGATCCGGCGCAGCACCACGTCGATCGGTTGCAGGCCGCGCAAGGTCTTCAGGTACACCGCCCCGCCGCGCACCGTCAGGTCGCTGCCCTCCGCCAGCACGCAGGAGAGCTCGCGGGCGAGATGCATGTGCTCGAACCATTGGGGATGCCCGGTGCCCGGGGTGAGCAGCGCGATCGCCGGGTTGGCGCGCTCCGGCGGCGCCAGCCGGCGCAGCGCGTCCTGCCACATGTCGAAGAACGGCCGCAGCGGACGGATCTGCACCGGCCGGAACAGCTCGGGCAGCACGCGCGCCAGGATGCGTCGGTTCTCGCGCGCGTAGCTCATGCCGGCGGGGGCGGCGGTGCGGTCGGCGAGCACCCGCCACGCGCCATCCGGGCCGCGCACCAGGTCGGCGGCATAGAGCTGCAGCAGGCTTTCCCGTCGTACGCCTTCGATGACGTGGCAGGGGCGCAGGAAGGCCGGGTTGGCATAGACCATGGCCGGCGGCAGCACGCCGTCGGCAAGCAGGTTCTGCGGGCCGTAGAGGTCCTGCAGCACCGCTTCGAGCAGGCGCGCACGCTGCGCCAGGCCGGCTTCCAGGGCACGGAACTCCGCCGAGGGGATCGGCAGCGGCATCGGATCGCAGCGCCACGGCGTGGGCTGGGTCGCCATGCCCGGCAGCACGCCGGTGACGCCCTCGTCCTCGAAGGCGCGATCGAGGCGGTGTCCGCGCTCGGCGATGCCGCCGTCTTCCAGGGCGATGCAGGCGGCGAACAGGCTGCGCCAATGCGGCCGCAGCCCGCCTTTGCCGTCCACCATCTCGTCCATGTGCTCGGCCCGGGGCGTGCGGATCGGGTCAGCCGAGTCGGCGTGCATCGGTCCGGTTTAGGGGGGGTGGGGCGCGGCGTCCATGGGATGCGCCGTACCGGCATGGCGACGGTGGCTGGTCCGGTGCGTCAGGCGGAGGGGGAGCCCTCGCCATCCTGCTTCTGGTGGAAGCGTCCGGGATCCATCCCGGCCAGCACCTGTCCCGCTTCTCCCGGATCGCGCCCGGCAATGACATCTGCCACCAGCCGCCCGGCAGCCGGCGAGGTCTGGATGCCGTAGCCGCCCTGGCCGACGCACCAGAAAAACCCCTCGGCGTCGTGATCCCAGCCCAGGGCAAGGTTGCGGTCGGGGGTGAAGGTGCGCAGGCCCGCCCAGCTGCGTTCGACGCGCGAAACCGGGATGTCGAGCGCCTGCTGCATGCGATCGATGGCGATGGCGATGTCGAGTTCGTCGGGCTGCACGTCGTGCGGGTGCATCGGGGTTTCGTCGGCCGGCGAGACCATCAGCCGGGTGCGTGCCTCGGGCCGCACATACCAGGTGTGGTCGACATCGTTGACCATCGGCCAGTTCTCCGGCTGCCACGGCGCCGGGTCGATGATGGCGCCGGTGCGGCGACGCGGCGACAGGCCGAGCGGGGCGACGCCGGCCTGTGTCGCGATCTCGTCGCCCCAGGCGCCGGCGGCGTTGACCACGATCGGCGCGGTGAAGCGCTGCCCGCCGGCGAAAGCGTGCCAGGCACCCTGGCGGCGCTCGAGGCGCTCGCTCCGCCGGTTCAGTGCCAGCACACCACCATGGGCGCGCAGCATGGCGAGATATCCCTGGTGCAGCGCCGCGACATCCATGTCGAAGGCGTCTTCCTCGATGGCGGCGGCGACGGCGTAGTCCGGCCGCAGTGCCGGCACACGGACGCGCAGCTCGTCGAGGTCGATTTCGCGAACACCGGTGGCCTCCGCCAACATCGCTTCCAGATGCGCGTGCTGCTCGGGGGGTGCGACGAAGACGACGGCGCGCGGATGATGCAGCGGATGCGCAGCGAAGCCGGCAGGCGGGTTTTCGAGGAAGCCGCGCGAAAGCCGGGCGAGCCGGCGCACGTCCGGCGGGCCGTAATTCTCCAGCCACATGGCGGCGGAGCGGCCGGTGGTGTGATAGCCGGCGGCATCCTCGGCTTCGAGCAGCGCGACGCGGTGGTCGGCGGCGAGCCACGCGGCGGCGCTGGCCCCGGCGATGCCGGCGCCGATGACGATGATGTCGAATGCCTGGATTTCCATCGCGCAAACATCGGCTGCGCCGGGCGCCTTCGCAAGCACGACGCTCCCCACGACGGGATTGCGCATCCCGTCGTGGGGCAGAGGCGTCGGCTACTGCAGCACGCTGCTGGCTGCGGCGGCCTGGATCTGCGTCTGCGCGTCCTGGAGCAGCAGGAAGCCTTGCCGGACCAGCGTGTTGGCCGCGCGGGTCACCGCGGCGACGTAGCCCGCGTGATTGCCGTAGCGCGCTTGCAGCGAGGGCCGCGGGTCGCCGGCGGCACGGTCGGCATCGGTGACCGCGAACGGGATGTAGCTTCCCGTCAGGTCGCAGGCGTCACCCTCGCTGTAGCCGGCGCGACGGGTATTCCACCCGGTATAGGTGCCGAGCGGCGCCTGCAAGGTTACCGAGCGCACGCCGCCGATGTCGTTGCCGTCCAGATCCACCTGCGGCAGCAGCACCTGGTAGTTGTACAGCGGCAGCGGCGGCTCCTCGGTGATCACGCCCGAAACATCGATCGGATCGTATTTCGGGCCGCGATAGAGGAACTGGTGAGTGTTGTAGGTGGTGTGCAGGTTGAAGGTCACGCCGGGGATCTGCGGGAACTCGACCTGCTCCGGCCGCACCAGCGTTCCACCCGAGATCGTCGAGTATTTGCTGGCCGGCGGCGCCTCGCCGGAGACCACCCAGTCCGTCAAGCGCACCAGCAGGTCGCGCAGGATGTAGGTGTAGGAATTGACGTTCGGCAGCTGTTCGCAGATGCCGGTCGAGGTCGGCAGCGGCGCGACGGGCGAGTAGCCGCCGTGCTGCGTGCTCGACATCTGGTAAATCCGCACAGTTGACGGATTCACCAGGTCCTTGGTGCCTTCCGGGTTCGTCGTGTCGCCGGAACCCGATGCCTCCCAATATTCCGTGTCGCTCATCACGTGCACGATCTTCGGGCAGGTGTTGGACGCGGTGCAGCGGTCGAGCAGGCCAGCGGTCACCCCGGTGACGGGATCACGCTCATCCTGGTAGGTCTGCGGCAGCTCCGGTCCGGGATACTGCTTCTCCGTGTGCTCGGTGCCGGCGAGCCGCCCCGGCGTGCCGAAGCGGATGTTGAAGGAGCCGCGGACCGAGCCGATGTGCGGGTTCATGCCCTCGAAGACTCGGCTGTGGTCCTCGGCCTCGTTGAAGCCGAGATCGAGGTAGGTGCGTTCCCAGCGGCCGCTCTGCGACGTGCCATGCATGACGGCCTTGCTGATGCCGCCGCCGGCCAGCGGGTTCGACGAATCCGTCGAGGTCCGCAGGAAGTTGACGAAATCGCGCGTGGCGGCAAAGCCGAGCCCGAGCACGAGCGGGTTCTTGGCGGTGTAGAGCAGCTCGTAGATATGGTTGGTGTCGAACCCGTTCTCCGAATTGTTGGGACCATGCGGACCAAGGCAGACGCTCTGGGCGTTGGGCGTGCCCGGGAAAGGAACGGTCGTGCAATCGGCGAAGGCGTACTGGCTCGGCGGAATGATCGTCTGCGGGTCGTACTGGTGGACGCGCTCGGTGAGCACGGTATTGGCCGTGTTCAGGCTCACCGTCGGGTAGCCCGGGGTGTTCGAGCTCGATCCCGCGGTGAGCGGCTCGGTGTTGACGGCTACGCTCGGCGTGATCTCGTCGCGCATGATGCCGGTGATCGGCGTGCCGTCCCGGTGTTGCGCCACCGGCACCTGCAGGGTGATCAGACTGGGCAGGGGCAGAAGGTCGCCCTGCCAGCCGCTCCAGACCATGGTGTAGCCCTGGTTCTCCAGAAACCCGTCACCCTGCGGGTTGGTGGTGCTGGTGCCGGTGTTGAAGAAGCTGGTGACGATCTTGTTGCCGCGATTCACCACGTCATAGAGCAGGACGTGGTTGCCCTGGCTCATGTTGACCGGCTTGAGGATCGAGATGTTCATCGAATACGCCACCATGCCGTCGGCATTGCGCGGCGCCCGGTCGATGTCCTGAATGATGGCGTTCAGCGGATCCTTCGGGTCCACCTCGCCATAGGCCATGCCGTCGAGCTGCTCGTAGGCGCCGGTCGAGCCGAACGTGGCGCCGTTATAGACCGGCGACGTGCGCGCCGTGATGACGATGCTGGTGATGCGGGCCTCTGCCGGTGCGGCGAAGAGCGCCGCTCCCATCCCCGCCGCGAGCAAGGCTCGCCACGCCGCACTGCACAGCAGTCTCTGCCTACTCATGCCAAATTCCTCCCGTGTTTTTTTTCGTCGGTCCCGCAGCGCGACCCGACCGCGCGACCCTCGTTCAGGACCGCGCCATGGCATCATTCCCGGGGCGCGTGCGGATGGCAACCCGTCGGCCGCGCCGCGCCGCCGATCCCATTGGGAGCGGACGCTACTCCGTCGTCGCCGGCTGGGGGCTCGGCGAGGGCGGGGCGGGCTCGGCAGGGGTCGCGATCGTTGCCGACGCCTGCACGGCGGAGGCCGCCGGAGCGGGGGGCGGCGCCGGGTTCTTCATCATTGCGCCGGTCATCGGGATGAAGAACACGCCGATGTCGCGGCGGGAGTGGACCTTGCCCGCCTCGTCCTTGGTATAGACGTACAACACCTGGCCGCGCTTGAAGGGCTGGCCGATGGGGATGATCATCCGCCCGTTCGGCTTCAGCTGCTTGAAGAGATCCGGCGGTGCATATTGCGCCGCGCAGGTGACGATGATGATGTCGAAGCCGCCGGCGACCTGCGGCCAGCCGTAATAGCCGTCGCCGACCCGGGTCTCGACATTGCCATAGCCGAGCGGGGCGAAGATCCGGCCGACGGCGCGGCCGAGCGGCTCGATGATCTCGATGGAATAGGCGCGCGCGACGATGCGCGACAGCAGCGCGCTCTGAAAGCCGCTGCCGGTGCCGATCTCGAGCGTGACGTCGCCGGGCTTCGGCTTGCAGATCTGCGTCATGTAGGCTTGGCCCAGATAGTCCGACAGCGCCGAGCCGTAGCCGAGTCCCCAGGGCTTGGGGTCGGCCTCATAGGCGTCACCCGGGGTCGCCCGGTGCTCGGAATAGAGATAGTGGAAGTATTCCCGCGGCACCGCGCGGAAGGCCTGCATCACCGCCGGATCGGCGGCGCCGAGATGCTCCTTGAGATAGCTCTCGATGCGCGCCAGGGCGGCCGGCTTGCGCGCCTGGATCGCCTCGAATTGCGCGTCGGTGAGGTCCACCGGGCGGCCGGATTCCCGCATCGCCCGCTCATACGCCTCCCGCGTCCAGCCCGCGGCGGCGGCGGCCGACCCGGCCGCGACCGCAGGGGCGGCGAGCGAAAGGGCGGCGCCGCCCGCGATCAGGCCGCGCCGCGTCAGGTAGCCGAGATGTCCTGCCAAGCCACGCTCTCTCGCCGGGATGGGAACGCAATCGAACAGACGACATACAGGATCGCGGCGCAAAGCAGAACCCTGTTGAAGCCTGCCTGGAGTGCGATGAGGTTGGCGAGTGGCGTGGCGACCACGGAGAAGGCGCCGTTCAGCCCCCAGGCCCAGGGCAGCAGGGCGGTCGAGCCGGTGCGCTCGAGGCCGAGCGGGAACGGCAGGCCGAGCGCCACGGACACCGGCGCCAGCACGAGCAGGACGATGCCGGCGCGCACCAGCCAGGGCAGGCCGATCGTCGCCAGCATGGCCGGCTGCGCCGCCGCGGCGAGCAGCCCGCACCACAGCACCACCCCGGTGACGGCGAGCAGCAGGGCGCGCCTCGGGTCGGCGGCGCAGCGGGAAGACAGCAGGCTGCCGGCGCCCGAGCAGATCAGCATGCCGGTGAGCACCAGGGCGAAGCCGCTGGCTCGGTCGTTGAGATAGAACGACGCGCGGTCGATCAGCGTGATCTCGATGAACAGGAAGCCGAGCCCGAGGCCGGCAAAATAGACCATCGAGCGCAGCACCAGGCCCCTCCCGATCCTGCCCAGGCCGCCGGCGCGGACCAGCGGCAGCAGCAGGACGACGAGTGCGATCAGCACCGCCTGCCCCAGCACGGCGAGGTTGACCAGCGGGCCGATCTCGGCCTGCGGCAGCATCTCCAGCCGCTTGAGGATGGTGCCGAGACGCTCGAGGCGCAGCACGTCGTAGAAGAACGGCCGATCATAGGTGATCGGCGCCAGGTTGAACGCCTCCTGGCTCTCCGTCGGCTCGCCCGCCAGCGCCTGGCGCGCCTCATCGGCGATGGCATCCGCCGGTCCGCCCGAGGAGGTGATTTCGCCCTGCTCGAAGGACACCGCGGGCAGGTCGTTGTAGATGCCGGCGCGCGCCGCCGCGACGTCGATCCCGGGATAGTAGGAGACGTCGAAGGAGCGGTCGCTGCAGAATTTCTTCAGCAGCGCGATGCGCGCGGCGTCCCAGGGCACATTGGAGACCAGGATGCGCACGTTCCAGGCGGAGCGGTACACCACGACGTATTGCCCGGGATCGGTCATCCCCGCGCGCAGCAGCGCCGGGCGCACCGTCGCCAGCATGCGCACGGCATAGGCGGGGAATTCGCGGATCGACACCGGTATGGAGACGATGCCACCCGGATCGAGCGCGCGCAGATCGGCGGCGATCGCCTCGACGGTGAAGGCGGCGGCGTTGGCCTCAGCCTCGTCGAGGAAGTCGCCAGAGATGTCGATCAGGTCGTAGCGGGCCAGGTCGTAGCGGGCGGCGCGCACCGCCGCTGCCGGGCTCTCCGCCGACACCCGCACACGCGGGTCATCGGCGATGGCGGGAGACGGGCCGAGGCCGTTGCGCAAGGCGCTGCGCAGCACCGCGTCGGGCTCCAGGGCATCGACCTGCGCCGCGCCGAGCGCCAGCGCCTCGCGCAGCCGGAAGCCCCCCGAGGGGCCGAGCAGCAGCACCTTCGCCCCGGGATGCAGGAGATAGGGGAACGCCGCCAGCGTGGCGCCGGCGTAGGGCACCGAAGTGGCGCCGGGCTTGGGCAGCGCGGCGATGCGATTGCCGTCGCGGTATAGACCGAAGGTCTGCGGCGGGCCGGGCAGGCCCAGCATCGCCGCGTCATTGGAGACGTCGGTGTCGACGCGCTCGGTGAAGTCGTCGAGCAGCGTGTAGAGGCCGCGTGGCGAGCGGATCTGCGCGAGCGTGCGGCTGTCCGGCACGTGCAGCGGCGCGTAGATCGCCTTGAAATCGTTGTAGGCGGCCTGGTCGTCGAGCAGCAGCAGCGCCTCGCCGGCCAGCAGGCAGCCGAGCGTCGCGGCGGCAATGGCCAGGCGCCGCCCCCACGGCCTGATCGGCACCAGCAGCGCCGCGGCGGCGAGCGGCAGCAGCAGCACCGGCACCAGCCGGAACGGGTGCACCACCAGCATCAGGACGAGGACCAGCAGCGCCCCGACGCCGGCGCCGGTCAGGTCGAAGCCGTAGACCAGGCCGACCCGCCGGTCGTTCACCACGAAGCTCAGGCTGATGTAGAGCCCGGTCAGGAAGAAGAACGGCAGCAGGCAGGCGTAATAGCCGCCGATATTGGCGAGCTGCGGCAGCCACGTCGTCGGGTTCTGCAATTGCAGAGGGTTGAAGGGATTGGCTGTGGTGAAATGGTAGCCGAGCGCCGCCGCGGCGATCAGCAGCACCGGCAGCACCGGCTGCAGGACAGCGGCACGGCGCAGCAGGGCAGTACGCGCCAAGGCCACCGTCACGCCGCTCAGCGCCAAGCCGGCCATGACGATGGAGATCACCCAATAGCCGTATTCCGACCATTTCGCGACGGCGAAGTAGCGGGTCAGAGCAATCTCGTAACCGACTGATCCGGCAGAGATCAGGAAGAGCGGCCACAAGGATTGCGGCCGCGCGCCGCTCACCGGACGCGGCCGGGCCAGACGCGGCGCTGCACGAAGTTCTCCACCAGATCGTCGAACCGGTCGGCGTCATCGATGAACAGGGCGTGGCCGGCATCGGCAAAGATCGCCGTCTCGGCGCCGGCGTGCCTGGCCTGCAGATTGTCCGCCTGACCCTCCAGCGACGGGCGCACGACATAGAGGATCGGCTTGTAGGTGGCGTAGATCGCCTCCTTCCAGTAGCTGCGCGGCACCGGATACTCGAGCAGCTCGGCGCTGATCGCCGGGGGCGTGCGCAGCGCCGTCTCGGTCAGCCTGTCGAGGAATTCCTCGGGTTGCGGCGTATGAAACATGCCGGCGACGAAGCGCCGCATCTGCAACTCGCGCGAGACCCGCATCCGGGCGCGCCGCACGCCCCGCGGCACCGCCGGCGGCAGGGGCGCCGGGTCCTCGCCCACCGAGTTGTCCACCAGCACCAGTCCGGCCAGCCGGTTGTCGCCGTGCTCGTGGACATAGGCGAGGGCATCGAGCACGCCCAGCGACCAGCCCACCAGCACCACCGGCTCCAGGCTCACCGTCGCCAGCAGCTCGGCGATGTCCTGGCCACGGCGGAACGGCTCGTTGCCGGTGGGCGCGATATCGCTGTCGCCTTGCGAGCGCGGATCGAAGGCGACCACATGGTAGAAGCGGGCGAGGTCGTCGATCTGACGCTGCCAGATCCAGGCCGGCATGTCCCAGCCCGGGATGAAGACGATCGTGTGGCCCCGCCCGGCCTCGAGATAGTGCAGCCGGACACCGTCGCTGGCCACGAAGAAGCGGCTCTGCTCGGGGACCACCGGCATGGCCCGGCCGGCAGAGGCCAGCGAGAGGACGAGCAGGGCCGGCAGAATCGCCGATGCAAGGCGCGAGATCATCGTGTCAACTGACCGGGGAACGCAGCACGCTGTCAACGAGAGAGAGATGGACGAGGAAGCCTCCGGTTCGCGTCGGGCCGCGGTGATCGCGGTGGTGGTCGTGGTGTTGCTCGTGCTCGGCGGCTGGTGGCTGACCGGGCGGTTGCACAGCATGGCCAGCCTGCAGGATTGCGTGGCCTCCGGCCGCACCAACTGCGCGCCAATCCCGGCGCCGCGCTGAAAAGCAAGGCCAGGGCTCCCCCTCCGCGGGCAATTCCATGGGCTTCGCCCGTGGAACCTTCGCCCGCTCCGCCCTGGACCCGCTGGGGGCAGCGGCCCCCAGACCCCATGACTTAAATCAGTGACCGACCGGCGCCGGCGTCGCTTCGCTCGATTTCAGCGGCACGTCGCGGGCGCAGCCGGCGAGGATGACGGCCAGCACCATCAGCACGGCGCAGACCGCGAAATCGAGGTCGAAGGCGTTGCCGAGGGCCGCCTGCGCCACCATCCGCGTTGCCGGATCGAGGCCGGCGAGCGCCGCCGCCCCGTGCATGTCCCCGAGGTTGATCGGGGTCGTGACATGCAGTGCCGCGAGCCGCTCGGCAAAGCGGCCGATGAGTACGGCGCCGACCAGGGTGGAGCCGAAGGCGCCGCCCATCGAGCGCAGCAGCAGGGTGCTGCCGGTCGCCATGCCGACGTCGCGCCGCTCGGCGGCGTTCTGCACCGCCACCATGGTCGCCGGCATGCAGACCCCGATGCCGCCGCCGAGCACGATGGTCCACAGCAACGCGAAGACGAGCGGCGCCTGCGGCCCGAGCACGGCAAGCCCGACGAAGCCGAGCAGGATGGCCACCAGCCCGGCGAGCAGCACGGCCTTGGTCCGGCCGAGCCGTCGCGTCGCCTGGCCGCCGACATAGGAGGTGACGACGTTGGCGGCCAGGAACGGGATCACCAGCAGGCCGGATTGCGAGGCGTCGGCACCGCGCAGCAGCTGGAAGTAGAGCGGCAGCAGGAAGGTGCCGCCGAACATCGCGAGCGAGGCGAAAAACGCCACGCCGACGCCGTTGAGGAACACCGGGTTGCTGAACAGCCGGGGCGGCAGCAGCGGATCGGCGATGCGCCGCTCCTGCACCACGAGCCAGCCCAGCAGCACCAGGCCGCCCGCCAGCATCCCCCCAACCGGGGACGACAACCAGGGGAACTCGGTGCCGCCCCAGCTCAGCACCAGCAGCAGGCAGGTGATCGCGCAGGTGAGCAGGGCGACGCCGAGGTAGTCGATCCGCGCCGCCACCCGCCGCACCCGCAGCGTCTTCAGGGCGCGGCTGCTGAGCATGTAGGCGCAGACGCCGAGCGGCAGGTTGATCCAGAAGATCCAGCGCCAGGAGAGATGGTCGGTCAAGGCGCCACCGACGATCGGCCCGGCGATGCTGGCGATGCCCCACATCGAGGTCATGTAGCCCTGGTAGCGCCCGCGCTCCCGCGGCGCCACGACATCGGCGATCGAGGCCTGGGCCATGGCCGTCAGCCCGCCGCCGCCGAGGCCCTGCAGGCCACGGTACAGGATCAGCTGCATCAGCGACTGCGCCGCGCCACAGAGCGCCGAGGCGATGACGAACAGCACGATAGCCGGCAGCAGCAGCGCCCGGCGGCCGTAAATGTCGCTGAGCTTGCCGTAGAGCGGCGTCGCCACGGTGGAGGTCAGCAGATAGGCGGTGACGATCCAGGAGAGATGGCCGAAGCCGTTCAGGTCGGCAGCGATGGCCGGCACCGCCGGCACCACGACGGTCTGGTCCAGCGCCGAGAGCAGGATGCAGAGCGCGATGCCGAGGATCACCCGAACGATCTGCCGATGGCTGAAGTTCGGCAGCACCTCGGTAGGGGAGGCGGCAGGCAGGTCGGCGATTCGGGCTATCGAGGAGGGCATCTTGCAACTGATGATATGGTAACGCGCGTTACGAACTGCTCAATACGCCGCTCGCCCCGCCCGTGCCAGCCTTAGGCTGGCATGCACGCCGCACAGAGCTTCGGCGGGGCGCCATTCCGCTCTCGACGGCTGGCACCGCTCCCGTTCCCGGGCTACGGACGGGCCATGCCGCTTCCCCCTGCCCTGCACGGCCTGGCCCTCCCGGCGATCGCCGCGCCGATGTTCCTCGTCTCCGGGCCCGACCTGGTCGTCGAGGCCTGCCGCAGCGGCTTGGTCGGGGCTTTCCCCGCGCTGAACCGGCGCAGCAGCGCGGAGTTCGCGGAGTGGGTGGCGGAGATCGCCGAGCGGCTGGACCGAGGCAGCGCGCCCTTCGCGGTCAATCTGATCGTCCACCGCACCAACCCGCGACTGCAGCCGGACCTGCAGATCGTGGCGGAGCGCCGCGTGCCTCTGGTCATCACGTCACTCGGCGCTGTGCGCGAAGTGGTGCAGGCCGTGCACGCCTATGGCGGGCTGGTGCTCCACGACGTGATCAACCTGCGCCACGCCGCCCGTGCCGCCGAGGCCGGGGTGGACGGGCTGATCGCGGTCGCCGCCGGCGCCGGCGGACATGCCGGCACGCTGAGCCCGTTCGCCTTCCTGCACGAGCTGCGGGCGATGTTCGACGGCACCCTGGTGCTGTCCGGAGCGATCTCCACCGGCGCGCAGATCGCCGCGGCGCAGCTGATGGGCGCCGACCTGGCCTATCTCGGCACCCGGTTCATCGCCACCCAGGAGAGCCTCGCGCCGCCGGATTACAAGCAGATGCTGCTGGCCTGCTCGGCAAAGGACATCGTCTACACGCCGGCGATCTCGGGCGTGCACGCCAACTTCCTGCGCCCCAGCCTGGAGCGGGCGGGCGTCGATCTGGACAGCCGGCCGGAGATGGACATGGGAGAGCGCGAAAAGCGCGCCTGGAAGGACATCTGGTCGGCGGGACAGGGCGTGGGCGCGATCGATGACATCCCCGCGACAGCAGAACTCTGCCGGCGCCTGATGGAGGAGTATCGGCGGGCGCGGCAAGTCCCGGGTCCCGCCTAGGATTTGCCGGTATCAGTCGCTAGACACTCGTATGGACACGCCGCTCTTTTCTTCCGTCATCACCTTCCATGGCGCGCTGCTGGCCTGCGACCGCGGGACCAGTCGGGTCATGGCCGTCGATCAGGTCCCGGAAACCCTCGCTCATGTCGGCCTCTATCGGCCGCAACGGCGCCCGGATCTCGCCTTCCTGGTGCCGATGACGCCCGAGCCGCTGACGCTCAGCATCGAGGGGGACACGACATACGCCCCGATCGTCTCCTACCGCGTGCGGCCGTCCAACCTCATGGAATTGGCCCTGCGCCGGCCGGGCGGGGCGGATCACCTGTGCAGCGAGATGCGGACCGCGCCCGATCTGCCGGAGCGGGTGATCCTGAACCGGCCACAGATCGGCGACTGGGAACAGTTCGTAGCCGCCCCGATGCCGCCGCACCTCGTCCCGGGGTGGGCAATCGCGCTGGCTGAGCGGCTGGAGCAGCTGTTCCAGAGGCCGCTGACCGGGCAGGCCGTGCTGGACATCCTGGGTCAGCCCGACCCCGTCCTGGACCCGGCGATCGCCGCCGTCGAAGCGCTCGGGCGGCTTCTGCCGGACGATGAACTGCGCTGGCTGGGAGCCCGCATCCTCTCCTCCCCGGTAGCGATAGACCGGCTGGCCAGACTTCTGCCGCGCGACGTATGGGCTCAGACCGCGGTACCTGCCCTTGCGGAATGGACGCGGGATCGTGATGCCCCCAAGCCCCGCGCCTACGTGCTGCCCAAGGAATTCGACCATCTTTCGCTTCCCACGCTCGCCTCGCACAGCGTGACATTGGGCCATGGCATCGCCTCGGCGGCACGTGCCGAGGTGATGCCGAGAAAGCTTGTGTGCATCATGGCGGCCGCCCGCAATGAGGGCATCTATCTCCTGGACTGGATCGCCTATCACCGCTCGATCGGTGTCGAGGACTTCTTCATCTACAGCAACAACAACGATGACGGGTCCGATGACCTGCTGGCGCTCCTGGCAGAGCACAGCGAGATCACCTGGATCGACAATCACGTCGATGCCGGGGTTTCTCCCCAGCTGAAGGGGTATGGCCACACACTGAGCATCCTGCCCGACATTCTCGACTACCGGTGGACCCTTTGTATCGATGTCGACGAGTTCTTTTCGTTCGACACCCGGCGCTTCGGCTCGCTGCAGGACTACGTGAACTGGCACGAAGCCGATCACGTCGATGCCATCGCGCTGTCATGGCTGATGTTCGGCTCCAGTGCCGAACTTTGGTGGAGAGACGAACCGATCTGGGAGCGGATGACGCGATGTCGATTGGACGTCCATGTCAAGACGCTGTTCCGGACAAATCGGTTCCGACACTCCTGGTGTCACTTTCCGGTCTCGCCACCTGGTTTCCCACCAACCACTTTCGTGAATTCAGCCGGGGATCTGCACTGCGCGCCAGGCCAGAACAGAGATCCTAATGTATCTCTGTCGCCGCGAGCCGATGAGGCGTGGATCTGCCACTATTATTTCCGATCGGCGGAGGAGTTCCTCTGGAAGAAGGCACGCAACACCGGAGATCATCCGGCGACGGGCTTGGGCTTCATTCGGCTCGATCCGGGGCATGCCCAGCTGTTCCTCGGGCAGCATCTGGGCACGGGGCTGTTCACGGACCGGCGAATGGATCTCTGCGCCAAGGGCGCTGCAGCCGAGAAAACCCGTCTGTTGGGATTACCTGGCATTGCAACGTGCAACGCCGGACTGAAGAGCAACTTCCAGAAAATCTCGGCGGAGATCCTGGGCCATTTGCAGACGGCTTCCCAGGAAGACAAGACACTGGAGACATTCGCCGGCCTGTTCGGCCGCTAACTCTTAACCGTGCTTTCATCTGATCACCGCCCTCTCCAGCCCCGCGCCTAGGATTCGCCGGTATCGCTCGCTACTCTCCCGTCATGGACACGCCGCTTTTTTCTTCCGTCGCCACCTTCCATGGCGGGCTGCTCGCCTGCGACCGCGGGACCGGCCGCGTGATAGGCGTCGATCAGGTTGCGGAAACGCTCGCCCATGTCGGCCTCTATCGGCCGCAACGGCGCCCGGATCTCGCCTTCCTGCTGCCGATGACGCCCGAGCCGCTGACGCTCAGCATCGAGGGGGACACGACATACGCCCCGATCGTCTCCTACCGCGTGCGGCCATCCAATCTCATGGAATTGGCCTTGCGCCGGCCGGGCGGGGCGGACTTTCTGTGCAGCGAAATGCCGACCGCGCCCGATATGCCGGGGCGGGTGGTCCTGAACCGGCCGCAGATCGGCGACTGGGAACAGTTCGTGCCTGCTGCCATGCCGCCGCACCTCGTCCCGGGCTGGGCCAGCGCGCTGGCCGAGCGGCTGGAGCAGCTGTTCCAGAAGCCGCTGACCGGGCAGGCCGTGCTCGAAATACTGGGTCAGCCCGACCCCGTCCTGGACCCTGCGATCGCCGCCGTCGAAGCGCTCGGGCGGCTTCTCCCGGACGATGAACTGCGCTGGCTGGGAGTCCGCATCCTCTCCTCCCCGGCAGCGGTAGATCGGCTAGCCAGACTTCTGCCGCTCGATGTGTGGGCTCAGACCGCGGTGCCCGGCCTCGCGGAGTGGGCGCGGGATCGTGATGCCCCCAAGCCCCGCGCCTACGTGCTGCCCAAGGAATTCGACCATCTTTCCCTTCCCACGCTCGCCTCGCACAGCGTGACATTCGGCCATGCCGTCGCCGCGGCGGCGCGTGCCGAGGTGATGCCGCGGAAGATGATGTGCATCCTGGCGGCCGCCCGCAACGAGGGCATCTATCTGCTCGACTGGATCGCCTATCACCGCTCGATCGGGGTCGAGCACTTTTTCATCTACAGCAACAACAACGATGACGGGTCCGATGACCTGCTGGCGCTATTGGCAGAGCACGGCGAGATCACCTGGATCGACAATCATGTCGACGCCGGGGTCCGTCCGCAACTCAAGGGATATGGCCACGCGCTGA
>JAFAYM010000102.1 GCA_019240395.1 Acidisphaera sp. | reverse complement strand
CGGGGAACTGGCTCGCATTCAACAGGCCGAGAGTATCGAAAGCCATCCATTGGGAGGATCAGTGCGCACGGGGTACGGCATCTACAATTTGACGGGCTTGCCGGAGCTTGCGCGTCTCGAGCGACGCTACCTTCCAGCCGAGGTTTTGGAGCGCCGTCAGCAGTCCAGTGGAATTTTGTCGGCGACGCCCGGCACGGTTGAATAGCTCTTGTCCGCATCATCCATCTCTCGAACGGGGTCGTTGCAGCGCAGAACACCGCGATACGCTTCAGGTCCAACGCCATGAGCTCAAACATAATCGAGAAGATCTTAGCACGCGCGGCGGGAAAAGAATGGCTGCGCCCCGGCGACATCGCGGTCTGCGTTCCTGACATTGTCATCGCGCTTGATCTTACATTCGCGATGGACGGCACCTGGTACCGCCCGAAGACGCTCTTTGATAGTGAAAGGGTCGTGCTCGTCTTCGATCATGCCGTGCCGGCGCCCAGCATCAAAGACGCCGCGGGCATGGTCGAGGCGCGCCGCTTTGCCGAAGAGTTCGGACTGAAGAACTTCTTTGACGTGGGCAAGCACGGGATTGCCCATGTAGTCGCGGCCGAGAATGGACTGGCTCGTCCCGGCGAGCTTTTGCTGTGCTCCGATTCACATACCTGCGCCGCCGGCGCCTTCAATTGTGCGGGGCGCGGAGTTTCGGGACTTGATGTGCTTCAGGCGATGACGACCGGGCGCGTGTGGTACCCGGTGGCGCCGACGATCCGCTATGAATTCGATGGCACGCTGCCCCATCTCGTCGGCGGAAAGGACGTTTTCTTTCATATCGCCCAGACCTATGGCTCGCATACCGGGACAAACATCGAATTCGGCGGCGCCGGATTATGCGCCTTGTCGATGTCCGACCGCCGCACCATCGCGACGATGTGCGCCGAACTCGGCGCAGAGTTTTCGGTCTTTGAGCACGATCGCACGACGGCGGCGTATTTAGAGGGGCGACTGCAAACGCCAGGCGCGCCCGTTTCGCCTGACCGCGGCGCCGAATATCTAGACGTAAGAACCATTCACTTGGAGGCGCTCGAACCGTATGTCATCTTGCCCGATTCGGTTCCCGGTAACGGAAAGCGTCTTTCGATACTGACGGAGCCGATTGCGATCCATCAGGCGTTCGTTGGCTCCTGTGCGAACGGTCTGATTGAAGACCTTCGTGCGGTCGCAGGCATCCTGAAGGGACGAACGGTGGCGCGCGGGGTTCGGCTCATCGTCACACCAGGGTCTCAGGATGTTTATTTGCAGGCGGCGCGAGAGGGCCTGCTCGAAATCATGGTCGCCGCAGGCGCTGTCGTCACGAATTCCACCTGCGGAGCGTGTTTCGGCTACCATATGGGTGTCTTGGCACCAGGCGAAGTGTGCATCACGGCGAGCACGCGCAACTTCAGGGGCCGGATGGGCAGCGCCCAGGCCCTCATCTACATGGGCTCACCGGCGACCGTGGCAGCATCTGCGATCACCGGCCTGATCACCGATCCCCGCTCCATATAGAGAACATGACATGCCGTTGAATGTTCAGTTGCTACAGACCGGCCGGATCTGGAAATTCGGCGACGACGTGAATACCGACCTCATTCAGCCAAGCGCGGCATTCCGCTTGCCCGAAGACGAACAGCACCGGATGGCATTCAGCAGCATTCGGCCGGATTGGATAGGGCGGGTGCGCGCCGGTGATATCCTTATCGCGGGAGCGAACTTCGGGGTCGGATCGGGCCGAAGAATCGGTGCCTTTCTACGTGCGTGCGGCATCACCGGGCTTGTGGCCGAGTCGATCAATGGGCTGGGTCTGCGCAACTGCATCAATTTTGCCCTGCCGGCCATCGAGTGCCCGGGGGTCACGTCCTTGTTCGAAGAGGGCGAGACGGCGCGCATCGACTTCAATCTAGGCAAAGTCGAGAACGTAACCCAAGGAACGTCTCTCGTCGGAAGACCCTTGAATGATCTTTTCAAGGAGATCCTGCTCGCTGGGGGGATTGTCGAGATGCTGATCAGGAATGGTCAAATAGAGCCGGTCCCGACGAACGCCCAGTCACAGTAACCCCAGCTTCACCCGAGACGGTTCAACCGCAGCAACACCTCAGGACGGGTCAATGTCGAACACCACAGCAAGCGCCGTCCCCCGCCGTAGCTTTCTCGCGGGCTCGCTGGCGAGCGGCGTGTTGAGCATCGGTATGGCAGAGCCGAGTCTCGGGCAAGCCGACACGCCGAAGCGCGGCGGGACCTTGAGAATCGGCATGAATGGCGGTGGGTCTACCGACTCGTGGGACCCCGCAATGGCAAACAACCCGGTGCCCGCCTTCATCAGCTTTCTTGCCTTTCAGTGCCTGGTCGAACTGGACCGGCAGGGCAACCCGGTACCTGAGCTCGCGGAGGGCTGGGAGGTCGATGGAAGCGGAACGAAATGGGCTTTTGCCCTCCGCAAGGGAGCCCAATTCCATAACGGAAAGACCTTTGAGGCCCAGGACGCAGTTTATAGCCTGCGGCGCCATCTCGGGCGTGATTCCACAACTATGGGCCGAACGTTGATGGAGGACATCACGGAGGTCAGCGCCGATGGAGACAACCGGATACTGATAACATCGGCTCGGCGAAACATGGAGCTCCCGGAGATCTTGGGAAATTATGTCTTCGCCATCGTTCCGAACGGCTATGACGATTGGAGCAAGCCCATCGGCACTGGCCCTTACGCCGTAGAGTCCTTCCAGCACGGAGTGCAGTACTTCACGAAGCGGTACCCCAATTATTGGAAGCCTGACAGAGCGTGGTATGATGCCGTTGAACTGAGTGTCATCAACGATTCAACCGCGCGCTTGAACGCGCTGCTGACGAGAAAAATCGACATCATGAATCGGGTGGATCGCCGCCTCGTCAAGGCCATGCGAGCTTCCTCGGGCATCCAGATCATCCAATCGCCCGGCGGTCTGCATCATATCTTCGGAGTGGACTGCAGAACGGAGGAATTTTCAAACAACGACATCCGCCTGGCTCTAAAATACGCCATCAATCGCGACCTCCTTGTCGACCAAGTCCTTCAAGGCTTCGGCCGGATCGGTAACGACCATCCTATTCCCAGTTCCAACAAGTATTTCAATTCCAAGCTGCCCCAACGTCCCTACGACCCCGACCGGGCGAAGTTTCATTTGAAAAGGGCGGGCCTCACGTCGTTCAAGACGCAGCTCCACGCGTCCACGGGCGCCTTTACGGAGTCGGTCGATGAAGCGGTTCTCTTCGCCGAGGCGGCGAAGAAGGCAAACATCGATATCGAGGTGATTCGCGAGCCGGCGGATGGCTATTGGACGAACGTTTACAAGAAAAAGCCATTCACCGTCACGTACTCCTCCGGAGAGGTGACGGCAGAGGCGACCTTGGCGCGCCGCTTCCAATCGAACTCCCCCCTCAACTTCAGCTTCTGGTCGAACAGCAAATTCGACCAGATGATCCAGGCCGTCCGTGACCAGACGACGGAGGAAGCGCGGAAGGACCTCTTCTGGCAGATGCAGGAGCTTGCGAGCGAAGAAGGGGGCATTATCGTGCCGGTCTTTGCCGACTTTTTGGACGCAGCCAGCGACAGGGTGAGGAACGTTGGCCCGAATCCCATTCGAGAATTAGACGGGCAGCGGATAGCTGAACGGACGTGGTTTTCCTAGCGGCTTGCGGTCCAGAGCAGGGCTTCGGCCCTGAACAGCGTGGTCCTGTTGTTGGCTCCGATGCTGACCTTGGCAGACTCGGTGGTCGTCGGAGTGACCAGCCGCCCCGGAGCGAACTGGCCTGCCCACACCTCGGTGGCGATCCTCGATGCGCTCAACACGTTCGAGCCGCCCGTGATCGCTTCGGCATTCATGGATACCTGCTCGCGCTTCGGCACTTGCGTTCCTTGCGGAGAAGAAGGCGTAAGGACGACCGGCCACCACCCTCGTGTGAACGAACGCCTCCACGGAAAAGCCCGGCGGCTGCTGGCCCACGCCGCGTGTTGTGGCCTCAGCAATGTGGGGCCGCGGCGAACAGGAGATCCTGGTCAGGCTGAATGCTTGGAACGCCCCGATCCGTCAGGGCCGTGCCCGGATCGAGAAGATCTTCGGCACCTGGAAGCGTTCTTATGGATTGCGTCGAATGCGACGGTGAGGCCTCGCTCGCGCCGCCGCCCAAGTCCATTTCAGCGCAACCGCCTACAATCTCAAACGTAGCTTGAACATCCGACCATCAGTCTCCTGTCTCGGCCAGAACTTTTTGGACGATGCGGAAACTTTCCAAACCTGTGGGCACGCCACAGTACACGGCGAGATGTTTCGCCAGGGCAAATAGGACCGGTCGCGTACAGCCATTCCTGATGGCGAGCCTGACGTGCGTCTCGAATTCCGTGAAGCGATGCTGCGCAGCGACAATGGCCATCGTCATGAGGCTGCGGTCCCGCCACTCGGCGTCGTCTTGTCCCCAGAGCGCTCCGAAGCAGTAGGAGGTGATGAGTTCCTGGAACGCGCGCTGGTCCGGGTCGTCGCTCGACAAGGCCTGCCGGGTGCGTTCCTCCCCGAACAGTTGGTTGCGGACCTCGGTTCCTCGCGCAAGGTGATCGGACATGGAGCCCTCGGTTCAGTGTTGTGGAGATCAGGCGCTTCTGTGGGTGTCGTCGCCGCCCGGCACTGGGCCGACCTCGTTCCTGCGCCAGGGCTGCGGCTCGCCCTCGATCGAAGCGACCTGGCCGCCGCACTCCGTGTCCCAGTAGATGCCGAAGCGTGCGTCCTGCCGCTCGCGGAAGAAGCGCCGCAAGCCGACGCATTCGCCGGGTCCGTGCAGCAAGGACCAGGGAGCGTCCGCCTCGGAGACAAGCGCGAGGCGCGTTCCGTCCGGCAGCTCCGAGCGCGCGGGAGGCTCGGTCATGACACCGCGGAAGAACATCCGCAGGCGGGCGTCCCCGGGCGGCTGGAACACGGAGAACAGGAAGAAGAACTCGGCCCGAACCCCGAACTGCCCGAGAAGAACCGGCAGCGCCGTCCTGTGGCATTCGCCGGACCGCAGCGCAACGGTCGGGATCTCCCAACCGGACCGTCCGGGCCGGCGGAGGATCAGCACATTCTCCTCCAGTGAAATGAGGCCGCCAACGACGATGCCGGTCCCGTCCCGCCGTTCCAGCAGGTCGGCGCCGCGACCGAAGCTGACATAGCCGCCGGCGTAGTAGCCGAGCGGGGGATGAGGCTCGCGCCGGAAGCCGAGCACCCGGCCGATGACGATGGCATGATCGCCCGCCTGCACCACCTGCTCGCGCCGGCAATCGATCGACCCGACGCTCCCGACGATCAGCGGAGGGCCGCCGGGCTCGGACAGGATCTCGAGCCCCTCGAACCGCGTGCCCGTCCGGGACGCGAAGGCGGCCGACACGTCCTGCTGCGCGTCGCTCAGGATGTTGACGCCGAAGCGCTCGGCCGCGGTCAGGATGCGGCAGCTTCGCGCGCCATTGGCCACGCACACGAGGACCAAGGGCGGGTCGAGGGAGACGGAGGTGAACGAGTTCGCCGTGAAGCCGGCCGGGCTCCCGTCATCGGCGAGGGCGGTCACGACGGTGACGCCGGTCAGGAAGGCGCCGAACAGGTCGCGCAACCCCCGGGGCCCCACCTCGGCCGCGGAGACCCAGCCGGTCACGCGGCCGCTCCGGCACGGCGGCGGCGGATCACGCCCTGCCGCCGCACGACCTCGGACGCGAGCAGGAAGGCGGAGATCAGGATCAGGAGGACCGTGGAGGCGACGCCGAGGATCGGGGTCGCCTGCAGGATGATGGCGCTCCACATTTGTTTCGGCAGCGTGTTCTGTTCCCCGCCGGTGAGGAACAGCGCGATGTTCAGGTCGTCGAACGAGGTCATGAAGGCGAAGATCGCCGCGGCGGCCAAGCTGCTGCGCATCAGGGGCAGCGTGACATGCAACAGCGTGCGCGAGGGCTTGGCGCCCAGGATCGCCGCCGCGCGATCGTATTGCCGGTTGTAGCCCTGGAACCCGACCATCACGGTCACGACGACGAAGGGGAAAGCGATGATCGTATGCCCGATCACGAGCGCGAGGTCCGTTCCCGCGAAGTGCAGCCGCGCTGCGAGATAGAACAGCGCCACCGCGATGACCATGCGGGGCAGGATCAGCGGCGAGAGCACGAGCGCCAGCAGGAGCTTCTTGCCGTAGAAGCTCTCCCGGGCGAGCGTGAAAGCGGTGGCGCCGCCGAGCAGCATGGAGGTGACCGCGACGATGGCAGCGACGTAGAGCGAGCGGATCGTTGCCGACATCCAGGCCTGCGAGTGGATGAACTCCTCGTACCACCGCAGCGTCAACCCGCGCGGCGGAAAGTCGAGGAAGGTCGATTGCGTAAAGGAGACGGGAATCACGAACAGGGTCGGCAGCATCAGGAAGGCGAGGATGAGCGCGACCAGGGTGGTTTGCAGCGCCCGGCCGGGTCGGCGCAGCGGCGCCGGCGTGAGGCGGGCGAGCACCAGCCCCATTCCGGACGCCGCGCGTCCGATCAGGCCGAGCGCCCCCGCGCCGAGGCGGGCGAGCGAACTGTCGAACAAGCGGCTCAAGCGCGAGCGGCCCGGCTGCGCGCGCTCGCCAACGAGCGTCGACATGCCGAGGATCCGATCGTAGGCGTAGTAGACGACCAGGGCCGAGATCAGCAGCACGAGGGACAGCACGCCGGCAAAGCGCCAATTCAGCAACTCCTGGATCTGCACGATGATGAGCTGCGCGATCATCGTCTCCTGCGGCCCGCCCAGGATGGTAGGCGTGATGAAGAACCCGAGCGCGCTGATGAAGACGAGCAGCCCGCTGGCGGCGACGCCCGGCAGCGAGAGCGGGAAGTAGACGCGCCAGAATCCCTCGGCGGGCCGAGCCCCCATGATCGCGGCGGCGGGGAGCAGGTTGCGGTCGATGCCCAGCATCACCGGTAGCATGTTCAGGACCGCCAGCGGCAACAGCGCCTGCGACATCCCGATCAGGACCCCGGTGAGGTTGTAGGCGAGCTTGACGTTCTGGAAGCCGAGCCAGACGCCGACCTGCGTCAGCGGCCCGCTCGGCGCCAGCAGGATCAGCCACGCGCAGGTGCGGACCAGGAACCCCGTCCAGAACGGCATGACGACGACGAGCAGGAGGTTGCTCCGCACCCGTTCGGCCGAAGACGCGAGATAGTAGGAAACCGGATAGGCGAGCACGAGGCAGATCACCGTCGTGTAGGCCGAGATCAGGAAACTGCTCTGAAGCACCCGCGCGTAGACGGGGCGCTGCATGAACAGGGCGAGGTTTTGGATCGAGATCCGCCCCGCCTGATCGGTGAAGCTCAGCGACAGCAGGTCCGCCACCGGATACACCATGAAGATCCCGAGCAGCAGCAAGGCGGGCAGCAGCGGCCAGAGGCGAAGCAGGCCCTGGGAGCGCGCCCGGGCGGCGCTCATCGCCCGTCCCGGTCCGGCGACAGGACGATGATGCTGTCCCGGTCGGCGGTAAGCAGCACCGGTTCGCCCGGCGCTACGCCCGAGGACGCCCCGGCGAGCGCTTTGCTGACGAACGTCTCGCCGGTCGGTCCACTCGCATAGTAGCGGGTCGCCTCGCCCAGGAAGGTGGTCTCCAGCAAGGTCGCCGGGACGCAGTTGTCGTCGAGCTCGGTGGCCTGTCCCGGCGTGCCGATCCGCAGCCGTTCCGGACGGATCATGACCTGGACCTTGTCGCCGGACTTGAGGGCCAGGTCGGTAGCCGCCTGCAGGGTCGACCCGCCCGGTCCGCGCAGGCACGCTTGCCCGGCGCTCATGGTGACGACCTCGGCCGGGAAGATGTTGGAGTCGCCGATGAAGTCGGCGGCGAACACGCTGCGCGGGCGGAAGTAGAGGTCGTCCGGCGAACCGACCTGCTCGATCCGGGCATTGTTCATCAAGCAGATGCGATCGGAGAGGAGCAGCGCCTCCTGCTGGTCGTGCGTGACGTACAGCATCGTGATCCCAAGCCGCTTCTGGATGCGGCGGATCTCCAGCTGAAGCTGCTCGCGCAGCTTCTTGTCCAGCGCGGCCAAGGGCTCGTCCATTAGGATAATCGACGGCTCGTAGACCAGCGCGCGCGCTAGCGAGATGCGCTGCTGCTGTCCGCCCGACAGTTCCGATGGCATCCGGTGCGCCTTGTCGGCGAGCGACACCACCGCGAGCGCCGCGCCGACGCGCTCGCGCAGCCGCGCCCCCCGCTCGCGCCGCATGCGCAGCGGGAACGCAACATTGTCGTAGACCGTCAGGTGCGGGAAAAGCGCGTAGTTCTGGAACATCATGCCGATGTCCCGCTCGTACGCCGGCAGATGGGTGGCCAGCCGGTCCTCGATCCAGACCTCGCCCTCGTCCGGCGGCAGCAGCCCGGCCACCACGTTGAGCAGCGTGGTCTTGCCCGATCCCGACGGGCCGAGCAGCGTGACGCACTCGCCCTTGCTGACCACCAGGTTTGCATTCACCAGCGCGTCGGAATGGCCGTAGCGCTTGGACACGTTCGTCAGCCGCAGCTTGAAGTTCGTGGTGTCGTGGCGCTGAGGTTCGCTCGGCATCGTGGCGGGATCGGCTCCACCTTAAAGGCAGCAGCCTACAGGAGCAGCCATTCGTTGAAACGGTTGACCGCGTCGTCCTTGTTGTCGGTCCACCACGCCGTGTTCACTTCCAGCAGGCTCGCAAGATAGCTCGGCGCCGACGGCAGAGTGGACGCGAGCTTGGGCTCGATATAGTCGAACGCCTTGGTGTTCGTGGGGCCGCCTGCCATGTAGGGCGTGTAGGCCGCCTGGCGCTTGGCGTCGGCGCAGAACTTGATGAACTCCACGCCGAGCGGCTTGGTCGGCACGCCTTTCGGCACCGCGAAGCCGTGGACGGTGTAGAGCCCCTGGTTCCAGACGATCTTGGCCGGCGCGCCGTCATCGATCGCGGCTTGCGCGCGCCCGTTCCAGATCGCGATGAACTCGATGTCCCCGTCGCGCAGCATCTGCGTGCTCTGCACGCCGCTCGACCACCACACGCTGATCTTGGACTTGATCTCGTCGAGCTTCTTGAACGCGCGGTCGTAGGCGATCGGGTAGACGTCCTTCGGCAAGACCCCGTCCGCCATCAGTGCGGACTCCAGCGTGCCTTGTGGGTTCTTGTACAGCGAACGCCGTCCCGGTATCCCGCCGAGATCCCAGAAATCCTTCCAGTTCTCAGGCTGGGACCCCTTCACCTTGTCGGTCCGGTAGGCGGAGACGGTTGCGTAGATGTCGGTGCCGAGCCAGGTCGGCCGGATTGCGTTCGGGATGATCCCGACCAGGTCCTGCGCCGGCAGGTTCAGCTCTTCCAGCAAGTTGCGGCGGGCCAGGATCTCGACGTCGAACGAGCTGAGGGACACCACATCCCACTGGTAGCTTCGGGCTTCGACCTGCGCCTGCACTTGCGCCGACGGGTAGAACGGGCGGGCGACCAGGGCCACCTCGATGCCGGTCGCCTTCGTGAACGGCTCGGCGAAGGCCTTGCCGAATGCGGTCTCGTACGGGCCGCCGGGCTGTGCCACGACGATGCGCTGGGCCCCGCGGGCGCGCGCGCTCAGCACCGCCGGCGCCGCCAGCGCCGCCGCGGCGCCGAGGCCAAAGCCGCGGCGACCCAAACCAGAACGACCGAGCGTGCCCTCTGTCATCAGCGGCTCCTACCTGACATGAGCGACCATGCTCATTGTATCCAGACGTTGCTCACGGCCCGCAGGAAGTTCTCGCCGAGCAGCCCCTTCACCTCGGTCGCCGACCAGCCGCGCTGCACCAGCGCACGGGTGATGACCGGGAAATCCAGCGGGCTGCCGACCTCGCGGATGTAGCGCTCCCGGGCGCCGCCGCCAAACGCCTTCTCATAGGCGCCGACATTCTCCGGAAACCGCGTGCGGGTCATCTCCAGGATGTGCTCGACGGTGCCGAGGCTTTTCACCGCGGGCAGGTCGGTGCCGAAGGACACGCGGTCGATCCCGACCAGGTTCGCGATATGATCGAGGTGGCGGAGGAAGTCCGACAGGCTGGGATGGTGCGAGGGATCGCGGTCCCAGCACATCGGGCCGTAGATGCTGGCGCCGATCGTGCCGCCGGTCGCGGCCACCGCCTTGAGCAGATCGTCGGTCTTGTTGCGTGGCATCGCCACGACCGCGTGCGCGTTGGCGTGGGTGAGGAACACCGGCTGTTGCGAGACCTCGGCCGCCTGGAACGCGGTCCGCTCGCCCACATGGCTCAGGTCGATCGCGACGCCGAGGCGGTTCATCTCGGCGATGGCCCGGCGGCCGAACAGGCTGAGACCGCTATTCTCCGTCTCGAGGCACCCATCGCCGATGAAGTTGCGGGTGTTGTAGGTCAGCTGCATCACCCGGATGCCGAGGCCATGGAAGAACGCGATCCTGTGCAGCTGGTCGGCGATCGGGCGCATGTTCTGCCAGCCCATGATCAGCCCGACCTTGCCGCGGCCGCGGGCAGAGCGGATGTCGTCCACGGTGCGCACGATCTGCCATGGGCTTGCGGGCGCGGCCGCGCGCGCAATCCATTCGGAAGCGCCATCGCACGCGTCCTGGTAGTCGCCCTCCATGTGGCTGACCGTCAGGTTGATGGCCGAGACGTTGCCGGCCAGCAGGTCGCCGGCATAGCCGTCGCTCGTGAACACGAGCCCGTCGACAATCGTCGCCTCGGCGTGGAGCGCGTCCGGATCCAGGCCCGGCGCCGCCGGATCAGACGGCTTCGGCATGCTGCCGAACCTCCACCGAGGCCGGAAGCTGCGGCATGATCCTGGTCCCGAGCAGCTCAAGCCCCTCCATGACGTCGCGGTGGGACGGGCCGAAGCCCATGTTGATGACGAATTCGTCCACGCCGATCTCCGCGTAGCGGCACAGCTTCTCCAAGACCTCGTCGGCCGTGCCGATCAGCAGCGCGTCCTCGAGATCCTTCAACGTCCGCCCGGTCTCGCGCGGCACGATCCCGCCCTCGATGACCTCGGAACCGGGCGAGCGCATGGCGTTGTGGTGCTGGTCGTTGTGTGCCGCGAGCGCGAGTTTCGCCGCGACGTCGGCCCGGTCGCGACACGGAAATCCCATCCGCAGGACCGATAGGCGGGGCCGCGTGCCCGCCACCCGCTCATCGCAGCCGCGGCGGAAGGCGAGCGCCTGTTGCCGGGCTTCCTCGAAGGGCGAGCGCAGCGCGGTCGTGGTGACGTTGTAGCCCCGCTTGGCGCAGTGGTAGATCGCCTCCGGCTGCACGGCTGCCATCCAGACGGGCGGCATCGGCCGCTGATAGCAGCTCGGCGTGATGGTGACCGGGCCGAACTTGTAGCGCGGCGTGTCGACGCTGACGTTGCACTCGGTGAGCAGGCGCTCGAGGATCTCGAGCGACTCGTCAAAGCGCGACCGCGTCTCCTCGATCGGGACGCCGAAATGGTCCAACTCGTAGGCGAAGGCCCCGCGCCCGACGCCGATCTCGAGCCGCCCCCGCGTCAGCTGATCGGCCTGCGCGATCTCGCCGGCGAGGCGGCGCACGTCATAGAGCGGCAGCACCAGGATCGCGGTGCCGATCCGGATGCGCTTGGTCGCTGCCGCCACGTGCACGGCCGTCAGCAGCGGGCTCGGGTGGACGAGCAGGTTGACGAAATGATGCTCGGGTATCCATACCGACCCCATGCCGATCCCCTCGGCGAGCACGGCCTGCCTGACCATGTCGTCGTACATCCGGTCCGCCGGGTAGGACATGTCGGGCCAGTAGCAGGGCAGGTAGAACGCGAGCTTCATATCCGCTCTTCCTCAGGTCGATGTCGCACCCCTTGTCTGAGCCAATACTGAGCACCGCGGTAGCGAAATTATCGCTCCCGACACATCAAGAAAATCGATATCGCCCCCTACGTCCAATCCGGGATCTGCGTGTTCAACTCGGTCATGGCGTGGCCCCAGGCGCGCAAACCGTCGATCACGCCCGACAACATGCTCTCTTCCTTGCGAAGGTGCGGGAAGACGCAATAGACTCGCCGGTCGAACACTGGCGCTCCCGAAACCACGAACATGGCGCCGCGGGCGAGGTGCTCGCGCACCGCACCAAGCGGGAAGTAGCCGGAACCGCCCCCGTCCAGGATCAAGGCAATGGCGAGGGCGCCGATATTGCCGGTCAACGACGGGCGCCGCCCGTTCGGATAGACCCTGGTATGCGCCTCGTCGATGTCGGGACCCCAATCCGCGTAGATGTAGCTCGTGTTCCAGCGCTGCACGCCGCGCTTCTCCCCTGCTACGGGCACGAGCTTCTCGTCGTAGAGGGGCTCCACCACGACGCCGCTGCGCGCATTCGGCGTGTAGGTGACGATGACGTCGAGCAGGCTGGCCGAGAGTTCCTTGGCGAGCGAGGTCGAATCCCCCGATTGCGCACGCACCGCGACTTGCGTCTGGGCCCTGCGGAACTCGCTGAGCCAGCGGATCAGGAACGACTCCCACAACGACGACTCCGCGCCGATCGACAGGACCGCCTTTACGCCGGTGGCAATGACCATCTCCTGGCGGGCGCGCGCCCATGTACTCAGGAACAGCTCGGCATACGGCCGGAATTGCTGTCCGGCGACCGTCGGCTCCGTTCGCGACCTGGTCCGGACGAACAGTTTGCAGCCAAGCTCTTGTTCGAGCGCCTTGACCCGCATGCTTACGGTCGACTGCGTGATGTTAAGTCTATGCGCGGCAGCCAGGAAGCTGCCGCTCTCGAGAATCTCGAGGAAGGTACGAGCCAGAGCAGTGTTCATAGCCACCGAATAATCTGGTGGAGAGCGCCTATCTCGATGCTGGACACGTCCCCTCGGTCTCCAGGCAGCCAAGTGGTTGATGTGCTTGAGCGGGTCGGCCGTCAAGACGGTTCCCGTCTCAGGCGACCGACTGGCATCTCAGCCTGCGCGTGATCGCACAGCCCATTCGGGCATGCCGAGTCCTGCGGATCACCGCCCTCGATGATGCCGAGGTCGTCCTAGTCGAGCCGGGCGCCTCCGCCACCGACGACAGGCGCCCCGAGTTCCATCGCATGATTCGTTAGCCTGACTGCCGCACTCCGCCGGGCGCTTCACAGCGAAGAGCCAGCGTTCCGGAAGGCATACCTCCGCCTCGTCGTCGATCTCATGATCGTCGGCGACGACGACATCAGAATACGAGGATCGACCGCCACTCTGGCCAAAGCCGCTGCCGCCGGGACTCTTCCACCCGCAGGCGCGGTGGTGCCCAGTTTTGTTCGGGAGTGGCGTCCCGTACGGGATTCGAACCCGTGTTACCAACGTGAAAGGCTGGTGTCCTGGGCCTCTAGACGAACGGGACGGCGCCGGGCTGGTTAGCGAGGCGGCTCGGCAGGGTCAAGGCGCACCGGTGGACACTGTGCCGACAGGGGCGGCGTCGGCGATGACGAAGCAGCTGCTGGTGCCGCCGTTCCAGCTTTCCGCCCGCAAATGGCCGGCAACGTGCAGCGTGGCGCCGGTCCGCTCGAGCAGCGCTTCGGCCAATGCCGGTTCGCGGGCGCGGAACAGCATCGCTTTCAGCCGGCCACCGCCTTCGCCTTCGAGAAAGGCACGCACCGTCGCTGCTTCCCGCCCGACCCGCTCGGCGCGAACCACGCGCACGTGCGGCAGCACGAAGATCGGCTCCTCGTTGCCGTTACCGAACGGCCCGAGCCGGGCCAGCGTCTGCGCCAGATCGGCGGTCGCGCCGGCGACGGCGAGGCTGCCCTCGACCTGCAGATCCGCGGCACCCGGCAAGGCCGCGGCAGCGGCCAGGCGCTCGTCGAGGAAGCAGTGAAATTCGTCGACGGCGCCTTCACGCAATGAAAATCCGGCGGCCATGGCATGACCGCCGCCGGTGAGCAGCAGCCCGGACTGCCGCGCCGCGATCACCGCGGCGCCGAGGTCGTGGCCGACAACCGAGCGGCCGGAGCCCTTCGCGGTGCCGTCGGCCAGTGCGGCGACGCAAGCCGGGCGGTTGAACCGCTCCTTGATCCGCCCAGCGACGATGCCGACGACGCCCTGATGCCATGACCGGCCGCCGATCAGCAGCGCCGCGTGTCCGGCCGCCGCCTGCTCCGCCGCCGCGGCGAGGGCCGGTTCGAGCATGTCGGCCTCCACCTGCCGGCGCTCGCGATTGACCGTATCGAGCGCCGCGGCCAGCGCCCGCGCCTCCTCGGGATCGTCGCACAGCAGCAGCCGCAGGCCGAGATCGGCCTCGCTGATGCGCCCGGCGGCGTTGATGCGCGGCCCCAGCCCGAAGCCCAGGGTGGTCGCGGTCGGCCGCTCCTCGGCGCGGTCCGGCCCCTGCGCCACGGCGAGCAGGGCGGCGATGCCGGGCCGCGCGCGCCGCGCCATCACCTTGAGCCCCTGGGCGACGAAGGCCCGGTTCAGGCCGGTCAGCGGCATCATGTCGCACACCGTCGCCAACGCCACGAGATCGAGCATGCCCAGCAGATCCGGCTCGCGCCCGGCGGCAAAGAAGCCCTGCAGGCGCAGCACCCGCACGGTGGAGACGGCGGCGAGAAACGCCACCCCGGTGGCGCAGAGGCCGCGCAGGCCGGAGCCGCAATCCAGCCGGTTCGGATTGACCGTGGCGAGCACGGCGGGCGGCGGGCCTTCCGCCTTGTGGTGGTCGAGCACCACGATCTCCGCCCGCCCGGCAATCGCCGAGAACGCCTCGGCGGCCGCGGTGCCGCAATCGACGCAGACGATCAGGCCGGCGCCGCGCGCCACCAGCGACAGCAGCGCCGGCGCGTTCGGTCCGTAGCCCTCGGCCATGCGGTCGGGGACGTGGCTCAGCACGGGGCAGCCGAGACTGCGCAGGAAACGCGCGATCAGCGCCGCGCTGCACGCGCCGTCCACATCGTAGTCGCCGAAGACCGCCACCGTCTCGCCGCTGCGCACCGCGGCGGCCAGCCGCACCGCCGCCCGGTCCATATCCGCCAGAACAGAGGGATCGGGCAGCAGCGCGCGCAACGTCGGGCCAAGAAAATCCGCCGCCGCGTCAATGCCGATCCCTCGGCCCGCCATCAGCCTGCCGACGATCTCCGGCACGCCGAGACGCTGGGCGATGCCGAGGCCGATGCGGTCCTCGCCCGCGCGCCGGATCCAGCGCCGCCGCGTCAGGCTGCTGGTGACACCGAGAACCGCGCCTGGCGCCTCGTCGATTGCCGCTCGATCGAGCACCGGCTGCTCAGGAAGCCGTCCAGGTCTTGGTGCGGAAATTGTGGTGCGCCTCGATGAAGCGCACGGTGCCGGACTTGCTGCGCATCACCATCGAATGCGTCACCGCGCCCTCACCGAAGCGGCGCACGCCGCGCAGCATCGGCCCGCCGGTGACGCCGGTTGCGGCGAACATGACGCGACCCCTCGCCATTTCCTCGCAGCGGTATTTGTGCTGGGGATCGGTAATGCCCATGCCGCGCGCCCGCTCGCGCTGCGCCTCGTTCTCGTACAGCAATCGTCCCTGCATCTGCCCGCCGATGCAGCGCAAGGCCGCCGCCGCCAGCACGCCCTCCGGCGCGCCGCCGCTGCCGAGATAGAGATCGATGCCGCTGTCCGGCTGCGCCGTGGCGATCACGCCGGCCACGTCGCCGTCGCTGATCAGCATGATGCGCGCGCCGGCTTCGCGGCAGCGCGCGATGATTTCGGCATGGCGCTCGCGCTCCAGGATGCAGACCACGAGGTCCTCGACGTCGCGCTGCTTGGCGCGCGCCAGATTGTTGAGGTTCTCGGCGACCGGCGCGTCGAGATCGACGACGCCCTCCGGCAAACCAGGGCCGACGGCGATCTTCTCCATGTAGATGTCGGGCGCGTGCAGGAAGCCGCCGGCCTCGGCGAGCGCGACGGTGGCCAGGGCGTTGGGTCCGCCCTTGGCGGTGATGGTCGTGCCCTCGAGCGGATCGACGGCGATGTCCATGGGCGGGCCGCCGCTCCCGACCTTCTCGCCGATATAGAGCATCGGCGCCTCGTCCATCTCGCCCTCGCCGATCACCACCGTGCCGCTGATGGCGACCGCGTCGAAGGCGCGGCGCATGGCTTCCACCGCGGCGCCGTCCGCCTCGTTCTTGCGGCCGCGGCCCATCCAGCGCGAGGCCGCGAGGGCCGCCGCCTCGGTGACCCGCACCAGCTCCAGAGCCAGGTTGCGGTCGGTCTGGCCTTCCGGCGTTGCGCTCATCGTGTCCTCCTAAGAAAGGCGAGGGCTCTGCCCCCCACGCTGACGTATGGGACCCCGCTAGGGCCCGTCGGCCCCAGACCCCATGACTCACGTCACGCCGCCTCGATGCGGATCAGCGTCGGCGCCTCGAGCACTGCGTCCAAGGTGGAGATGCGATCGAGGGCGGCGCGCATCGCCGTCTCGCCGGTCTCGTGCGTCACCAGCACGACCGGCACCGCCTCGCCCGGGCTGCGGCCCCGCTGCAGCATGGATTCCAGGGACACGCCGGCATCGCGCAGCACGGCGGTGACGTCGGCAATGACGCCCGGGCGGTCGACCACCATCAGGCGCAGATAATAGGCACCGACATGCGCCGACATGGGCACCGAGGGCGCCGTGGACAGGGCACCCGAGGCCGCTCCCCAGACCGGTGTCGCACGCCCGCGGGCGATGTCGATGAGGTCGGCGACGACCGCCGAAGCGGTCGGCCCGGCCCCCGCCCCCCGCCCCTCCAGCATCACCCGGCCGACCTGGTCGCCCTCGGCGACCACGGCGTTGAAGACGCCGTCTACCCGGGCGATCGGCGCCGCTTCCGGCACCATGCACGGATGCACCCGCGCCTCCACGCCGGCCTCGCGCGCGCTGGCGATGCCCAGCAGCTTGATGCGGTAGCCCAGCTCCGTCGCATAGGCGATGTCGAGCGCCGAGACGCCGCGGATGCCCTCGACATGCACCTCGGCGAAGGCGACCGGCCGGCCGAACGCCAGGGCGGCCAGGATCGCCAGCTTGTGCGCGGCGTCGATGCCGTCGATGTCGAAGGACGGGTCCGCCTCGGCGTAGCCCAGGCGCTGCGCGTCGGCCAGGACCTCGGCGAACTCCCGGCCGCGCTCGCGCATCACCGTCAGGATGTAGTTGCAGGTGCCGTTGAGGATGCCCGAGACCCGGGTGATGCGGTTGCCGGCCAAGCCCTCGCGCAAGGCTTTGATCACCGGAATGCCGCCGGCGACCGCCGCTTCGAAGGCGAGCGCCACGCCTTCCCGCTCGGCGGCGGCGGCGAGCTCGGCGCCATGCACCGCCAGCAGCGCCTTGTTGGCGGTCACCACCGGCTTCCCGGCGCCGAGCGCGGCCTGCGCCAACGCCCGCGCCGGCCCCTCGGCGCCGCCGATCAGCTCGACGACCACGTCCACCGCCGGATCGGCGGCCAGCGCCACCGGGTCTTCGTACCAGCGCAGCCCGCCAAGCGGCAGGCCGCGGTCCCGCGTGCGGTCGCGGGCGGAGACGGCGGTGACGGCGATCGGCCGCCCGGCGCGCGCCGAAACCAGATCGGCATTGTCACGCAGCAGGCGCAGCACGCCACCGCCGACCGTGCCCAGGCCGGCGACCGCGACCGAGAGCGGCCGGCTCATGACGGCTCAGCCTGCGGGCGACGGCCGCTTTGGTCTGACATGACGGGGCATCGACTCCGGACGGCGTTCACTCTACCAGCCGCGCCGCGCCGCCGCGACCGGCGGCCTCCGCCGCCATGTGCACCGAGGCGACCGGCACGCCGGCGGCGGTGAGCACCGCCACGATGGCGCGGGCGCGCGCCAGGCCCAGATCGATGGCCGCGCTCTGCACCTGCGGCTCGGTGGTGGTGGCCTCGCCGTAGCCGATCACGTCCACGGCGTGGCTGCCGCGCCGCGCCGCCAGCTGCCGCAGCGGGGCATCCGCCCCGGGGGGGAGCACCGCCGAGCCCGCGGGGAAGGCTACCGGGACGGGTGCCGCCGCGGCGCCGGCCAGCGGCGCCGGCGAGGCCGGGGGGACGGGCGGAGCAACCGGGGGCGGGCTCGGCGTCGTCCCCGCAATCGGCAGGCCGGCGATCTGCGGCGCCGCCGGCGGGGCATCGGGAATGGTCGGGAGCGGCGCATCCGGCGCCGGCTGCCCGGCCTGCAGCGATGCGGGCACCGGGGCGGGCAGATCGCTCTGCTGCACGGCGGTGCGGGGAGCTCGCGACGGCGGCGTGGGGGCGGGAGGCGGCCGCGCCGGGGCCGAGCTCGCCGCCAGGCTGGCAGAGGCGGCGTTGGGGTCGGCCGCCCTTGCCGGCGCCGCGCCGCCGAACAGCGCCGGGGTGGCCGCCCGCGCCGGCGGCGTGGGCAGGGGATGGGTCTGCGCGTCGTACTGGGCGTTTGCCCGGTCCGCCACCAGGGCGTTGGCAATGCTCTGATGCGCCGCCGCATCGGGCGGCGCCGGCTTTGGCGGAACCGATCCCAGGCTGGGGTAGGGGGCATCGGCATTGGGCGGCGGCGGGCGCTGCTCGGCGATCACCCCGCCCTGCAGCCCATGCCACCAGGCGACCGGGTTGATCGAAGGCGGCAGCGAGGAGCACCCCCCCAGCAGCGTGACCACGCCGGCGAGCGCAAGCCAGGGTCCCGGAGCGCCGCCTTGAACGCACAAAATCCGGCAATTAGGCTGTTTGCCTATTCCCGATCCCATATATCCGACCTGCTCCAGGGTCCCCGCGCCGCTGATGTAGCGCGGCCGAGCCCATGACGGAAAGGACGCCCACGGCGATGGCCGATACCCGCAAACCGGAAGCCCCGGTGTTCAAGATGCCCGACCCCGTTTCCTTCAGCCGGTCCATGCCCGAGATCGCCGAACGCTCGCAGCGCCTGGTTTCGGAGTGGCTGAAGCGGCAGGGCACCGCCGGAACCAACCCCGACCCGCTGAACATCGGCCGGGCTTTCTTCGAGATGACGGCACGGCTGATGGCCAACCCGGCCCGGCTGGTGCAGGCCCAGCTCGGTTTCTGGCAGGACTACATGACGCTTTGGCAGAACACCGCCCGGCGCATGCTCGGCGGCGAGGCCAAGCCGGTCATCGAGGTGCCGCCCGGCGATCGGCGCTTCAAGGACAACGCCTGGAACGAGAACGAGATCTTCGACTTCATCAAGCAGACCTACCTGCTCTCCGCCCGCTTCGTGCAGGACGTGGTGACGCATGTGGATGGGCTGTCGCCGCAGACCGCGCAGAAGGTGGATTTCTACTCCCGGCAATTCGTCGATGCGATGAGCCCGAGCAACTTCGTGCTGACCAATCCGGAAGTGCTGCGCAAGACCGCCGAGACCGGCGGGGAGAACCTGCTGCGCGGCCTTAACAATCTCCTGAGCGATCTGGAGCGCGGCAAGGGCCAGCTGCGCATCAAGATGACCGACGGGGACGCCTTCGATGTCGGCAGCAATATCGGCGTCTCGCCGGGCAAGGTGGTCTACCAGAACGACCTGATGCAGCTGATCCAGTACGCGCCGACCACCGAGAAGGTGCTGAAGCGGCCGCTGCTGATCGTCCCGCCCTGGATCAACAAGTTCTACATCCTCGATCTCCGGCCGAAGAATTCCTTCGTGCGCTGGGCGGTGTCGCAGGGCCACACGGTCTTCATGGTGAGCTGGGTGAACCCGGACGCGCGGCTCGCCAACAAGGGTTTCGACAACTACATGACGGAGGGCGTGCTCGCCAATCTGGACGCCATCGAGGCGGCAACCGGCGAGCGCGGCGTGAATGCCATCGGCTACTGCCTGGGCGGCACGCTGCTCGGGTCCAGCCTCGCCTACATGGCTGCCAAGGGCGACGACCGTATCAAGAGCGCCACTTTCTTCGTGACCATGATGGATTTCACCGAGGCCGGCGAGATCAGCGTGTTTATCGACGAGGAGCAGCTCAAGGGCCTCGAGGAGAAGATGAACAAGCGGGGCTATCTCGAGGGCAGCGAGATGGCGACCACCTTCAACATGCTGCGCGCCAACGACCTGATCTGGTCGTTCGTGGTCAACAACTACCTGCTCGGCAACGATCCGTTCCCCTTCGATCTGCTCTACTGGAACTCGGATTCCACGCGCATGCCGGCGGCGATGCACAGCTTCTATCTGCGCAACATGTATCGCGACAACAAGCTGGCGGAGCCGAACGGCATTTCGCTGGCCGACGTGCCGATCGATCTGCGGCGGGTGAAGGTGCCGGCGTATTTCCTCTCGACGCGCGAGGATCACATCGCGCCGTGGAAGACGACGTATCGTGGCACCCATCTTCTGCAAGGGCCCAACCGCTTCGTGCTGGCAGCCTCGGGCCACATCGCCGGCGTGGTGAACCCGCCGGAGGGCGGTAAATACAGCCACTGGATCAACCCCGAGCTGCCGGACAGCCCCGAGGAGTGGCTCGCCGGCGGCACCGAGATGGCGGGGTCCTGGTGGCCGGACTGGCAGCGCTGGAT
>JAFAYM010000101.1 GCA_019240395.1 Acidisphaera sp. | reverse complement strand
ACCTTCGCCGCCTATGTCGGGGCGATGTCTCCCGGCACCCGGGCGAGCGTCGATTACATCCCGCCCGGCGGCGGCCCGGCGCAAGCCCAGCGCGTGACGGTGGTCATCGGCGCGTCCGGACCGCCGGCGCAGTCCGCGCGAAACCCGAACGGCGCTGCGCCCTCGGCCGGCCTGTCGACCGGGGACAAGGTCGCCATCGGAGTCGGTGCCGCGGCCCTCCTGGGTTGCTACGAGCTGGGCTGCTTCTCGCATCGCGGCGCCGCCCAGCTGCCGCCGAGCCCGCCGCCCGGTCAGTTCCAGCGGTAGGGCTGGGTCACCCGCGAAGGCTGTCCGGCACTTTGCCGCCGTTCTCCGCGAGCTTCTGCATCACCGCCTTGTGCAGCGCGACGTTCTGTTCCGCCGAGCCGTCGGCACCGGCGTGCACGCCGAGCTCGCCGGCGAGCTGCTTGCGGGCATCGAGGCTGGAGTCGAGGTCGAGCAGCTTCAGCAGGTCGACGATGGAGCTCTGCCAGTTGCCCCCGCCGCCCTTCTGCGAGGCCATCTGGCTCAGCACCGCCGCGACGTCCACGCTCTGCGCCGCGGCGGGAGCCGAGGCAGGCGCCGAGGCAGGGGCGGGCGCGGCCGGCTGCGGCGCGGCGCTGTCGGCCGGAGCCGCCGAGCCCGCCGGCGATGCCGGCTGCATCACCGATTCCGCAGCGTGGAAGATCTTGCTCATGATCGAGCCGAAGATGCTCATGGGTTTTTCCTCGGGTTGGAATGACTCCAACGCCCCGACTCCGGGCCAGAGTTTCCGGCCTGGAGGCTTCGGCCTTGGCCTGAGGCACCGGACATGTCGCCGGAACGGGGAGGCCCGCCGCCTTATTGCAGGTCCTGGGGATTCTTCTCGGCGGCGGCGAGCAGACGTTCGGTTTCCCTCAGGATCGCCGCCGCCAGGCGCTCTCCTTCAGAGCCGGCAAGTCGGGCAAGCCCGAGAGCGCGCTGCTCTTCGGCCATCGCCGCGGCCGCATCCGGCCAAGGCAGGCGTTCGGCCGTCCGCAGCCGCTCCAGAAGCGCCGTGAGCTCGTCGACAGGTGCGCAGGGCGGCGCCTCGGGGGCCGAACCGGCGGAAGCAAAGAGGTCCGACTGTCGGAGCGCGAATCGGGACATGGCGGGATTATAGGGCTGGAGCATGGTCGCGGGCAGGTCCCGCCCTGGCCGGCGACCCTCCCGCCAGCCAACATGGCCGCAAATGAAGCCGAACATCCTCTCGACCTATCTGGCGGAAATCGCTCGCATTCGGTCGACGCGAACCGGCACCGGCGAGATCAGCGATTACGCGGCGCTTGGCGCTCTGGCGATGAAGGGTCCAGGCGCCGCGCTGGATGTGCGCGAAGGGAGCGTAGCTGACGGTCAGCGGCGGATAACGGAGGTAACCGGGTCAGGTATTGAACGGGACGACGGCAGCTGCCCGCCGGCGCAGGTCCTGCTCGTAAGCAGTCAGCTTATTGGCCTGGAAAACGCAAGTTTCTTGCACTCTCTGAAGCTGAGTTTTCATCGCCGCCAGTTCCGCCCTCATTTCCTGCATGCCTGCTTCACGGCCTTTCACCCGTTTCTCCAGAGCGCGGATAGTTGTCTCCAGAGCGCCGATAGTTGTCGCGATTTTAACAAGGAGCTTTACCTTGTGCTTTGGCAGGGTTGCGGCGATGGCCATGAGCATGTCCTGCGTCCCCATCTGCTCGACCTTTTCGATCAGTGCCCTGACCGTGCGAGGTATGCTGCGTTCGCCAAGAGCCCAGGACTGCACCGTTCGAAGGGGTGTTCCGGTCGCCGCCGCAAAGGACGATTGGTTCAGTCTCAGTCGTTTGATCTCGGCCCGGAACTCCACGGCGCTCATTGCAACAGACTTCATCGAGGTCCTCCCTGCTGTGCGTTCTACCTACGCACTCTGTGCGTATCTGTCAACAGCGTGGACGTAAGTCGGCGAGGACCTGCGTGTCGGGCATCGAGAGTTTTGGTCTTTTGCGGGCTCCAGAAACCTTGGACGTTTTCAGCCACCATCATCTCCGGCGAGAACGCCCTGATCTGGTCCCAGGCCCTTGTTCGGTCGCGCCCTCACCCCCGGCGTAATCCGCTGCATCCGGGACGTTGCGCGCCGCCTCGCAGCACTCCGCCTCATGGCGCCGGAACTGGACGCCAATTACCGCGCCTGCGCCGCCGCGCACCGGCCGCTGGTATGACGGTTGCCGTAGCAAACAGGTGAGAGAGGTTCGATGAAAGCCGGCGATGTGAGGCCCTATGCCTTCGTTCTTGCCGTGCGGGACATGGATGCGACCGCGGCTTATTTTCGCGATGCCTTGGGCTTCGATGTGAACTGGGCGGAGGCGGATGACTGGCGCCTGCTGTCGCGAGGGCAGGTCAGGGTGATGATCGGCAACTGTCCCGGCGTCACGCCAGCGCAGGAAATCGGCGACCACAGCTATTTCGGCTACCTGGAGGTCGACGATATCCATGCATTGCATGCCGAGCTGTCCCGGCGCGGTGCGATCATCCGCCAGCCGCCCGCGGACAAGCCTTGGGGTCAGCGCGAGATGCTGATCGCCACGCCGGACGGGCATCGGATGATGGTCGGCCAGACACTGGCGTCAGCCGCGACCGCCTGAGGCTGCATTCCGCAGCCGATAGAGGATGTGCCGGCGCAGCGGATTGCCCTCCGCCAGCCTGGGATGGTCGAATTCGAACGAGCGCTGCATGCCCAGCCGCTCCATGACGCGCATGGAGGCAAGATTGGAGAGAGCGGTGAAGGCGACGATTTCCGTCAGCCCGACGCGGAGGAAACCATCCGCGATGGCCGCACGCGCCGCCTCTGTGGCATAGCCCTGGCCCCAATATCGGCGATGCAGGCGCCAGGCGACCTCCACCGCAGGGGTGAAGCCGGCCTCGAACGGCACCCGCATCAGCCCGACCGCGCCGATGAAGGGTGCCACGCCCGGCGCTTCGACCGCCCATTTGCAGAAACCGTGATCGTGCAGATGCGCTTGCAGCCGTCGCACGTAGGCGTCGCTCTCGTCGCGGCTTAGAAGCTTCGGCAGAAACCGCATGGTGACGGGATCGGCGTTCTGCTCGGCGAATGGCGGAAAATCACTGTCTCGCCAGGCGCGGAGGATCAGGCGAGGGGTTTCGATCATAGTGCCGTGAAAGTAAGGCGAGGGCTCTCCCTCCGCGGGCAATTCCACCGGCTTCGCCGGCGGAACCTTCGCCCGCTCCGCCCTCGACCCGCTGGGGGCAGCGGCCCCGAGACCCCAATTCCTCTCAATCCAGGTCGCGCGCCACCTCGGGCGAGCGCAGCAGCGCATCCACATGCGTCGCATAGTCCAGCGCAGTGTCCGCTTGGAACGACAGATCGGGGGCATGACGCAGCGGCAGAGCGTGTGCCACCTGCGCACGCAGGAACGGCGCTGCCCGTTTCAGCGCCGGCAGTAGTGCGTCGATATCCGAACGACCGAGCCGAGCGACGAAGACGGTGGCGCGCTTCAGGTCCGGCCCGATCCGCACCTCGGTGACGGTGATGTTCGCCTCGGCCAGATCGGGATCGCGGAACTCGCCGCGCGCGAAGACCGCGGCCAGCACGTGGCGGATCTCCTCGGCGACGCGCAGCTGGCGCTGGCTCGGGCCCGCCGGCTTGCGCGACGGCTTCATCCCGGCACCATCTCCACCTCGAAGCACTCCACCACGTCGCCTTCCTGCAGGTCATTGAAACCGGCAAAGGAAAGGCCGCATTCGTAGCCGCGCGCCACCTCGCGCACGTCGTCCTTGAAGCGCTTGAGCTGACTGAGCTCGCCTTGATGGATCACCACGTTGTCGCGCAGCAGCCGCACGCCGGCACCGCGCTTGACCAGCCCCTCGGTGATCATGCAGCCGGCGACGCGGCCGACCTTGGTGATGTTGAAGACTTTGCGGATCTCGGCGTAGCCCAGGAACCGCTCGCGCGCCTTCGGGGCGACCTTGCCGCGCACCAGCTTCTCGATGTCGTCGGCGACCTCGTAGATGATGGAGTAGTAGCGGATGTCCACGCCCTCGCGCTGCGCCAGCTCGCGTGCCTGCGCAGTGGCGCGCACGTTGAACGCGATGATCACGGCGTGCGAGGCCATGGCGAGCTGCACATCCGTCTCGGTGATCTGGCCGACCGCGGCGTGCAGCACGCGCACCTTCACCTCCTCATGCGCCTGCTTCAGCACCGTCGCCTGGATCGCCTCGGCGCTGCCTTGCACGTCGGCCTTGATGAGGACCGCCACTTCCTTCTGCTCGCCCGCCTGGATGCGCGCCAGCATCTGGTCGAGCGTGCCGCGCCCGGCGGCGACGCCGGCGGCGGTCTTGTCGCGCAGCTTGCGCTGACGGAACTCGCTGATCTCGCGCGCCCGCGCCTCGTCCTCGACGACGACGAACGGCTCGCCGGCGGACGGCGCACTGGACAGGCCGAGGATCTCCACCGGCGTCGACGGGCCGGCGGATTTCAGCGGCTGGCCGCGATCGTCCAGCATGGCGCGCACGCGGCCAAACTCGGCGCCGGCCACCACGATGTCGCCCTGAAGCAGGGTGCCCTTCTGCACGAGGATGGTCGCCACCGGGCCGCGGCCGCGATCGAGACGGCTCTCGATCACCGCGCCCTCGGCGCTGCGCTCGGGGTTGGCGCGCAGATCGAGCAGCTCGGCCTGCAGCAGGATCGCCTCCTCGAGCTTGTCGAGCCCGGTGTGCTTGACCGCGGAAACCTCCACGTCCTGCGTCTCGCCGCCCATCTCCTCGACGATGATGTCGTGGCTGAGCAGCTCCTGGCGCACCCGCGCGGGATTGGCGTCGGGCTTGTCCATCTTATTGATGGCGACGATCACCGGCGCGCCGGCGGCGCGGGCATGGCGGATCGCCTCGATGGTCTGCGGCATCACGCCGTCATCGGCGGCGACCACCAGTACGACGATGTCGGTGACACCGGCGCCGCGCGCGCGCATGGCGGTGAACGCTTCGTGGCCGGGCGTGTCGATGAAGGTGATGCGCTGGCCCGAGGGCAGCTCCACCTGGTAGGCGCCGATATGCTGGGTGATGCCGCCGGCTTCCCCGCCCGCCACGTCGGTGGCGCGCAGCGCGTCGAGCAGGCTGGTCTTGCCGTGGTCGACATGGCCCATGATGGTGACTACCGGCGGGCGCGTCTGCAGCTCGGCCTCGGTATCGGCCGCGCCCTCCAGGCCGATCTCGACGTCGCTCTCCGACACCCGCTTGGCGCGGTGGCCGAACTCCTGCACCACCAGCTCGGCGGTGTCGGCATCCAGCGTCTGCGTGATGGTGGCCATGACGCCGAGCTTCATCAGCGCCTTGATCACGTCGGCCCCGCGGGTGGCCATGCGGTTGGCCAGCTCCTGCACGGTGAGGGTCTCGGGCAGCACGACTTCGCGCACCACCTTCACCTGGTCGGAGCGCAGCAGCTCGAGCTCGGCCTGCCGCCGTTCGCGCTCGCGCTGACGGCGCACCGAGGCGAGGCTGCGGGTGCGCTCGTCCTCGCCTTCGATGGCGGCCTGCACGTCGATCTTGGGGGCGCGGCGGCGGTCGTCGATGCCCTTCTTGGGGGCGGTAACGCCGGGCTTGCGCGGCAGCAGGGCGGCGCCGGGCCGTCGCGCCGGGCGCGCCTCGTCATCGTCCTCGCCGGGGCGGGCCGGCTTGAGGCGCAGCGTCTCGGTGGGTGCGGCCGGGGCTTGGCCCGGGGTGGGCCGGGCCTGCCGGCGCGGCTCGTCGGTCGCCGGCGCAGGCGCTGCCTCGGCGGCGCGGCGCGCCGCTTCCTCGGCGACCTTGCGCGCCGCCTCTTCGGCGACCCGGCGGGCCTCTTCCTCGGCGGCACGACGGGCCTCCTCCTCGCGCCGGCGCGCCTCCTCGGCGGCCGAGAGGATGGAAATCTTCTCCTGCTCGCGCCGCTCGGCCTCGCGCTTCGCGGTCTCGCGCTGCTGTTCGACGAGTGCCCGCTGGCGGGCGGCGAGCTCGGCCGCGGTGAGCGCGCGCGCCGTGGTGGTGCCGGGGCGCCCGCCGGTCGCCGGGCCGCGGGCGGCCGGTGCCTGGGCGGCGGCACCCGGCAGGGCGCCGGCCGGCTGGGCTCCCGCGGCAGGCGCGGCGGCGGCGCCGGCCGGGGTGCGCTTCTTGCGCACTTCCACTTGCACCACCTTCGAGCGCCCATGGCTGAAGCTCTGCCGGACGGACCCGGCATCCACGGTTCGGCCCAGCTCCAGCCGGCCTGCCGGCCGGAGAGACAGCCGGCCCTTTGCCGTGTCCTGATCGTTGCCTTCGTTCATATACCCGTCCGACCCCTCAACCCGTCCGTTCCGGCGACCCCTGCCAGCCGGCCCGCCTCGATCTCCAGCGCCTCGGCCAGCCGGCCGGACGCCACCGCCACATGCACCACGTGCTCGCGCCCGAACACCGCCCCGAGCGAGGCCGCATCCAGCGGCGCCAGCACCGGCACGGCACGCCCGCCGATCAGCCGGCGGCACTCCTCGACGCTGCCATCGCTCGCCTGCACCACCAGCGCGGCCCTTCCCGAGGCGAGCCATTCCCGAGCGCGGGTGTAACCGCACACCGCCTGACCGGCCCGCCGGGCCAACCCGAGAGTGTCGCCGAACCGCCGGGCTATCCCAGCCTGCACGACAGCCGGAAGATCAGGGGGCACGGTGACCGGGCGGCGCGCGGCCTTGGCAAGCACACCCCGGGCGCGGCCGGTTTCTAACACATCCGGGCGCGCGCTCAACCAGATTCCCCGGCCGGGCAGCCGTGAAGCGAGGTCGGGGACGACCCGGCCATCCGGCCCCACCACGAAGCGGATCATCCGCTCCTTGGGCAGACGCTCGCGGGTCGCGGCACAGCGGCGCAGCGGACCGCTCTCGTCCTCCGTTCCGGGCGCTGCGGTCGGGTGAGGCGGGGGCGCGTCACGCGCGGTCGTGGGCCTGCTCCCCCTCGTCGAACCAATGGGCGCGGGCGGCCATGATCACCTCGTTCGCCGTCGCCTCGTCCATCGCCTCCTCGCCCAGGATCTCCACCAGCTCGTCGGAGGCGAGATCGGCGAGGTCGTCGAGCGTCTTGACGTCCTTCTCGCCGAGCGCCACCAGCATCGCCGGCGTCAGCGCCTCGATGGCGGCGACCTCCTCGGTCACCCCGAGCTCCTGGCGCTTCTCCGTCAGCGCGGCGTCGCGGCGCAGCAGGAAAGCCTCGGCGCGGCGGATCAGTTCGGCGGCGACGGATTCATCGAACCCCTCGATTTCGGCCAGCTCCTCGAGCGGCGAGAAGGCCAGCTCCTCGACGCTGTTGAAGCCCTCGGTGACCAGCAATCCGGCGATCACGTCATCGACGTCGAGCGCCTCGACGAACAGGCCGGTGCGACGGCGGTACTCTTCCTGGCGCCGCTCGCTCTCCTCGGCCTCGGTGAGGATGTCGATGTCCCAGCGCGTCAGCTGGCTGGCCAGGCGCACGTTCTGGCCGCGCCGGCCGATGGCGAGGCTGAGCTGATCGTCGGGCACCACCACCTCGACGCGCCCGGCCTCCTCGTCCATCACCACTTTCGTCACCTCGGCCGGAGCCAGCGCGTTCACCACGAAGGTGGCGGCCTGCGGCGACCAGGGAATAATGTCGATCTTCTCTCCCTGCAGCTCCTGCACGACGGCCTGCACGCGCGAGCCGCGCATGCCGACACAGGCGCCGACCGGATCGATCGAGCTGTCGCGCGAGATCACCGCCATCTTGGCGCGGCTGCCGGGATCGCGCGCCACCGCTTTGATCTCGATGATGCCGTCGTAGATCTCCGGCACCTCCTGGGCGAAGAGCTTCGCCAGGAAGCCGGGATGCGTGCGCGACAGGAAGATCTGCGGCCCGCGCGGCTCTTCGCGCACGTCGTAGATATAGGCGCGCACGCGGTCGCCGTTGCGGAAACTCTCGCGCGGGATCAGCTCGTCGCGGCGCAGCAGCGCCTCGGCGCGGCCGAGCTCCACCATGAGGTTGCCGTACTCGGTGCGCTTGACGGTGCCGTTGATGATCTCGCCGACGCGGTCCTTGTATTCCTCGAACTGCCGCTTGCGCTCGTATTCGCGCACGCGCTGCACGATCACCTGCTTGGCGGTCTGTGCCGCGATGCGGCCGAAATCGATCGGCGGCAGCGGATCGACGAGGTGCTGGCCGAGCTCGATCTCCGGTTTGAATTTCTTGGCAATATGCAACGGAATCTGCGTTTCCTCGTTCTCCACCGTCTCGACCGCCTCGGTCCAGCGCGACAGCCGTACGTCGCCGGTCTTTCGGTCGATGGTGGCGCGGATGTCCTTCTCGTGGCCGTATTTGGCGCGGCCGGCCTTCTGGATGGCCTGCTCCATCGCCTCCAGCACTTCCTCCCGGTCGATCGACTTTTCCCGCGCGACGGCGTCGGCGACGAGCAGGAGTTCGGGGCGGGCGATGGCGGTGTCCATGAAGAGAACTTTCAGTTCCTGGGGTGGCTGGCAGTGGCGGCGATCAATTCGTCGGTGAGCACGAGCTTGGCGCGACGGACGTTTGTCAACGGCAGGACCAACTCAGTGCCATCGTCGGTGCGCATGCGCGCCACCTGGTCGTCGGCGCCGAGCACGATGCCGGTGACACGCCGCCGCCCGTCGAGCGGTTCGGCGAAGTCGACGCGGGCGCGATGCCCGGAAAACCGGTTCCAATCCTTCATCCGCGTGAGCGGCCGGTCGATCCCCGGCGAGCTGACTTCCAAAGTCCAGGCGCCTTGCATCGGGTCCTCGACATCGATGACCGCGCCGAGCACCTCGCTGACCCTCTGGCAATCCTCGATGCCGACCGGCGCGCCGTCGGCGCGCTCGACCATGATCTGCACGGTCGGGCGGTCGCGGCCGAATATCATCACGCGCACCAGCTCGTAGCCGAGATGCGCAAGCGTCGGCGTGACGATGTCGGCCACCCTGGCCTCCAGGCCGGTATGGCGGGGCTGATCTCGCTCCAAAACAAAAAAGGCGGCCCGTGAAGGCCACCCCCCGTCTCTTCCGGAGAATGATTATGCGGATCACATAGCGTGCCGGGTGACGGCTTGCAAGACGGGTGGCGTCTCAGTTTGGCGGCCGGAGGCGGCTGACCCTAGCTAGGCCACGGTGTAATCCATATTGCACAGGTCCGTCAGCAGGTCCGGCCCGGTGGGGTGCCAGCCCAGCCGTTGGCGCGTCAGCGTGCCGGAAGCCGCAAGATCGATCGTGGCGAGCTGCGCCATCCAGCCGAAATACGCCGGCGCCTCCTCCGGTGCGATCGACTCGACCGGCATCTGCAACCCCGCA
>JAFAYM010000189.1 GCA_019240395.1 Acidisphaera sp. | reverse complement strand
ATCTTCGTGCTGATGATCCTGGTGCTGCTGATCCGGCCGGCCGGCCTGTTCGGCCGCGCGGCGTGATCGTCACCCGACCAGCCGGCCGCCATCGACGGGCAGCACGACGCCGGTCACGAAGCGTGCGTCGTCGGAGGCGAGATAGAGGCATGCGGCAGCAATGTCGGCCGGCTCGCATAATCGGCCGAGCGGAACCTCGGCGGCGAGCCGCTCCAGCGCCCCCTCGGCGTCATCGCCGAACATGGTCGCGACCATCCCGGTGCGGCCGAGCAATGGCGCCACGGCGTTGACGCGGATGCGGTCGCGCGCGAGCTCCCCGGCGAGCGATTGGGTGAGCGAGATCACCGCGGCCTTGGTCGCATTGTACCAGGCCATGCCGGGCCGCGGCCGGATCGCGGCGAGCGAGGCGATGTTGACGATGGCGCCACCCCCGGCCTCGCGCAGCGCCGGCACGGCGTGGACGCACATGTGATGGAGGCTCTTCACGTTGACGGCGAACAGGCGGTCGATCTCCGCCTCCGGCACGCGTGCGGCGCGCCGTGGCCGCTGCGTCACGCCGGCATTGTTGACGACGATATCGAGACCGCCGGTCAGCTCCAGCATCCGATCGACCGCCGCGCGCACCGCCTCGCCGTCGGCCACGTCGGCACGGATGGCGATGGCGCCGCCCGGAAGCGTTGCGGCGAGCGCCGCGGCGGCCGGCTCATCGAGATCGACACAGGCGACCCGGGCGCCCTCTTGCGCGAAGCGCTGCGCGATGCCGGCGCCAAACCCCGAGGCGGCGCCGGTGACCAACGCCCGCTTGCCTTGCAATCTCATGCCCCATTCTCGCACCGGCGCGTGCCGCAGGGAATGCCATGGCGCCCGCCGTGGCCCGTGGGAGGGGTCCGGGCGCAGCCACCGCTCTTGATCACACAGACCCAGATGTCCGCTCCGCGGAGAGGATGTTCAGGCGGCCTTTGAGATTGTCGGCGGTTGCGGTGAAATCGACCTGGGCGGCGGCGCGAGCGAGATCTCGCCGTCGCAAGCGCAGCGGAGCGAAGTTCGGGGGCAGGACGCGAGGTGGCACGCCACTACTACACCGTCACCTGGGACCAGCTGCATCGCGACGCCAAGGCCCTGGCCTGGCGGGTGATGGGCGGGGGCTGGCGCGGCATCGTCGCGGTCAGCCGAGGTGGCCTGATCCCCGCTGCAATCATCGCGCGCGAGCTGGAATTGCGCCTGGTGGAGAGCGTCTCGGTCGCCGCCTATGAGGAGGAAACCCTCGGCCCGCCGGTGGTGGTCAAGCCGCCGGCAGCGGCCGGCGACGGCAGCGAGTTCCTGGTGATCGACGATCTCGTGGACACCGGCACCACCGTGCGCGTGGTGCGCAGCCTGCTGCCGCGCGCGCATTATGCCTGCGTCTATGCCAAGCCGGCCGGGCGCAGCGCCGTCGACACCTTCATCACCGAGGTTTCGCAGGACACCTGGATCCTGTTCCCCTGGGACACCGAGCCGCAATTCGTCCCGCCGATCGCCCAGAGGGACCGCACTCCCGGCGACACTGGCGGCTGATCGCTGGTTCAGGCGTGGACGAGCGGGCAATGCCCCTCCGCCAACGGCCGGAACGCCTGCTCAGCCGGTGTGGTCGCCAACACCTTGAACAGGTCGCCGGGGCGATGGCTTTCCTCCGGCTTTTTCGCTTCCAGCAGATACGCGGGATGGATGGCACGCCCGTCCTCGCGGATCCGTCCGGGACCGAAGCAATCGTCATCCGTCGGCATCCGCTTCATCGCCGCCACCGTCGCCCGGCCGGAAGCCTTGGCCTGCGCCACCCCCATCTCCTTCACCGCCTTCAGGTAGTGCAGCGTCGCGCCATAGGCGCCGGCCTGCAGCGAGTCGGGAAACACGCCAGCCGACAGCCGCGGCTTGACCCGGTCGTAGAAGGCGCGCGTGCGGTCGTTGAGGTCCCAGTAGAAGGTCTCGGTCAGCACCAGTCCCTGCGCCGCTTGCAGCCCGAGCGCGGTGACTTCGCTGATCAGCGCAGTCAGTCCCGCCAGGCGCGTGCCCCTTCGCGTCAGGCCGAATTCCTGTGCCTGCTTGACGCAGTTGATCGTGTCGGTTCCTCCATTCGCGAAGGCGACCACCTTGGCGCCGCTCGCCTGCGCCTGCACGAGATAGGCGGAGTAGTCCGTCGTGCCGGGGAACGGGTAGGCGACGGAGCCGAGCACCTTGCCGCCGGCGCGGGTCACGAAAGCCGTCGTGTCGTCCTGCACGGCGTGGCCGAAGGCGTAGTCCGCGGTGATGAAGAACCAGCTGTCGTTGCCGCCCTGCGCCAGCGCCGTCGCGGTGGAATGGGCGATGCACCACGTATCCAGCGGGAAGGCGATCATCGTCGGGTTGCAGTTCGGGCCGGTGAGACTTGACGAGAGTGCGCCGGTGTTGAGGTGGACCTTGTCCTTCTCGAGCGCGACGGTGGCGCAGGCGAGCGCGACCGCCGTGTTGCCGACCTGGACCAGCGCGTCGGCCTGGTCGCGGTCGAACCATTCGCGCACGATGCCGGCCGCGACATCCGGCTTGTTCTGGTGGTCGGCCATGATGATCTCGACGGGAATGGCGGGATTGGCGGCCATGAACTCGGCCGCCGCCTGACGCGCGCACGCGGTGCCGGTCGGTCCCTCCACGTCGCGATAGGGACCGGACACGTCGGTCAAGGCGCCGATCCGGATACGTGGGGACTGGGCGCGGGCGGGCACGGAAACGGCGGCCAAGCCTGCACCCAGCATGGCGCGGCGGGTCAGGTTCATGGAGGCTTCCTCGAGTGCTTTTCTCGATCCTGGCAGGATCGGCAGCGGCAAGGAAGCAAGGCGCGGCCTCCGGAGGTGGTGCGGGGTCAGCGGACGGCAGACCCCATGACCTGGGTTGGCTCCGGCGTGGGCTCCGCGGTGGCGCGGACTCGCTCGACCCGGCGGCCATCCATCTGCAGGACCTCGAAGCGCCAGCCGCCGAAGACGATGCGATCGCCGGCTCGCGGGACCCGGCGCAGCAGCGCCAGCAGCAGCCCGGCGAGCGTATGATAGCTGCCCGGCGCGGGCAGGTCGGGCAACGCGAGCTGCACCTTCAGCTCGTCCACCGGCATCAGGCCATCGAGCAGCAGGTCGCTTGGCACCGCCGCCACCCCCGGGCTCGCGGGAATGCTGTCCCCGGGATCGCCGACGATCGCCTCCAGCACGTCGGCCGCGGTCACCACCCCCTCGAAGCTGCCGTACTCGTCCATCACCAGCGCCAGCCCGAGCGGGTCGCCTTTCAGGCGCTCCAGCGCATCCAGCGCCGTCACCGTGTCCGGCACCACCATCGGCTGGCGCAGCGACGCCATCACCGACAGGTCGCCGCCATCGAGGATGCGGTCGAGCAGGTCCTTCGCCTGCACCACGCCGACCACATTGTCGACCGAGCCGTCGCACACCACGAAGCGGGAGTGCGGCGCCGATTTCAAGGTCGCCGCGACATCGCGCTTCGGATTGGTGCGGTCGATCCAGGCGATCTCGGTGCGCGGCGTCATAATGGCGCGCACCGGCTTGTCAGCCAGCCGCAGCACCCGCTCGATCATTTCGCGCTCTTCTGCCTCCAGCACGCCGGCCTGCGCGCCCTCCGCCAGCAGCGCCTTCAGCTCCTCCTCGGTCACCGTCTCGCGCCGCCCGCGCGACTGGCCGAGCAGCCGCAGCACCAGATCCGACGATCGTCCCAGCAGCCACACCACCGGCCCGGTTGCCCGCGCCAGCCAGGCGACCGGCGGTGCCAGCGCGGCGGCGACGATCTCGGGCCGGCGCAAGGCCAGCTGCTTGGGCACCAGCTCGCCGATCACCAGGGTGGCGTAGGTGATCACCACCACCACCAGCACCAGCGAGAGCTCCTCGGCCACCGGCGCCAGCAGCCTCACCCGCGCGAGCTCGGCAGCGAGGCGCGAGGCGATGCGCGCGCCGCCGAACACGCCGGTGAGAATGCCGACCAGGGTCAGCCCGACCTGCAGGGTGGGAAGGAAGAGCTGGGGGTTCTCGGCCAGCCGGCTCGCCGTGGCGGCGCCCGCCGCTCCCTTGCGCTGCATCACCGCCAGCCGCGCGCGACGCACCGAGACCAGCGCCAGTTCGCTCATCGCGAAGGCGCCGTTTATCAGGATGAGCAGGAGGATGAAGCCGATCTCGATCGCCGCGGCCATCAGCTCGCTCCGAGGTTTTGCGTGGCGATGCCTTGCTTCGGCCGTATTGAAGCCGGGGCCCCGCCCAACTGCTCCGCTCTATCGGACCGTGCGCCGGCCGGCCGCCGGTCCCGATCGGAACTCGTCCATGACACCGTCCGCTGCCTCTGCCCAGCCCGCCATCTTCGCCCGTCAGATGCTCGCCCGTAGCATGCCGGGCGACCGTGTCGCGAGCGCGCGCGCCGGCGGTGGAGGCTTGCAGCGCTTTCTGCATCCCACGACGCTGTTCGCCGTGTTGCTCTGCGCCTGCATCAGTTTCGGCCTGTGGGCGGCGGCAAACCGGCCGGTGGCCGTGCCCGACTTCACCGGCGAGATCGGCGGCCTGGCCTTCTCCCCGTTCCAGCGCGGCCAGAGTGCCGAGACCGACACGCTGCCCGACGACACGCAGATCCGCGGTGACCTCGAGCGCGTCGCCGACCTCACCGGGCAGATCCGCACCTATACCGTCCAGGGCAGCCTCGCGGACATCCCGCGCCTGGCTGAGGATCTGCCGCTGCGCATCACGCTCGGCGCGTGGCTCGCCCGCGACCAGGCCGCCAATGCCACGGAAATCGCCCGCCTCATCGAGACCAGCGAATCGAGTCGCAACGTCGATCGCGTGGTGGTCGGCAACGAGGTGCTGTTCCGTAGCGATCTGACCCCGTCCCAGCTCATCGCCGACATCGAGCAGGTGAAGCGTGCCGTGCACGCGCCGGTCTCCACCGCCGAGCCGTTCGACATCTGGCTCAAGCACCCCGAGCTGGTGCCGGCGGTGGACTTCATCACCATCCACTTGCACCCGTACTGGCAGTCGATCCCGCTGGCGGATGCGGTGCGCGTCAGCCTGGAGCAGCTCGATCAGGTGCAGGCCGCCTATCCCGGCAAGCCGATCCTCATCGGCGAAATCGGCTGGCCGTCCAACGGCGTCACCCAGGGTGCGGCCGTCGCCGGCACGGTGAACCAGGCGCGCTTCCTGCGCAGCTTCTTCGCGATCGCGGCGCAGCGCCACCTCGACTATTTCGCCATGGAGGCCTTCGACCAGCCCTGGAAGACCAGCTTCGAGGGGCGCGCCGCCGGCTACTGGGGCATCATGGACCTCGACCGGCACGCCAAGTGGGCGATGACCGGCCCGGTGACCGAGCATCCGGACTGGGCGGGCTGGGCCGCCGGCAGCGTCGCTCTTGCCGCCGCGTTTGCCCTGTTGCTGCTGTCGCGCCGGCCGGACATCCGCATCGGCGGCAAGCTGGTGCTCGCCGGCCTGCTGCAGCTGTTCGCGGCGACGCTCGCCTGCGTGCTGATGACCATGGGCGGCATGTATCTCTCCGCCTGGGCGGGCTCGGTCTGGGCGGTGCTCGCCGCGGCGCAGGGCCTGCTCCTGCTGCTCCTGATGGCCGACAGCTTCGAGCTGGCGGAGACGATCTGGGGCCGGGTGTGGAAGCGCCGCCCGCTGGTCCTCGGTGCGCCGGCCGACGCGCGGCTGCCGAAAGTGTCGGTGCACGTGCCGATCTGCAACGAGCCGCCGCACATGGTGCGCCAGACCCTCGATGCGCTGGCCGAGCTCGACTACCCCGAGTTCGAGGTGCTGGTGATCGACAACAACACTGCTGACCCGGCGCTGTGGGAGCCGGTGGCCGAGCACTGCGCCCGGCTCGGCCCACGCTTCCGCTTCTTCCATCTCGGCCAGTGGCCCGGGTTCAAGGCCGGCGCGCTGAATTTCGCGCTCGCCGAGACCGCCGCCGACGCCGAGATCGTCGGCGTGCTCGACAGCGACTACGTCGTCTCCCCGGACTGGCTCCGCTGCATGGCGCCGCACTTCGCCAACCCCAAGGTGGGCTTCGTGCAGTCCCCGCAGGACTACCGCGACAACGACGGATCACTCTTCAAACGCCTGATGTTTTGGGAATATGCCGGCTTCTTCCAGCTCGGCATGGTGACCCGCAACGAGCGCAACGCCATCATCCAGCACGGCACGATGAGCCTGATCCGCCGCTCGGCGCTGACCCAGGTCGGCGGCTGGGCGGAGTGGACGATCACCGAGGATGCCGAACTCGGGCTGCGGCTGTTCCGTCGCGGCTGGGAGGCCGTCTATTCCAGCCACAGCTTCGGACGCGGCGTCATGCCGGACGATTTCTCTGCCTTCCGCAAGCAGCGATTCCGCTGGGCCCTGGGCGCCATGCAGATCTGCCGCGGGCACTGGCGCGCCCTGTTCTCGCCATTCGATACCGGGCTGACCCCCGGTCAGCGCTGGCACTTCGTCACGGGGTGGCTGCCCTGGGTCGGCGACGCGCTCGGGCTGCTGTTCCTGCTGATGGGGCTGGCCTGGTCGGTCGGGCTGATCCTGGCGCCGATGCGCTACGAGTTCCCGATCATCCTGTTCATGCTGCCCTCGATCGGCCTGTTCGCCTTCAAGCTGGCGCAGATCTTCGCCCTCTATCGGAGCCGGGTGGCCTGCGGCTGGCGCGACCGGCTGGGCGCGGCGGTCGCCGGCCTGGCGCTGAGCCACACCATCGGCCGGGCGGTGTGGAAAGGCCTGGCGGTGCGCCACGCCGCCTTCCTGCGCACGCCGAAGATGTGCCGCGCGCCGGCATTGGTGCAGGGCCTGGTGATGGCGCGCGAGGAGCTGGGCCTGCTGGCTCTGACCTGGGCGGCGATGATCGGGGTGGGTGTCGCCCATCATGTCGCGACCTGGGAGGCGAGGCTGTGGTGCCTGGTGCTGCTGACCCAATCGCTGCCCTACGCCGCGTCGGTCGCGGTTTCCATCCTGGCGGCGATGCCCGCCCGGAGTCGCGCCGCCCGGCCCACGCAGGCAGCCCTCGTGGCGCCGATACCCGCCCATCCGGCTTCGCTGGCGACGCGCAGCATCGCCGGTGACTGAGGTCGGGGAGGCCGGCTGACCGGAGCGCCGTCGGGCCTCCGGTCGTTCCGCCGCGCGCATCGGTTGCGGAAGCCGAATCGGGCCATGCGGTCATTCCCCCCGGCCGGCTACATGCCGCTCCGCCGGGGTCTCTCGGCGGTGTTGATGGCGTAGCCGGTCACGGCGCTGGCGGGGCGCCCGCTTGGGGAGAGGCGATCCTCTAAAAAACCTTAAGAATCTCTTTCCGAGGTCTTGCGCGGCGGGGTTTGTTCCTGCCAACATCCGGCCGACTTAGTCTTTCGTAAAGTTCCTGCCATGGCCGGACTCTCCTCCCTGCGCGAACCGCAGATGCTCCTTGTGCGTGCTCGCGACCTGACTCGGGCCGCCCCTGACTGGCGCGAACTCCAGGGGCTGGCACTGCGCACCATCGGCGACGTCCGCGACCGCGGTCTGGCCAATGTGGTCAGCCTGCCGTCGCCGCGGATCCTGGTCGCTCTTGCCGCCATGATGCCGCTGCTGGTCAGCGCGGTCGCCGCCGCCAGCGTGGTGATCGACTCGGAAACCCTGGTCGAGCGTTTGATGCTGGCCTACGCCGCCCTCATGGTCTCCTTCCTGGGCGCACTCTGGGCGCTGTGGGTGGAGGAGCCGCGGGGTGAGACGGGGCGGACGCTGACGCCTGACGGCGTCGCCTTTGCCGAGCGCAAGCGGCTGATCCTGGGCCTGGCGCCGGCGATGATCGGCGGCGTGGCGCTGCTTTCATCGCTGTCCAACGGCCTGATGCTGCTGATCCTGGACTTCATCGCCCTGCTGGCGCTGGAGACCGCCACCAATCATTACGGCATGCCCCTGGCGCACCATCTGCGGCTGCGCTGGGGCATGGTGTTCGCCGCCGTGCTCATCCTCATCAACGTGATGAGCGTGCGGACGTATGGGGTGAGGATCTTCTTCTAGGAAAGGAAGGCGAGGGCTCCGCCCCAACCCGGTGTGAGGGGAACCGCAGTCTTCGCCTTTTGATGATGCTCGATGCGCTGCGCACCGCGCGGGTCGTGCCGGTCGTCCGGACCCGGCTCGCCCGCCATGCCGCCACCGCCGTGCACTGGCTGCGCGAGGCGGGCCTGCGGGTCTTCGAGATCACCATGACCATTCCGGACGCCCCCGCCCTGATCCGCGAGCTGGCGGGCCAAAAGGACCTGCTGATCGGCGCAGGAACGGTGCCCGACGCGGCGACCGCCGATGCCTGCCTTCGGGCCGGGGCGCGCTTCATCGTCGCGCCCTGGGTGGATGCCGCACTCGCCGCGCCGTGCCGAGAGGCCGGGGCCGTGCTGATGCTCGGTGCCCTCACGCCGACCGAGGTGCGCGCGGCTCTGCAGGCCGGGGCCGACGTGGTGAAGGTGTTTCCCGCCGCCTCGGCCGGCGGCCCCGCCCACATCAAGGCGCTGCGCAGCGTCTTCCCCGGTGTCATCTTCTGCCCGACCGGGGGCATCGAGCCGGGCAGCGTCGCCGCCTATCTCGCGGCCGGCGCCGCCTTCGTCGGCATGGGCGGTGCGCTGGTCGATGAAGCGCGCATCGCCGCCGGCGATCGTGCGGCTATCGAGGCCGCGGCGCGCCAGATCCTCGCCTGAGCATGGCGGTGAATCTGCTCTGCATGGGCGAACCCATGCTGGAGTTCAACCAGCTCCCGCCGCAGCCCGATGGCAGGACACTTTATCTGGAAGGGCATGGCGGCGATACGTCCAACGCGGCGATCGCCGCCTCCCGCCAGGGCGCCTCGGCCGGCTACGCGACGGCTCTCGGCGCGGACGCCGCCGGCGACAGCTTCCTGCGGCTCTGGGCGGAAGAAGGGGTGGACAGCTCCGCCGTGCTGCGCTTCCCCGACCGGCCGACGGCGATCTATTTCGTCCGGCACGGGCCGCGCGGCCACGAATTCTCTTTCTATCGCACCGGCTCGGCAGCCAGCTTCTACGGCCCGGAGGACGTGCCGGAGCGGCTGATCGCGCAGGCGCGCATCCTCTACGTCTCGGGGATCAGCCAGGGGATTTCGGCGCGCGCCGCCGACGCGGTGTTCCGGGCGATCGATATCGCCCGCTCGCACCGCGTCCAGGTCGCCTATGACACGAACTACCGTCCGGCGCTCTGGCCGCCGGCGCGCGCCTCGGCGGTCATCCATGCGGCGATCGCCAGGGCGGACATCGCGCTGCCCGGGCTCGACGACGTGCAGGCGCTGCTCGGGCTGAGTGATCCCGACGCGATTCTCGACTTCTATTTCAACCTCGGCCCGCGGATCGTCGCGCTGAAGATGGGGGCGCAGGGGACCTATCTCGGGCTGCCGGACCGGCGCGTGCGCATTCCGCCGTTTCCCTGCACGCCCGTCGACTGCACGGGTGCCGGCGACACCTTCTGCGGCAGTTTCCTGGCCCGGCTGATCGCCGGAGATGCGCCCGAGACCGCCGCCCGCTACGCCGCCGCCGCGGCGGCGCTGTCGACCACGGGGTATGGCGCGGTGGCCCCGATCCCTCGTGCGGCCGCGGTGAGGGCGGCGTTGGAGGCGGGTTAGACCGTCAAGCCTTTCACACCGCCTTGCCGAGCACCGCGGGGCGCCGCGGGCGGTAGATGTCCATCCGGCCCTCTATGAACTCGACGAATTTCGCGGTGGGATAGCTGATCAGAAAATAGATCACCGCCACCATGGCGAAGATCTCGAAGTGCTTGAAGGTCGCGGAGGCCAGCAATTCGCCGCTGAACATCAGGTCGCGCATGGTGATCACCGAGACCAGGGCGGAGTCCTTGAAGATCGAGACGAAGAAATTGCCGATCGGCGGCACCACGATGCGCAGCGCCTGCGGCAGGATGATCCGCCGCATCATCAACCCGCGCGACATGCCGACCGCCTTGCCGGCCTCCCACTGTCCCTTGGGCACCGCGGCGATGCCGGAGCGGAACACTTCGGCCATATAGGCGGCGTAGTTGATCGTCAGCCCGAGCACGCCGGAGACGAAAGGCGACAGCACCATGCCGCCGTACGGCAACACGTAATAGATGAAGAACAGTTGCAGCAGCAGCGGTGTGCCGCGGATGAACTGGATGTAGGCGGTTGCCACGCCGCGGATCACCGTCCATCCGGAAATGCGGGCGATGCCCAGCAGCAGACCGGAAATCAGCGCGAGCACGAAGGCCAGCACGGACACCATGATGGTCAGCATGGCGCCGTGCAGCAGGGGCGGCAGGAAGGCGACGATATCAGCGAGCGAGAACGTCACGGTACCGCCTCCTGCCTCGACGCGATGGCGCCTGTCCTGCCGGGGCGTTCAGTTGTTGTAGCCGGTCAGGCCCCATTTCGAGAGAATCTTCGACATTTCCATGTTGTATTCCATCCACTCCGTCGCCGCCGAAAAGGCGCTGCGCAGCTGCGCATCCTCCTGGCGGAAAATGTAGCGGCTGTAGCCGTTCGGATTCTTGAAGGTGCGGGGCTGGTAGTCCTCGACGATCTCGACCGGCCACTCCGGATGGTCCTTCAGCGACATGGCGACGACCGGCATGTCGTAGAGCACGCCGTCCAGCCGGCCGACGGCCAGCTCGGGCAGCATCTGCGCCCAATCCTTGTAGCCCTGGAAGTTCACACCCGGCACGCTCTGCAGCCACTCCGCATAGTTGGTGCCGAGCAGGGTGCCGATGGTGTGGCCCTTGCAGTCGGTGAGCTGGTGCAGGTTGAGGGGGTTGCCCTTTTTCACCGACAGCGCCTCGGCGTAGTAGTAGGTGGGGAAGCTGAAATCGACGATCTTGGCGCGCGCCTTGGTGTAGTGGATCGAGTCGCCGATCATGTCGAAGCGCTTGGACAGCAGCCCCGGGACCATGCCATCGAAGGTCACGGTCTGCACGTCCAGGTTGGGGATCTTCAGCATCTTGGCGCAGAAGCGAATGATGTCGGCGTCCAGCCCGCTCCATTCGTTGGTCTTGGTGTCGAAGAACGAATAGGGCCAGTCGTTGGAGGTGACGACGACCATCTTTCCGCTGCTCTGGATGCGGGTGAGCGAATCGTCGCAGCTGCCCTTCGGCAGCACGAAATCTGCGTAGGAGGTATCGATCAGCGGCTCGTTTGCGGCCAGCGCGGTGCGCGGCGCTCCGGCGGCCGCCAGGGCCGCGACGGCGCCGATGCCGCCGGTCGCGAGAATGCGGCGCCGCGACGGCGGAGATGCGTCTTGGGTCATGATGCTCCTCGTATGCGATAGGGATTGGGCGTCAGGCACCCGGTCCAGGCGAAATCAGGCATCCGCCTGGAGGCGGTCATTGCGTTCTAGCACGGTTTGCAGGAACTGGCGGGTGCGCTCGTGGAAGGGGTTCGAGAACAGCTGGCGCGCCGGCGCTTCTTCGACGACCCGGCCCTCGGCCATGAACACAACCCGGTCGGCGACGTCGCGCGCGAAGCCCATCTCGTGCGTCACCACGATCATGGTCATGCCCTCGGCGGCGAGCTGGCGCATCACCCGCAGCACCTCGCCGACCAGCTCCGGATCGAGTGCGGAGGTCGCCTCGTCGAACAGCATCAGGCGCGGGTTCATCGCCAGCGCGCGGGCGATCGCCACGCGCTGCTGCTGGCCACCGGAGAGCTGGTGGGGATGGGCGTCGACCTTGTCCGAGAGGCCGACCTTCTGCAGCACCGCCAGTCCGCGCTCGCGCGCCTGCGCCTTCGGCTCGCGCCGCACGTGGATCGGCGCCTCGATGACGTTGCCGAGCGCCGTCAGATGGGGAAACAGATTGAACGACTGGAACACCATGCCGATGTGCGACCGCAGATCCTCGATCTTGCGGTCGGGATCGACGACGACCCGGCCGTTGCGGACGTAGCGGTAGACCGGCGAGCCCTCGAACTCGATGGTGCCGCTGGCCACCGGTTCGAGGTGGTTGATGACGCGAAGCAGGGTGGACTTGCCGGCGCCGGACGGGCCGATGATGCAGACCACCTCGCCCCTGTGCACGTCGAGGTTCACCTCGTCGAGCACTACCAGGCGGCCGTAGGATTTGCAGATGCCGGTCAGGCGCAAGACCGGCGTCGCGGCAGGCGCCGCATCGGCGGCCGGGGCGAGGAGTTCGGCGAGCTCGTTCATCGATGTCCTCCCGGCCGCTTGGGTCCGGAGTTCGGCGTGCGTCGCTGCGCCGGCGCAGCCTGCACGCTCGGATGCCCGGCAGGCAAGCGGCGGGATGGCAGACGCAATCGTCGTGCCAATCCCGCACGAGGCAGAGGTATCGCCGCGGGCGAAAACACCGTAGCATCAAGCGTCACGGTTTCCTCCCGAAAGCAGGACGACGATGAGCCAGGCCACCAGGGCCGCGGGCAGGGTCCGCGCGAGCCCCGGCGTTCCGCCAGCCGACCGGCGGGCGCGCCGGCAGTATCGCCGCGGCGCGCTGCTTATCGCCGGTGCCACCCTGGCTTGGAGCAGTTCGGGGCTGATCACCCGGATCGCCGACACCGACGCGTGGACCACGCTGTTTTGGCGCTCCGTGTTCGCCTGCCCGGTGCTGCTGATCTACCTGGTGCTGCGGGAGGGGCGCGGCAGCCTGCAAGCGTTCCGCGGGCTCGGCCTGGCCGGCTGGGGCATCGCGGTATCGTTCGCCGTTTCCATGCTCTGCTTCATCGTGGCGCTGAAGCAGACCTCGGTGGCGCATGTGCTGATTTTCCAGGCGGCCTCGCCGCTGTTCGCCGGGATTCTCGCCTGGGCCTGGCTGGGCGAGAAGCTGTCCGGGCGGATGGTCGCCGCGATCGCGCTCACCGCATGCGGCGTCGGCATCATGGTCTCGGCCAGCCTGGCGGCCGGCCGTTGGCTGGGGGATTTGCTGTCGGCGCTGATGGCCATCAGCTTTTCCCTGATGGTTGTGCTGGCGCGCGCCGACCGGCGGGCCGACATGATCGCGGCCGCGTGCCTGGCGACGGCGCTGGCCGCCCTGGTCGTTGTGCCATGGTCCAGCTTCGAGGTCTCGCGGTTCGACCTGGCGCTGCTGGCGCTGTTCGGGATCGGCCAGATGGGCCTGGCGCTGGTGCTGTTCACCGCGGGTGTGCGGCTGATCCCGGCGGCCGATGCGGGGCTGATCTCCGTCCTGGAGGCGGTGCTGGCGCCGCTCTGGGCGTGGCTTGCGGTGGGCGAGAATCCCGGTCTGCGGACGATGGTGGGCGGCGCCATCGTGGTCGGCGCCGTGGTGCTCTATGGCGTGCTGGACCGCACGGCACCGTCTACTTAGTTTTGAGGTCCAGGGGCTCGGCCCCTGGTGGGTCAGGGCGAAGCCCAGCCCTTGCTTCCCACCGTGTCCCAGGCCGCCATCCCAGACGCTCTTTCGCGCGTCCGTTGGAGAACACCGAAGCGCGCGGAGCGTGCCGGTAGAGTTCGGTGTCCCGCACCGCGATCGTCGCCCCATAGAGCGTCTCGAGCCTCCGGACGGTCGGCTCCTCGGCGAAGCTGTCGTCCGCAGTGATGTAGAACGCCTCGAATCCACGGTAGGGGTGAAGCTCCAGCGCGGCGAGGAAGGCGCGGGCGCAATCCTCCGGCGAGACATAGGCGCGCAGATAGGGCAGGGGCTCCGACCGGTCCCCGCCCATCGTTCCCCCGCCGCGCATGAAACCGAGCGACTCGGGGAAGGCGATGAAGGCCGGGCGCAGGGCCAGCACCTCCAGCCGGCCCCGCTGCACGAAGGCTTCGGCGATCGCCTCGCCGAGCCGCTTGCTCAGCCCGTAGGCGTCGGCCGGGCGCAGAGCGTGTGCCTCGTCGACCGGCAGATAGAGCGGCGGCATCTTGGGGTTGCTGTGATCGAGCCCGGAAGCGGCGGTGCTGGAGCAAAGCAGCACCCGCCGCACGCCGGCCAACTCGCTGGCGTACATGACGTTCCAGGTGCCGAGGACGTTGGTGCGGAACACGTCCTCATCGGGCGCCGGCACCGAGCGATCGATGGCGGCGAGGTGGACCACGGCCTCGATCCCCTCCAGGGCCGCCTGTACCGCGGCCAGGTCGCGCACGTCGACCACCCGGCTCTCGACGCCCGGCGGGGTGGGGCCGCCGGTCTGGTCGAGCACGCGCACGTCGTGGATTGCCGCCAGCGCGGCCGTGACGAAGCGGCCCAGCCGGCCGTGCCCGCCGGTGATGGCGACGCGCAGCTTCATCGGAGGCTCCCGGAAGGGGGTAGATGATCCGCCGGCGAGGCTGGCGCGTTGGCGAAGCTGGCGCAAGCCGTGGAGGGCCGCGATGCATCCGGAACTGCGTGAGCTGCGGGCGGGCGATGCGGTCCTGCAGGTCTGGCCGGAGGTCGGCGGGGCGCTGGTGGCGTGGCGAAAGGCCGGCCTGCCGCTGCTGCGTCCGGTGCCGCTCGAGATGATGGGCCAGCGCGACGCCAGGCGGCTGGGGGCTTTCACGCTGGTGCCGTTCTCCAACCGCATCGGCTGGGGCCGGTTCGGTTTCGGCGGCCGGGAGTACGCGATCCGGCGCAACACGCCGGACCACCGGCACCCGATCCACGGCAATGGCTGGGAGCGGCCGTGGACGGTGCAGGCGGCGGCGGGGGCTTCCCTGCAGCTCGGCTTCGCGCACGAGGCGGTCGGCGAGGCACGCGCCATCTGGCCGTTCAGCTTTCGCGCGGAAAACCGCATCGTGCTGACGCCGGACCAGCTGACGGTCACCTTGAGCGTCGAGAACACCGGCCCGGAGACGATGCCAGCCGGACTCGGGCTGCATCCGTTCTTCCCGCTGACCCCGGACACGGAGCTGTCCTTCCGGGCCGGCGATGTCTGGATCAACGACGCCGCCAATCTGCCGGCGGAGCGGACGCCGATCCCGGACCGCTGGCGCTGCGACCCGGCGCGGCTCGCCCAGGGTCTCGGCCTCGACAACTGCTTCAATGCCTGGCAGCCGCCCGTGCGGATAGGCTGGCCGGAGCGGCGGCTGTCGCTGACGATGGAGGCGGACAAGCTGTTCGGGCACCTCGTGGTCTATGTCCCCGAGGGAAAGCCGTATTTCGCCACCGAGCCGGTGAGCCACATGAATGACGGGGTCAACCATCCCGAGCAGCCGGACAATGGCGTGCGCGCCCTGGCACCGGGCGAGCGCATGACCGGCACCATTCGGTTTCAGGTCGGCGAGGGCTGATCGGGATTGCCTTCGCGGCCGCTTGCCCGAACACTCGGGCCCGGCGCCGGGGCGGCGCCGTTCAGGGAGCCTCGCTATGGACGCGATCAAGAGCTTGCAACGCTATCACGATCTGGCGGACCCGCAGGCGCAGCCGCGCTTCACCGGCATCCCGACCTTCTTTCGCACCCCCTATACCCAGGATCTGGGCGAGGCCGAGATCGGCCTGATCGGCGTGCCGTATGACGGCGGAGTGACCAACCGCTCCGGCACCCGGCACGGTCCGCGCGAGGTGCGCAACCTCTCCAGCCTGCCGCGCAAGATCAACACCGCCACCCGGGTTAACCCGTACGAAATCTGCCGGGTGCGCGATCTCGGGGATTGCTGGATCGAGCAGCCCTACGCGCTGGAAGGCGCGCTGCGCGAAATCGAGAGTTTCTTCCGCACCGTCGTCGAGGCCGGCGTGACGCCGCTGTCGATCGGCGGGGATCATGCGATCTCGCTGCCGATCCTGCGTGGCGTCGCCGCGAAAGGCAAAGTCGGCATGGTGCATTTCGACGCGCATTGCGACACCGGCGACGACTACATGGGCTCACGCTACCACCATGGCGCGCCGTTCCGGCGGGCGGCGGAGGAAGGGCTGCTCGATCCGCAGCGGGTGATCCAGATCGGCATCCGCGGCACCACCAACGACCCGCACATGTGGCGCTTCAGCCAGGAGAGCGGCATGCGCATCCTGACGATGGACGAGCTGCAGGACCGGGGCTGGCGATTCGCCGTGGAGGAAGCGCGGCGGGTGGCCGGCGACGGCCCGACCTATCTTTCCTTCGACATCGACGGGCTCGATCCCATCTACGCCCCCGGCACCGGCACGCCGGAGGCGGGCGGCATCGCCATGATCGAGGCGCTGCGCATGCTGCGCGGCCTGCGCGGCCTGGATTTCGTCGGCGGCGATCTGGTGGAGGTCTCGCCCCCGTTCGACCACTCCGGCATCACCGCGTTTCACGGCGCCACCATCCTGTTCGAAATCCTCTGCCTGGTGGCCGAAGCGCGCGGCAAGCGGAGCCCAGCATGAGCCTGCCTCTGCTCGTGGCGCCGGCGGCCACGGAGCACAGCTTCCTGCGCGCGCCGGTGGTCACCGACCTCGATGCGCTCGACGCGCATATCGCGGTATTCGGCATGCCGTTCGGCGATCCCTACGGCATGGAAGGCGTCGCCAATGATCAGAGCAAGGCGCCGGCCGCGGTACGCCTGGCCAGCGACCGGGCTTGTCGGGGTCTGGACCGCTACGATTTCGACCTTTCCGGCACGCTGTTCGACGGCCGCCCGATCCGGCTGGCGGATTGCGGCGACGTGCCGGCCGACCCGCGTGATCTGGGCGGCCACTACGCCGCGGCCGAGCGGGCGGTGCGGCGGATGCTGGAGGCCGGCGCGCTGCCGATCATGATCGGCGGCGATCACGGCGTGCCGATCCCGGTGCTGCGCGCCTATGACGGACGCGGCCCGATCACGCTGGTGCAGGTCGACGCGCATATCGACTGGCGCGATGAGGTGGATGGCGTGCGGACCGGCTATTCGAGCCCGATCCGCCGGGCCTCGGAAATGGCGCATGTCGGCGACATCGTGCAGATCGGCATCCGCGGCCAGGGCAGCGCCCGCGCCGGCGAGGTCGCCGACGCGCTGGCCTATGGCGCAAAACTGATCACTGCCTATGAGGTGCACGACCGGGGCATGGAGGCGGTGCTGGAACGCATCCCGGACGGCGGCAGCTACTACCTGACCATTGACGCGGATGGGCTCGACCCGTCGGTGATGCCGGCGGTGGCCGGGCCGGTGCCCGGTGGGCTCGATTATCATCAGGTCCGCAAGCTGATCCACGGCCTGGTGGCGAAGGGGCGGGTGGTCGGCATGGACGTGGTCGAGATCGCCCCGACGCTCGACGTCAACCGGATTACCGCCATCACCGCCGGCCGGCTGATCATGAACCTGATCGGCGCGGCGGTGCGGGCGGGCTATTTCGAAAAGTAAGGCGAGGGCGCTGCCCTCGACCCGCTGGGGCCCGTCGGCCCCAGACCCCACTTACTTCTTCAAGCCGCGCGCGACTGCGCCGGCGTGACCTCCTGTAGCCAGCCGTAGCGGTCCGGCGCCGTGCCGTACTGGATGCCGACGATCGTGTCGTAGAGCTTCTGGGTGAGTTCGCCGGTCCGCCCGCCGTTGATGACGATGCGCTCGCCCTTGTAGCCGAGCTCGCCAACCGGCGAGATCACCGCGGCGGTGCCGGTGCCCCACATCTCGGCGAGCGTGCCGGCGCGCGAGGCCTCGATCACCTCGTCGATGGCGATCGGCCGCTCGGAGACCCGCAGGCCCCAGTCGCGCGTCAGGGTCAGCACGGAATCGCGGGTGACGCCGGGCAGGATGGTGCCGGAGAGCGGCGGGGTGACGATCTCGTCGCCGATCTTCACCATGATGTTCATGGTGCCGACCTCGTCGATGTAGCGGCGATGCACGCCATCGAGCCAGAGCACCTGGGTGTAGCCCTGCCGCTTGGCCTCCTCGGCGGCGTAGAGGCTTGCGGCGTAGTTGCCCGAGGTCTTGGCCTCCCCGAGCCCGCCCTGGACGGCGCGGACATACTGATCGGTGACCAGGATCTTCACCGGGTTCATCCCCTCCGCATAGTAGGCGCCGACCGGGCAGAGGATGACGAAGTAGATATAGCTGCTCGAGGGATGCACGCCGAGGAAGGTTTCCGAGGCGATGACGGTGGGCCGGATATAGAGAGCGGTGCCCGGTTTGCCCGGCACCCAGGCCTGGTCGGTGCCTACCAGGGCGGTGAAGGACTGCAGGATCAGCTCCGGGTCGAGCCTCGGGATGCACAGGCGCTCGCAGGAGCGGTTCAGCCGCTCCGCGTGCTTGGGGGCGCGGAACAGGCGCACCGCGCCGTCCTGGCCACGGAACGCCTTCAGGCCGTCGAACACCGCCTGCGCGTAGTGCAGCACGCAGGTGGCGGGGTCGAGGGTGAAGGGCCCGTAGGGGACGATGCGCGGATCGTGCCAGCCGCGGTCCTGGTGATAGTCCATCAGGAACATGTGGTCGGTGAACACATTGCCGAATGCCAGGGTGTCGTCGGCAGGGCGCGGCTTGGGGTGGGCGGTTCTGGTGACGGCGATGGCTGCCATGCGGTGTTTCTCCTGACCCCGCCCGGCGGGGATCGGCCCCTCGGCCACGGACTTGGAATGGGCATCTTGCCCGGCTTCTCGCCCGCTGTCTCGGGCGGTTTCGCCGCCCGGCCGGCAGCGCTTGCCGGCCCCGGCCGGGCGCAACATCCTGGCGAGCGCCGGGGCGCAGGTCCGCGGCGACACTCAGAGAGGCTGTCGATGATCCACGAGCTGCGCATCTACCATTGCATGCCCGGGCGCCTGCCGGCGCTGCTCAAGCGATTCGAGGAGGTCACGCTCGGCATCTGGCAGCGCTTCGGCATTCGCCAGGCCGGGTTCTGGACGGTGCTGGTCGGCGAGTCGAACCAGGACCTCTACTACCTGCTGCAATGGGAGTCGCTGGCCGAGCGCGAGCAGCGCTGGAACGCCTTCATGGCCGATCCGGAATGGGTCTCCAAGCGGGCGGAGAGCGAGCGCGATGGCCCGATTCTGGCGGGCGTGACCAACACCATCCTGCAGCCGACGGCGTTTTCGTCGGTGAG
>JAFAYM010000204.1 GCA_019240395.1 Acidisphaera sp. | reverse complement strand
GACGGCAGCGAGCTCACCGCGGAGGATGTGGTCTACAGCTTCCGGCGCGTGCTGGCGCTCGGCCAGGCGCCGGCCAGCGCGTTCCTGCCGATCCTCAAGCCGGAGCACGTGACGGCCGACGACAAATACACGGTCGGCTTCAAGCTGGAGCGCACTTACGGTCCGTTCCTCGCCGCCATTCCGATCGTCGCCGTCGTCAATCCGCGCGCCATCAAGCCGAACGAGAAGGGCAGCGACTGGGGCGCGGCGTGGCTCGCCTCCAACGAGGCGGGCTCGGGAGCCTATCGGCTCGACCCCGCGAGCTACACGCCGATCGAGCGGCTCGATCTGCATCGCTTCGCCGAGCATTTCTACGGCTGGTCGGACAATCCGCATCCCGTCGAGGTGATCGCGTTCCGGCTGGCGCACGAGACCTCGACCGGCGTGCTCGGTCTGCTGAACGGCTCGATCGACATGACCGACAGTTATCTGCCGACCGACCAGGTGGAGCAGATCGCCTCGAGCAAGCTGGCGCGGGTGGAGAAGCACACCTCGATGCGCACGTTCATCATCCGGATGAACAATTCCAAGCCGCCTTTCGACAATCTGAACGCGCGGCGATGCTTCGCCCACGCCTTCAACTACACCGGCTTCATCCAGGACATCCTGAAGGGCTACGCCGACCGTGACGGCACGCCGATGCCCGATACGCTCTGGGGGTTTCCGAAGGAGGTCAAGGGCTACGACTACGACCTCGCGAAGGCGAAGGCGTATTTCGGCAAGGCTCTCGCCGATGGCGCGCCGATGCACCGGCCGGTGGAGATCCACATCCAGGAGCAGCTCGAGCAGACGACGCAGGCGGCGCAGCTGTTCCAGAGCGACCTCGCCGAGATCGGCGTCAACTGCAAGATCATCAACGACACCTGGGCGAACATAACCACGAATACTGCGAAGGCCGAGACCTCGCCCGACATGTGGGTGCACTGGGTCAGCACCTATTTCGTGGATCCCGAGAACTGGGTCGGCCAGATGTACGACAGCCAGTTCGCCGGCACCTGGAAGGCTTCCTCCTGGTACAAGAATCCCAGGACTGACGAGATGCTGCGCCGGGCACGCGGCCTGGTGACGGAGGAGGAGCGCACGCCGATCTACCAGGCGGTGACGCAGCAGATCGTCGAGGATTGCGTCGACATCTGGGTCTACAACACCGTCGAGCTGCGCGGCGTCTCCCGGCGCGTGCAGGGTTACCGTTTCTGCCCGGCCGGCAGCGGCGGCGAGGTTCGCTGGATCCAGCTCGCCGCCTGAAAGGCCATGCTGCGCTTCATGCTCCGGCGGGTGCTGCTGGCCCTGCCGTCGCTGTTCGGCCTGCTCGTCATCACCTTCCTGCTGATCCGCGTGGTGCCGGCCGATCCGGCGGCGGCGCTGGCCGGCGACAACGCGACGCCCGAGCAGATCGCGCGCATCCGCCATCAGTACGGCTTCGACCGGCCGCTGGTGGCGCAGTTCGGCCTCTATATCGTGGACGTGGCGCATCTGGATTTCGGCGAGAGCCAGTATTCCAGCCGTCCGGTCGCGCGCGACATCGCCGAGCGACTGCCGGCGACGCTCGAGCTGACGGTGAGCGCGCTGCTGATCGGCATCGTGCTCGGGGTGCCGCTCGGGGTGGTCGCCGCCGTGCACCACAATCGCTGGCCGGATTTCCTGCTGCGCGTGCTGTCGATCGGCGGTATCGCGGTGGCCGCGTTCTGGTTCGCCATCATGTTGCAGCTGTTGTTCGCCATGCAGCTGGAGTGGCTGCCGCTGCGCGGGCGGATCTCGGATGGGATGATCGCGCCGGCGGGGCCGACCGGCTTCCTGCTGGTGGACAGCCTGCTCGCCGGGCGCATCGACGCGTTCCGTGACGCGCTGCGCCACCTGGCGCTTCCCGCGATCACCCTGTCGCTCGGCGGGCTCGCCACCATCACGCGGTTCACCCGCGCCGGCGTGCTGGAGACGATGCAGAAGGATTTCGTGCTGTACGAGCGGGCCGTCGGCTATCCCCGCCGGCGGCTGATCTGGCTCTATGTGCTGCGCAACTCGGTGGTCGCCACTGTGACGCAGATCGGCCTGCTGTTCGGCGGCCTGATCGCTGGGGCGGTGGTGGTGGAGAGCATCTTCGACTGGCCCGGCATCGGCGACTACACGGTGCAGGCGATCCTGACCGCCGACTACAAGGTGATGCTGGCGGTGACCCTGCTCATCGGCGTCATCTACGCCGTCGTCAATATCATCACCGATCTGCTGCATGGGCTGATCGATCCGCGGCTGTGGGACCAGCTCTGATGCTGGTCCTGCGCAAGCTGGCGCGCGACATCCCCGCGCTGGCCGGGCTGCTGATCGTGCTGTTCGTCGCGGCGGTGGCGCTTGCCGGGCCCTGGCTGGCGCCGCATCCCGGTGACATCTCGGCCTCGCATCTGCTGCAGCGGCTGAAGCCGCCGAGCCCGGCGTTTCCGTTCGGCACCGACAATCTCGGCCGCGACCTGCTGTCGCGGGTGATCCTCGGGGCGCGCGGCGCGCTGGAGGTGGCGCTGGTGGTGGTCGGCGCGGCGATGGCGGTGGGCGTGCCGCTCGGCCTGATCGCGGGCTATTCCACGGGCTGGCTGTCGGAGATCGTCATGCGGATCACCGACGTGTTCCTGGCGCTGCCGCAGCTCATCCTGGCGCTGGCCCTGGCACAACTGATGAGCCCCTCGCTGGAGAGCGCCATGCTGGCGCTGGCCATCACCTACTGGCCGTTCTTCACGCGCATCGTCTATGCCGAGACCCGCCGGTTGCGCACCGCGCTGTTCGTCGACGCGCTGCAGGGCATCGGCGCCGGCACGCCGCGCATCCTGCTCGCGCACATCCTGCCGAACGCGATCTCGCCGATCATCGTGCGCGCCACCATCGGGCTCGGCTTCACCATCCTGGTCGCCGCCGTGCTCGGCTTCCTCGGCATGGGCGCCACGCCGCCCGATCCGGATTGGGGGCTGACGATATCGCAGAGCCGCACCTATCTGCCGCGGGCCTGGTGGTACGCGACCTTCCCCGGTCTCGCGATCCTGGTGACCGTGCTCGGCTTCAACCTGCTGGGGGACGGGTTGCGCGACATCCTCGATCCGCGGCTGCGACGCTCGCGTTGAGCGAGGACATCCTCACCGTCGCCGGTCTGCGGGTGTCGATCGGCGGCGACGAGGGTCGGGCGAAGGTTCTCGACCATGTCAGCTTCGCCCTGCCGCGCGGCCACATCCTGGGCGTGGTCGGCGAATCCGGCTGCGGCAAGTCGACGCTGATTCGCACGCTGCTGGGCATCCTGCCGAGCACGGCGCGCATCGACGCGGGAGAAATCCGCTTCGACGGCATGGACCTGCTGGCGATGGGCGAACGTCAGCTGAACCGCAGCATCCGCGGCAGCCGGATCGGCTTCATTCCGCAAGACCCCTATCTCGCACTCAACCCGCTGTTCAAGGTGGGTACGCAGCTGCTGGAGATCATGCGCTGGCACGCCGGCGGAAACCCGGCGGCGCATCGGGCGCGGCTGATCGGGCTGCTGCGCCGCGTGCAGCTGCCTGACGCGGAGAGTGCGCTGGATCGCTACCCCCACCAGTTCTCCGGCGGCCAGCGCCAGCGCCTGCTGATCGCCGCGGCGCTGGCCTGCTCGCCGGCGCTGGTGGTGGCGGACGAGCCGACCACCGCGCTCGACGTGACGACGCAGCAGCAGATTCTCGATCTTCTGCGCGAGCTGGTTGCCGAGCTCGGCATTTCCATGCTGTTCGTCACACACGATCTTGGCGTAGTCGCGCAGCTCTGCGATGCGCTCTGCATCATCTATGCCGGGCAGAGCGTGGAGATCGGCGCCACCGCCGAGGTGCTGGCGCGCCCGCTGCATCCCTACACCAGCGCGCTGCTGGCCTGCCATCCCGAGCGCACGGCCGGATTCGCCGGCATTCCCGGCGCGGTGCCCTCGCCACTGCGCCCGCCGCCGGGCTGCCGCTACTGGCCTCGCTGTCCCCAGGCCCGGCCGGCCTGTCGGGCGCGGCCGGCACACCTCGTCACCGCGGCACCGGACCGCGACGTGGACTGCATCCTGTTCGAGCCCGGCGTGTGACGCCGGCGCTGCTGAAGCTGCGCGGCGTCAGCGTCGTGCTCGGCGGAGGCAAGCGCCTGCTGCGTCGGCCGGTGCCGCCGGTGCGTGCCGTCAGCGATGTTTCGCTCGACGTACGCCGGGGCGAGGTCTTTGGTTTGGTCGGCGAGTCCGGCTGCGGCAAGACGACGCTTGGGCGCACGGTGCTCGGCCTGCAGCGCGAGAGCGCGGGCGAGATCCTGCTCGAGGGGAAACGCGTCAGCTCCCTGCCGCCGCACGCGGCACGGCGGGCCCGGGCCGCTATCCACTACGTGCATCAGGACGCCGCCGCGTCGCTCGACCCGTGGTGGAGCGTCGGTCATGCCGTGGAGGAGGCGCTGATCGTCAATGGCGTGCGCGACGCGGCGCAGCGGCGGTCGCGCGTCGAGCAGGTTCTTGCTGCGGTCGGGCTCGACCCGGCCTCGCACCGCCGCTATCCGCACGAGCTCTCGGGCGGGCAGCTCCGGCGCGTTGCGCTCGCGCGCATCCTGGTGCTCGAGCCTCGGCTGATCGTGCTGGACGAGCCGACCTCCGGGCTCGACGTGTCGGTGCAGGCGACGGTGCTGAACCTGCTGCTGGAGCTGCGGGCGCGGCTCGGCCTGACCTATCTGTTCATTTCGCACGACCTCAGCGTGGTGCAGCGCCTCTGCGATCGCGTGGCGATCATGTATCTGGGCCGGGTGGTGGAGCTGGCGGACGCGGCGCAGGCGTTCGCCCAGCCGCTGCATCCCTATACGCGCGCGCTGCTCGCCGCGGCGCCGTCGCTGGAGAAGCAGGCGCGGATCGCCGGCGCTCTGATCGGGGATCCGCCGAGTGCGGCGCGCATTCCGCCTGGCTGCGCCTTCGCGCCGCGCTGCCCGCATGTGCAGCCGGCCTGCCGCGAGCAGGAGCAGGTGCTGCAGGAGGCCACGCCGCGGCATTTCGTCGCGTGCCGGCGCTGGCGCGAGCTGTCGTAATGGGATGCAACGGGCGAGGGCCCTTGCCAGGGCCCCTCGCCTTGTCTGTGGTCCGGATCACACCGATCGGGCATCGGTTGACGTACGTTACAATTCGACATCGTATCCGTCAGGGGCGGGGCTGCCCTCAGGAGGCGCGCGACTGGTGGCCGAGACACAGGAGGGGAAGCGGACCAAGATAAAGACCGTCCTGCCGAAGACCGGCGACGAGGATCCGCTGCTGCTGACCATGGTGCAGATCAGCGAGGCCTTTTCCCAGCCGTACTACATGGATGTGTTCATGTATACGGACCGCAAGAATGAGTTCGACCCGAAAAAGCTGATCAACACCGCCGCGACAGTGAGCGTGCGGACCGAGGATCTCAGCAAGGACCGGGAGCAGATCGCCAAGTTCAACTTCACCTAC
>JAFAYM010000020.1 GCA_019240395.1 Acidisphaera sp. | reverse complement strand
CACGGAGAGCACGAAATTCTATTATCCCGAGGCACGTCTCGGCCTGACCGGCGGCATGATCAGCAGCCTGGCGGCGCGCATGCCGCACAAGGTGGCGATGGAGGTGATGCTGCTCGGGCAGGTGCTGCCGGTGCAGCGCGCCTATGAAGTGGGGTTCGTCAACCGGGTGGTGCCGGACGGTGCGCATCTCACCGCGGCGATGGAGATGGCCGGGCAGATCTGCGAGGGTGCGCCGCTGGTCATCGCGACGTTGAAGCGCTTCGTCACCGAGCACGTGCTGGCGCGCGGCCCGGTGGAGACGATGGCGAGGGTCGGCCGCGACCTCGCCCGCGTGCGCTCCAGCGCCGACATGCAGGAGGGCCTGCGAGCGCATCGGGAGAAGCGCAAGCCGCGTTTCACCGGCTCTTGAGTTATGGGGTCTGGGGGCCGCTGCCCCCAGCGGGGTCCCCTCTCTTAGCGTTTGGGGGCAGAGCCCCTCGCCTTTACCTCAGTTGGAAGAGTCTGGTGCTCTCCAGATCCTCGCCGAACCAGGCGGAAATCGCCGCCTCGCGCTCACCGATATAGCGTGGCCGTCCGTCCTCCAGGACCATCGGCACGTCGTGTCCAGGCACTAGCACGGTGCCCGGGCGCCTGCCCCATAATTCCCAGATACGCTCCATGGAAGCGCGGCTGACCTTCGGGTCGTACGTCATGTCCGCGGTGAGCGACAGCAGCTCGGCACGGTTCTTCGCCGCATCCCCGGTGAAGATCACGTCGTGTTCGCGGCCGGAGAGCACGAAGATCAGGTGTCCCGGCGTGTGGCCGGGTGCGTCATAGGCGACAAGACCGGGCAGCGCTGCGTCACCCTCGTGCAGCCGGCGCAGGCGCGGCCAGAGCTGCAGCTCGCGGACATAGAGTTCCGGCACCGGGGTCTCGCCCCAGGGCTCCGTCACCGACCAGTCCAGCTCCTCGGCGCCGATGGCGATGATCGCGCGGCTGAACAGCACCCAGTTGATGGAGTGGTCGAAATGCGAGTGGGTGAGCAGCACGTCGGTGACCTGGGCCGGGCGCAGGCCGCGCGCGGCGAGCCGCTCGATCAGCAGGCCGCGCTGGCCGAACGAGCCGACATCGATCAGGGCGACGCGCCCGCGTCCGCGCAGCAAGGCGATGGTGCTCCAGCCGAGCCCGCCGTGGCAGACCGCCTTGCCGGGAAATCCCTGCACGACGATGTCGAGCGTGTAGTCTTCCTGGTCCATTCCGGCCTCCCCCGTCGCCAAGGTCCCGCAGTCGCGCGTGTTGCGCAACTGCGGCCTCGGGACCATCATCATCGTTCCGGGGAGGCTGCCATGGGCGACACGGTTCTCGAGCTGGTGCGCAACACGGTGGGCGCCGAGGTGCGCGGGGTCGATCTGCGCCGTGTTGATCCGGCGGAGTTCGCCGCCGTCCACCGGGCATGGGTGGACCACTCGGTGCTGCTGTTCCGCGACCAGTCGCTGACCGACGACGATCTGATCCGCTTCAGCCGGCGGTTCGGCGACCTCGACCTGGCGCCGATCCAGGAAACCGGCCGGCGTTTCGTCGAGGGCCATCCCGAGATCTACGTGGTGTCAAATGTCGTGGTGAATGGCGAGCCGATCGGCAGCCTCGGTGCCGGCGAGGCGGTGTGGCACACCGACATGTCGTATCTGGAGGACCCGCCGAAGGCGAGCATGCTGTATGCGCTGGAGGTGCCGCCGAGCGGCGGCGACACCTGGTTCTGCGACATGTACGCCGCGCTGGAGAGCCTGCCGGCAGAGCTGCGGCGGCGCATCGAGGGGCTCGGCCTGAAGCACGACGGCACCTACAACAGCGGCGGCTATGTGCGGCAGGGGGTCGCGGCGACCGACGATCCCCGCAACTCGCCGGGGGCGGTGCATCCCGTGGTGTGCACCCATCCCGAGAGCGGCCGGAAGGTGCTGTATCTGGGCCGTCGCCGGAACGCTTGGCTGGTCGGCCTCGACCTCGCGGATTCCGAGGCGTTGCTGGACGCGCTCTGGACGCATGTCGAGCGCCCGGAGCTGAGCTGGGCGCATCACTGGCGCGTCGGCGATCTGGTGCTGTGGGACAATCGTTGCACCATGCACCGCAGAGATCCGTTCGATGCCGCCAGCCGCCGGGTGATGCACCGCACCCAGGTGAAGGGCGAAGCCCGCCCGGCTGCCTGAAGGGCCGGCCAGCCCTGACTCGCTAACCCTGGCCCGCTAGCCCTGGCCCGCTAATGAGTGGGGTCGGCGGCTTCCTCGTCGGATGGGGCGGCGCGCGACAGCACCACGCCGAGGGCGTCGAGTTCGGTCTGCAGGACACGCAGACGCGAGCGCACGCTGCGTCCGGCGGCCGGGCTCAGGTCCAGGGCGCCGGCGCAGAGCCGTCCGACCATCTGGTCGAGGCCGGCGAGATCGATGGTGCGGTTCGCCTCGACAAGCGCGCGAGCGATTTTCAGGGTGCCGGAAGCCGAATCCACCAACGCCTCGAAGGCGCGCAACGCGTGCCGGTCCGCCTCGTCGGGATCGAAGCGGGGAAACGGGGGGTTTGTCATGCACCGCCATTAGAGCGGGTCGGGGTTACCGGAGGATTTCTATTGAGCGCTGCTTTACCGATTGTTCAGGGGCGCGGCGCAAGCTCCGTGGCGCGGTGCCGGGCGCAAGGGCCGGTTCGCGCGGGATAGTCGATCAACTTGCCGGGCGTGCAACTTGCATTGCGTGACCAACGAGGGAACGGCGGATGGAGCTGACCAAGGCCCTGGCGATCTCGGGCCGCTGCATGGAGGCGCAGGGCACGCGGCTGCGGATGATCGCCGAGACCCTTGCCGACCCGCACGGCGCCGGCTTCGAGCATGCCATGGACAGCAGTCCCCGTGCCGAGGAGCGTGCCTTCGCCCCGAAATCCGACCCTTCAACCCCCGCCGCCAATGCCCAGGGCCATCTCGAGCAGTCCGACGGGAGCGGCCTTGCCGAGGAAGCCGAGGTCACGCCCATGCGCGAGGCGCTGCGCACGTACCACGCCAATCTGTCCGTCATGCAGGCCAGCCGTTCGATGCTGACCCGCGCCATCGAGATGCTCAAATGAACCGGCCGACTGCCCCGACAGGCCACCGCACGGGGCTGCCCTCTGCGGACATCAGGCACATCCCGAGCTGATACCGGCGTCTCAGGCAATCGGGGACCCGACGCACTCTGCGGTGGCGCTGGACGACGATCGGGCCGAGAGTGCGGCGCCCCGGGTGGTGGCGAAGGGAGCCGACTTCATGGCAGCGCGCCTCCCCGCGGTGTTCGAGGAGAGCCGGGTGCCGCCGGCCGCCACCCCGGCGAAGGCGTGTGCACCCGATCCGGTCGAGCCGGATGCGGACATCCCGCCCGACCGGCGGGCGGCATGATACGTCGGATACGGGGCTGGCTCGACGGGCTGCCGTGGTCGCCGCCCCGCCCGGGCTGGCTGGAGTGGTTGCCGCGCCCCCAGAGCGCACCGGCGCCGCTGCGGCTTATCGAGCGCCTGGCGCAGCCGACCGACGAGACGCTGCAGCTGATGCAGGTGCTGTTCCAGGAAGGCGCCGGGGGCGCGCTGATCATCGACCGGGCCGGGCGGATCGTGCGGGCCAACGACGCGCTGCGCCACATGCTGGGCCGGCAGGCCAGTCTCGCCCCCGGCCAGCCCTCGCTGGCGATCTTCGCACGCACCGAGCGGGAGGAGGTGTGGGACGAGCTGGTGCCCGTGCTCGAGGGGCGGCGGCTGCCGCGGCCTTTCTCGACCCGGCTCGACAAGGAAGGTACCGACAGCGACCAGACCGTGGATGTGTGCGGCGTGCCGGTGCGCGAGGCGGACGGCTCGGTCAGCGGGCTGGTCCTGAGCCTCTCGGACATAACCGTGCAGAAGCAGCTCGAGGCGCAGCTCAGCCAAAGCCAGAAGCTGCAGGCGGTCGGCCAGCTCGCCGGCGGCATCGCCCATGATTTCAATAATTTGCTGACCGCCATCATCGGCGCCGCCGACCTCGTGGCGGGGCGCGAGAAGGATGCCGAGACGCTCGAGGACATCGCCCAGATCCGGCTCAGCGCCGACCGCGGAGCCGCCCTGGTGCGCCAGCTCCTGGCCTTCGGCCGGCAGCAGACCCTGCAGCCGAAGGTGATCTCGGTCAACGACACGGTGCAGGATCTTTCCTCGCTGCTCCGCCGCCTGCTCGGCACCAAGGTGCGGCTCGATCTGGACCTGGAGCTGCCCGGGCGGATGGTGCGGGCGGACCCGACCCAGCTCGACCAGGTGCTGGTCAACCTGGCGGTGAACGCTCGCGACGCCATGCCCGACGGCGGGACGCTGACCCTGCGCACCGGCCACATCACGCTTTTCCGCGCGCTGACCCGCGGGCAGGAGACGATCCCTCCCGGCCGCTACGTCATGATCGAGGCGCAGGACACCGGCGTCGGCATCCCGCCGGAGGTGCTGCCGCGCATCTTCGATCCGTTCTTCACGACCAAGCGCGACCGCGGCGGCAACGGGCTCGGCCTGTCGACCGTGCACGGCATCATCCGCCAGTCCGACGGCTTCCTGGCCGTCGACAGCCAGCCGGGCAAGGGCACCCGGCTGCGGGTCTATCTGCCGCGCTACGACGGCACCGAGTCGGTGACCATCCCGCGCTCGCCGAGGTCCGACATCGCCCCGGCTCTGCCGGCTGCCGAGGCGGCCGCCGAGCCCGCCCCGGTGGCGCAGCCGCCGGCCCGGGTCGCCGAGCCGGTCCCCGTCGCCGAGCCGATCCGGGCCGCCGAACCCGTGGGACGCGCCGCCCTGCTGGTCGACGACGAGGACCCGGTGCGCCGGCTGGCCGAGCGGGCCATGCTGCGCGGCGGCTGGCGCGTCTTCGCCGCCGGCTCGGCCGAGCAGGCGCTGCAGATGCTCGAGGAGCTGACGCAGGCCGGCAGCCGGCCCGAGCTGGCGGTGATGATCACCGACGTGGTGATGCCCGGCATGGACGGCCCCAGCCTGGTGCACAAGGTGCGCGAGAGCTGGCCCGGCCTGCCGGCGATCCTGGTCTCCGGCTATGCCGAGGAGACGCTGCGGCGCGACCTGGCGGCGGCGGGGATGGTGTTCCTGCCGAAGCCCTACACGCTGAAGGCGCTGCTCGCCTGTGCCGAGCAGGTCACCGGCGCCGGCCGGAAACCCGGCGACGCACCGACAGGAGAGGGCGCGCCGGGGAAAGAAAAGGTCGAGGGCTTCGCCCTGGATTCGCCGTTCCTGACCGATGGCGGGCAGCGCCCGCCCGACCCCTTGAGCAAGATTGCTCTTGCACGGAGCTCGGTTTAGAACATAGGGTGAACAAACGGTTAATGAAATCTGGAGTCCCCGGCATGGCGAAGGTTGCGGCTCTGTTCCCTCCTGTGACACTCTCCGAGTCCGAACCTCTATCGGCGCGCGAAAAATCTTCCCGCGCCGACACTGCCGGGTTGAGACAGGACCCGCACAAGGGACAGCAGCCGATGGAAAAGACCAAGGCGCTCGATGCGGCGCTCACGCAAATCGAGCGGGCCTTCGGCAAGGGCTCGATCATGCGCATGGGCGCCAAGACCGGCGACGAGCAGGTCGAGGTGATCTCCTCCGGCTCGCTCGGCCTCGACCTGGCGCTCGGTATCGGCGGCCTGCCCCGGGGCCGCATCGTCGAGATCTACGGGCCGGAGAGCTCGGGCAAGACAACGCTCGCTTTGCACGCCATTGCCGAGGCGCAGAAGCGCGGCGGCACCTGCGCCTTCGTCGATGCCGAGCACGCGCTCGATCCGGGCTATGCCCGCAAGCTGGGCGTCGACCTGGACAATCTGCTGATCAGCCAGCCGGATGCCGGTGAGCAGGCGCTGGAGATCGCCGATACGCTGGTGCGCTCGGGGGCCATCGACGTGCTGGTGGTCGACAGTGTCGCCGCCCTGGTGCCGCGCGCCGAGCTGGAAGGCGAGATGGGCGACAGCCACATGGGGCTGCACGCCCGGCTGATGAGCCAGGCACTGCGCAAGATCACGGGGTCGGTGTCGCGCAGCAACTGCATGCTGATCTTCCTCAACCAGATCCGGCTGAAGATCGGCGTGATGTTCGGCAACCCCGAGACCACCACCGGCGGCAACGCGCTGAAATTCTATGCCTCGATCCGCCTGGAGATCCGCCGCATCGGCCAGATCAAGGACCGCGAGCAGGTGGTGGGCAGCCAGACGCGGGTGAAGGTGGTGAAAAACAAGCTCGCCCCGCCGTTCCGCCAGGTCGAATTCGACATCATGTATGGCGAGGGCATCAGCAAGGTTGGCGAGCTGATCGATCTCGGCGTGAAGGCGAACGTGGTAGAGAAGTCGGGTGCCTGGTTCAGCTACGACAGCCAGCGCATCGGCCAGGGGCGCGAGAACGCCAAGCAGTTCCTGCGCGACCATCCCGAGGTGGCGGCCTCGATCGAGCGCCGGGTGCGCGAGCATTCCGGCATCGTCGCCAATGCCATGCTGGCCTCGCCCGAGGATGGCGAGGAGGCCGACGCGGCTGACTGACCGGCTGTCGTCCGCCCCACTGTCGTTCGATCAACTTTCCGCGGCGGCATCAGAGGCGCAGCCGCTCGACGCCGAGGACCAGGCGCTGATCGAGGCAGCCTGCGCTGCGCTGCGCCGGCACTACCGCCCGTTCTGGCACACCGTGGCGGCAGCGCTGCGCAGCCGCGACGGGCGCATCTGGACCGGCCTGCATCTCGGCGCGATCGTCGGCCGGCTGCAGGTCTGCGCCGAACCCGTCGCCCTCGGCCGGGCGATCCTGGAGGGCGACGGCAGCATCGCGACCCTTGTCGCGGTGCGTCATCCCAAGCCGGAGGAGCTCGGCGAGGACATCGCGGTGGTCTCCCCCTGCGGCGCCTGCCGCGAGCTGATCGTCGACCACTGCCCGGATGCGATGGTGATCGTGCCCACCGATGCCGGCCCGGCGAAGGTGGCGATCCAGGCACTCCTGCCCTTGCCGTACCGGCGGTAGCGCGTGATCGGCTGGCCGGTCAGTTTCGCGAGGGGAATATGCCGGCGATAGCAATGCACTGCATGAGCGTCTGGCCATTATGCTTGGTTTCCGCGGCCTTCAGGTCCGGCAAGGCGAAGGTCGTCGTGCCGTTGCCGCCATACGTCGTTCCGAGGAGCGCGAACAAGGCCGTATTCTGCGAGATCGGCAGCACCGTCCCATCCGCTGGCCTGGTGCCGGTCGGACAGAAATTGGTTGCGAACGTCAGGATCTGGCTGAGAACATAAGTCTGTGCCCAGCTCGGAGCAGTCGCAGCGACGAGCAGTGCGGCAGCGAGTGCGAGACGTTTCATCGGAGCGACTCCCAATACCGATTGCCGCGGCAGCATAGCAGAAAATTCTCTGCACGCAACGAATCCAATTCTCAGTCGCAACGGTCCGACCTGGTGGACAGATACCTCGCTCGGCATGCCTGATACGAGGTCCCACAGAGCGCCACCCATTATCGTCACCCCCGCGAAAGCGGGGGTCCACGCGACACATGGATTCCCGCTTCGCTGATATGACGGCCAGGAGTCGGCGCGCCGAGAACTGGTATGAGCTACCGCTACCACGACCGCCGCGTGCAGGAGACCGTCGTGGCCGGTCCCGACAATCTGCGACAGGCTCTGGCGACGCATTTCCAACTGGAGCCGCCAGTCGACGCGGTCACCCTGTTCGCGCTCGTCAAGTGAAGCGCTCGGGGCGCTACCTGACCGGCGCCGCCGCGACCGGCCGCAGGAACGTGCGCTCCTCGGCCAGGATGCACCGCTCCTCTTCGGCGTAGCGGAAATTGGCGACGCCTTCGGGGTCGTTCCTGAGCCGTTCGCGGTAGGCCTCGTACTCGGCGAGGCTGGCGAAGGAAATCAGCGCGTAGGCGATGTTGTTGGTGCCCTCGTGCGGCATCCAGTAGCCCTGCAGATCGCCGCCGCAGCGCGGGATGATGTCGAGCCAGCGCCGGGCGTATTGCTCGAACGCCGCGCGCTTGAACGGGTCGAGCTGATAGCGGATGAACACGGTGGTCGTCATGGCTTGCTCCGGGGTGAGTGATGCGGGCTGCAAGAGCCCGGCCGAATGCCGACGCCGGCGAGGACGGCGCCGCACCCCAGCAGGACAGCCGAGATCGTCAGGGCCAAATTCAGTCCAGCGGTGTCGCGGCCCGCCAGCAGCGCGCCGAACAGCGCCACGCCGATGCCGCCGCCGGCCTGGCGCGCGGTGTTGAGCACGCCCGATGCGGCGCCCGAGCGCGATCGCGGCACGCTCGCCAGGAGCGCCGAGGTCATCAGCGGCACGGCGAGCCCGATGCCGGCGGGGATGATGACCAGTCCCGGCAGCATCGCCCGATACGGCAGCGCCGCGTCGAGCGGCCGCAGCAGCCAGTAGCCGAGCCCGCCGACGGCCAAGCCGGCGGCCATCGGCGCACGCAGGCCGGCATGCGCGCCGACCCAGCCGGCGGCGAGGTTGCCGATGCCCAGCGACACGGCGAACGGCAAGAAAGCGAAGCCGGTGGCGATCGGGGAGTAGCCGCGGATTTGCTGGAGATAGAGGGCGAAGACGAAGATCACGCCATAGAGCGTCAGGTTGATCAGCAATCCGATCGCGACCGCGGCACTGAACGTCGGGCTCTGGAAGAAGCCGAGCGGCAGCATCGGGTCGGCGCTGCGCGCCTCGGTCCGGACGAACGCGACGCCGGCGAGTGCGGCGAGCGCGAAGCCGCCGAGCACGAGCGGCGCCCCGACGCCCAGCCGGCCGGCCTCGATGACCGCGCCGGCAAGGCCGAACAGGCCGGCGATGGCGAGTCCCTGCCCGGCGAGGTCGAAGCCGCCGGTGCGGGGTGGCGTCTCGACGACGAAGCGGGCGGTGAGCGGGATGGCAAGGCCGACGATGGGCAGATTGATAAGGAAGATGCTGCGCCATCCCAGCGTATCCACCAGCACGCCGCCGAGCACCGGTCCGGCGGCGATCGCCAGGCTCGCCGCGGCGGTCCACACGCTCACCGCGCGGCCGCGCGCCGCCGCATCCTCGCCGCAGGCATGGGTCAGCAGTGCCAGCGAGCAGGGCACCAGCGGCGCCGCGCCTACGCCTTGCAGCACGCGCGCGGCGATCAGGCCGGCGGCGTTCGGCGCCAGGCCGCAGGCAAGCGAAGCGAGGCCGAACAGCGCCAGGCCCGCGATGAACACCTTGCGCGAGCCGACCCGGTCGCCGAGCACGCCGGCCGACAGCAGCAAGGCGGCAAAGGTGATGGCGTAGGCGTCGACCACCCATTGCAGCCCGCTGACCGGCGATCGGAGACTGGCGCCGATGCGGGCGAGCGCGACGTTGACGATCGACACGTCGAGCTGCACCAGCGCGAAGCCGAGGCTCGTCGCGGCGATCGTCGGCGCCAGTCTCATTCTCCGCCCGGCGCAGTATCGCGGTTCGCCAGGAAGGCCTCGGTCTCGCGATAGAGCGCGTAGCGGCCGGCTTCGAGGTGCATGAGGTGGGTGGCGCGGGCGATCTTGATATCGCGGCGGTTCGTGCTGGCGGCGAGGGCGTCGAACAGCCGGCGCGCGTCGGCGTCGCCGCACATGCCGTCCCACTCGCCGCGGATGATGGCGACGGGTGCACGGATCAGGCCGGGATCGTAGGCCAGCGCGCCGCCCCAGGCGTCGTAGATGTCCTGGAAGGGACCGCTCGGCACCTGTACCGCCGGCGGGGCGCGGCCGCGGCTGGCGCCGTCGGTGTCGAGATAGCGCTCTCCCCATTCCTCGAAGTGCCGGCGCAGCAGGACCGGCGCGGCGCCGCGGGGAACATCGGCGGTGAACCGCTCCCACTGGTCCTGCAGCGAGATCAGCCGCCAGGCCGGCAGGCGCGTCGTTTCGCCCTGACGCGGCCGGCAGGCGATCGGGCCGAAGAACACCAGTCGATCGATGGTGTCGGGATGCGCGCCGGCGAAGCGGCCGGCGACGATGCTGCCCCAGGAATGCGCGATCAGCGATATCCGCGCGACGGACTGCCGCGCGCAGATGAAACGGATCGCCGCTTCCAGCTGCCGGACCGCGTCCTCGGTCCGCCCGAGCGGCGGATTCGCGTCGGCCGGCTGCGCCATTTCGGGGTAGGGATCGGCCGCGCCGAAGCCGTGGAAATCCAGCGCCCACACATGAAATCCGGCGGCACAGAGCTCGTCGCGCCACGATCGGCCGTCGAAACGATGCGCGATCGACAGGGCGGAGGGGAACGTGCCGCCATGGACGTAGAGCACGGTGCGAGCGGATGGCGGCGTCGGCGCGTCCGGCGCGCCGTAGCGCAGGAACAGCGACAGCCCGGGATGATGGCTGGGGATCCGAAAGTGCTGCTCGTTCATCGCGACCTCCGAGGAAATGCGTCGTGCATTTCCCAGAGATGCCCGGCGAACCGCTCGCTGTCTGCCCCGATCGCTACGGTGCCAACCGAAGTTTCCGCTCGGGGCGATCAGTCGTCGCCCACCGGGCTACACTCGCCGGCCATGGAACCTCCAATGACCAGCGTCCGCGTATGGGATGCCGGCGTCCGCAGCTTTCACTGGCTGCTGGCCGTCGCGGTCTCGGCGGGGGCGCTGACCGGCTTCGTCCTCGGCCGGCTCACGCTGGCCTGGCATCTGGTCGCCGGCGTCGTGGTACTCGTCGCCGTTGCCTGGCGGGTCGTCTGGGGCGTGCTCGGCCCGACCTATGCGCGCTTCGCCAGCTTCACCTATCCCCCGGCCGTCGTGCTGGCGCATCTGCGCGCGCTGCGCGGGACGGGCCGCCGGCGCCATCTCGGTCACAATCCGCTTGGGGCGCTGATGGTGTTCGCCTTCCTCCTGGTGCTGGCGGCGATCGTGCTGACCGGCGTGCTGGCACTGGGCGGGCTGCTGAAGCAGGGGCCGCTGCGGGCGTTCCTGTCCTACGACGCCGGGCGGTCCTGGCTGCGCCTGCACAATTGGCTGGCGATCGCGCTGCTCGCCATGATCGCCGCGCATCTCGCCGGCGTGGCGTTCGAGAGCTGGCGAGGGCGGGAGAATCTCGTCGCCGCCATGCTGACCGGCGACAAGCCCGTGCTGACGGAAGCCGAGGCAACCGCACCCGTCCACGCCCGCGCCGGCCTGGCCTGGACGATCGTGCTCGCGCTGCTGGCGGCGGGCACGGCGGCGGTGGCGGCACTCGCGGCGCTGCCCGGGCGCGGCGTGCCGCCGGCGGCGCTCGACCCGGTGTTCGCGGAGCAATGCGGCTCCTGCCATCTCGCTTTTCCCCCGAGCCTGGCGCCGGCGAGCACCTGGAACGCCATCCTGGCCGACCTGCAGCACCATTTCACCACGCAGGCGCCGCTTTCCGACGAGCAGGTCGCGCATCTCCGCGCCTGGCTCGACGCCAACTCCGCCGAGCACTGGGACACCTTGCCCTCGCATATACTGCGACGGCCGGCGGCGGACGGCTCGCTGCGCATCACCGACACGCCGGGCTGGCGGCGGCGCCATGCGCGCATTCCCGCCGCGGTGTTCGCGGCCAAGCCGGTCTACCGCCGTAGCGCCTGCGAGGCCTGTCACGCCGACGCCGCGAGCGGGCGGTTCGCGCCGCAGGCGATCGCCATTCCTCCCGCCCAGGACTAGCGCGCCGCGGCCTTTGCCGGCGCGCAGCATCCGGGGTAGAGGACCGCCTCGCCGTGAAGCAGCCCCTTTGCAAGCAATCCTGTTCGACGACGTGACGCTCGTCCTGGCCGGCCGCACCGTCCTGGCGGACGTGACTTTCGCCATCGGCGACAGTGAGTTCGTCGGCGTGCTGGGTCCCAACGGTGCCGGCAAGACCACGCTGATGCGCGCCGTGCTCGGCCTGGTGGCGCCGGAGCGCGGCCGCATCCGCGTGCTCGACAGGCCGGTCGCCGCCGGCAACGCGCGCATCGGCTACATGCCGCAATCGCGCAGCGCCGTGGCCGGCCTGCGGTTGAGCGGCGGCGATTTCGTCGCCGGCGCCGCCGGCGGCCATCGCTGGGGTTTGCCGGTGCCGAGTGCGGCGGACCGGCAGGAGGTGCAGTGGGCGCTGGCGATGGTCGGCGCGACGGAGCTGGCGAAACGGCCGCTCGCACAAACCTCGGGAGGCGAACGCCAGCGCCTGCTGCTGGCCCAGGCGCTGCTCGGCCGGCCGCGGCTCCTGCTGCTCGACGAACCGCTGATCAGCCTCGATCCGCACCATCAGCGCGAGGTCGTCGAGCTGGTGCGGCGGCTGCAGCAGGAACTCGGGATCGCCGTGCTGTTCAGCGCCCATGAGATCAACCCGCTGCTCGGCGTGCTCGACCGTGTGCTATATCTCGGCAATGGCCAGGCGGCGATCGGGCGGGTCGACGAGGTGATCACCGGCCCGGTGCTGTCGCGGCTGTACGGGACGGCGATCGATGTCGTGCAGCTGAACGGGCGGATCTTCGTCATGTCCGGCGACTACGACATGGAGCACGACGAGCACCGACACGATCACGGCCATGCTTGACTACGACTTCATGCGGCACGCTTTCGCCGCGGCAACGATCGTCGCCGTCGTGTCCGGCCTGGTCGGCTACTTCCTGGTGCTGCGCGGACAGACGTTTGCCGGGCATGCCCTGGCCCATGTCGGCTTCACCGGAGCGACCGGCGCCGTGCTGATCGGCATCCCGCCGCTCTGGGGGCTGGTGCTGCTGACCGTCGCGGCGGGGGTCGGCATGGGATTTCTCGGCGAGCGGATCGGCGAACGCGACGTCGCCATCGGCATCGTGCTGGCCTTCTCGCTCGGGCTGGGGCTGCTGTTCCTGCACTTCTTCACGGCGTACGCCACGCAGGTGACGGCGCTGCTGTTCGGCAACGTGCTCGGCGTCGACGTCGCGACGTTGTGGACGATGCTGGGGCTCGGCGTGCTGTGTCTGGCGGGGCTCGGCGTGATCGCGCGGCCGTTGCTGTTCGCCAGCCTGCAGCCCGAGCTGGCCGAGGCGAAGGGTGTGTCGCTGCGGCTGGTTTCGGTGCTTTTCCTGGCGGCTGTAGCGCTGGCGACCGCGGAATGCGCGCAGATCGTCGGCGTGCTTCTGGTGTTCACGCTGATGGTTGGGCCGGCGGCAGCGGCGCAGCAGCTTGCGACCCGGCTCGGCAGCGGGTTGCTGCTGTCGGTGGCACTGGCGATTGCCGAGGCTTGGCTCGGCATTGCGCTGGCGTATTGGACGGATTGGCCGACGAGTTTCTGGATTACTGCGTTGAGTGCGGGCGCTTATCTCGCGGCAAGCAGGAAGGCGAGGGGCTCTGCCCCTCGACCCCGGCAGGGACCGTCGTCCCTGCACCCTTTGACTTAAGTAAATGGGGTCTGGGGACGACGGTCCCCAGCGGG
>JAFAYM010000251.1 GCA_019240395.1 Acidisphaera sp. | reverse complement strand
CTGCCGTCATGGAATTTCACCCCCTGACGCAGCTTGAACTGCCAGTTCAGCCCGTCATCGGAGACGGTGTGGCCGTCAGCGAGCCACGGCTGCATCTTCGGCGGATTGTCCTCGTAGCGGTACAGCGTGTCATAGGCGTTCAGCGCGTAGCCCATCATCGGCACGTCGAAGACCTGGTGCGGATCGAGGTTGCGCGGCTGGCCGTCGGAGCGGACGAGCATGCCGGGATTGGCGGCGCGTGCCGCCGGTGCGCCGCCGAGAAGCGCTGCAAGGCCGAGCGCTCCGGCCTGTCGTCTGGTGATCTCCATCGCAAGCCTCCTGCGCGCTATTCCGCGGCGCGGGAAAATCCCGCCCCGCCAAGCCCCAGCCCGGCGATTGCCTCCGCCGTCTTCAGCGCGGCGAGCACGGGGTTGACCACGGGACAGCCTAGCGCGCTTTGCAAGCGGCGGGCCACATCCGGCAGGAACGCCATGCTCATGCATCCGAGTACCAGCACGTCCGCGAGGTCGCGCTCGACGCAGGCGCGCCCCGCCTCGACGATCCGCTCGAAGGCGCCCGGCCGCTGTTCCGCCAGTTCGATGACCGAGCAGCCGACGCCGCGCACCGAGGCGAACAGCTCCGCGAGACCGAGGCCGCGCAGCCTGGCGGCCACCCGCCCATGGCCGCGCCCGCTCGGCGAGAGGATGGAGAACCGCGTGCCCAGCTGCGCCGCCAGGTGCATCGCCGCGGCGCCGGGTCCGATCAGCGCGACGTCCGTGCGCTCGCGCAGCGCCTCCAGCCCGGGATCGCTGAAGCAGCCGACGATCACCGCATCGAAGCCCGTCCAGCGCGGCGCCAGCGCGAGCAGCTCCGGCACCACGACCGCGACATCCGCCGCGCCCTCGATGGCGGCCGGCCCGTCGCCGGTCGGCCAGGCCTCGACCTCCACGCCGGGCGAGGCGGCCTGCTGCAACGCCGACAGGCGGCGGGCGATCTCCGCCTTGCCGAGCGTGCGATCCATCGGGCTGGTGAGCTGGTAGAGAATGCGCATGACGGTCACCCCAGCAGCTTCAGCGTGGTGTCGATCAGCTTGCGGCAATCCACCAGCACGTCGGCCACGCGATTGCGGTCGCGCACCAGCTGCGTGCGCAGCATCCAGGCCTGCTCGCCGTCTTCCGGCAATGCCGCCAGCCGCGGCACGTCGTAGAGCGACGGGATCATCGTGCCCTGCGGCGTGTAGCCGTACGGGTCGTGGCCGTAGACGCCCTTGGCGGTGCTGGCGAGCGGCACCAGGCTGCGCGACAGGCGCTTGAAGCAGCTGTTCAGCAGCTCGGCGCCCGCCTCGTCCACAGCCCCTTCGGCGGATCGCTTGCGCCAGTCCGCGGCGGTCTGCTCCAGCCGCTGCGCACTGGCGCGGAACTCCTGCGCGCGGGCGACGGCGCCGGCCAGCCCGATGCGGTCGCCGCCGGCGCTCAGCGCCTGCAGCCGCTCGATGAACTGGTCGGCCGCGCCGACGAACTCGTAGGGCAGCACCACCGCCGTACAGAGTTCCCACAGCCAGGCCGCATAGACCTGCAGATGCAGGCGCATGTAGTCCCAGTCCAGCTTGTCGATCGTGTTCTCGAGGGAGTGGTGCCACCAGCCGAGCCCCGCCAGCGCCGTCGCCTTCAGCTCGGCCTCGGTGAAGGCGCCCTGGCCGGCCAGCATCGGAATGCCCAGGCCGAAGAACGAGGAATCGCCGTTCTTCACCGAACGCCGCCATGAAATGTCGCGCCCGCCCAGCAGCTCGCGCTCGACGGATTGGTGGAAGCGCCGCAGCTCGGCGGCCGAGCCGGTCTGCCACCCCGAGGTGCCGGCGCAGGAGGGCTGGTCGATCTGCAGATAGGCCACCGCGTGCTCGCGCAGCCGGTCCCACTCCTGGTCGGCGTACCAGGAGGAGCCGACCATCGTGCCCGTCTCGTGCGCCGTCCAGAAGCCGCACACCAGACCGCGACGCAGCTCGCCGCGATGCGCGGCGAACACCCGCGCGAGTTCCATGATGCAGGCATTGCCGGCGGCGTTGTCGGTGGCCTGCGGGCCGGGCCAGGAATCCTGGTGGCCACCGACCAGCACGAAATCCTTCTCCGGGCCGGCGGCGATCTCGCCGATGGTGATCTGCACCGGGCGCCAGCCGTTCCAGACATTGGCGCGCATGCGGATGCGAACCGGGCCGGATTGCAGCATTTCCCGAAGCTGCAGGCCGGCGCTGCGGGCGATGCCGATGCAGGGCAGGGTCGGCATCTCGCGCGCAAAGGTCTCCGGCGTCGGATTGCCCCAGGCCGGCTTCACCGAGCCGAACGGCACGGCCTGGTTGGTGTCGTGCCCCCAGTTCATCATCACGCAGCCGATGGCGCCCATCAGCGCCGAGATGCGCTGCTTCTCATGGCGCGCCGGATGATAGGAGAGCTCGGAGAGGGTGATTTTCCCCGTGGCGTCGCGCCCCTCAAATTCCTCGAACGCGCCGGTGCGGACATCCATCAGCTCGCCGCTGATCCCCTCCGGCAGCGTCGGCACGCTGTGGCCGAGCGTGTTCGCCTCGATGGCGACTTCGCGCGGCGACAGCACGTGCAGCTCGCCCTTCTCGGTGAAGCTGACCAGCCCCGGCATTTCGTGCACGCGCGCGTCCGCGCCGATCTCGCGCATTGCCTGCAGGCTGTATTCGGCCATCCGCTTCGCGTTCTCCGATCCGGCGAAGCGCGAGGGGATGTCGGTGGTGATCCGCTCGACGTGGCGACGGACGTTGTCGGCGGAAACTGCGGCGATGATCTGGTCGCGTGACATATGGCTGCCTTCCAAGTGAACGAGGGCTCTGCCTCTCGCGCCGAGAGGCCGCGTCACGCCCGGAGTTCCTCCGGTTGCAGCGACACCAGCCGGCGCAGCAATCCCGCCTCGCCGAACGCGCCGGATTGCGAGACGATCTCGATGCCGTCCCAGCTGCCGCCGCGCAGCACCGCCCGGGGCACGCCCGGCATGATCTGCCCGAGCACGTCGAGGTGCCAGGCGCCGAGCGCGACGCACAGCGCCCGCAGCGTCGCCCCGCCGGCGACCAGCAGAGTGCGCGGGGCCGCGATGCGGTGCAGCAGCGCCGCGGTTTCCCGAGCGATCCACCCCGCCGCTTCCTCGCGGGACAGCCCCGGCGGCAGATCGAACTGCGCCAGCGCGACCCCGGTTTGCCCCAGGCGCCTGGTCAGCGCCGCCGCGCTGTCATCGCCGCCGTCGCGCAGGCGCAGCCGATGCGGGTCGGCGTCGCGCAGCTGCGCCGTGGTCGCGGGGTGATCCGAGCCGAACAGTCCCAGCACCGGCCGGGCGAGCCCGCCGGAAGCGCGGGGCGGCGATCCCGCGAGCCTGCCGGCGAGCCCGCTGCTGCCGCACCAGAGCACCGGCTCGCCGAGCGACAGGCCGGCGGCGGCGATCTGGCGCAGATCCTCGTCGGTTTCCGCATCCCACAGGCTGAGCCCTTCCGGTACCGGATCACCGGGCCGGGCGAGAACGGCAGGCCAGCCCTGCGCCTCCAGGGTTGCGCCAAGGTCCTCGCCGACCCTCAGCCAGCCTTCCGCGGTGCGGGCATATTGCAGACCCCCGGAGGTGACGCGCCCCTGCAACGGAGAGGCCGGCGCCACGATGCAATGTCGCACCGCCAGGCGGCCCAGGCAGGTCGCCAGCTCCAGGCCGGAGTGGCCGCGCAGCAGGCTGTCCACCTTCTTGAAAGCGATCACGCCGGGCGCCCATTCCAGAACGTCGGCAAGTCCCGACACGGCGGAAACCGCTTCGGCCGGCCCGCCGTCGCGCGTGAAGCTGTCGAACGCCGCGCTCGGCGGCATCTCGCCGCCGCCCGGGCGGGTCCAGAACACCGGCACAGGCCCGGTACGGCTGACGAACTGTGCCGCCGTATCCAGTGCGCCGGTCAGATCGTCGGCCAACAGCCGCAGACGTATCACCGGCTCGCGCGCCCGTTCATGCAATATCTCGCCTCGTGTCGGTCGAATATTGCACGAAGCCGGCCGCCTGAGTAGGGGAGCGGGTGCCGTGAACGCGCTGCGGATCTGCACGATCGGACACTCGACACGCACGGTGGCGGAGCTGGTCTCCCTCCTGCGGGAGTTCGGCTGCGACCTGCTGGTCGATATCCGCACGGTACCGCGGTCGCGCACCAATCCGCAGTTCAACGCCGACAGCTTGCCCGATGCGCTCGCCGCGGACGGGATTGGCTATCGCCACATCGCCCAGCTCGGCGGGCTGCGGGGACGCCGGCGCGGCGAGACAGCCTCGCCCAACACATTCTGGGAGAATGACAGCTTCCGCAACTATGCCGACCACGCCATGACGCCGGCATTCCGCGAGGGGCTGGCGGAACTGCGCGACCTCGCCGCCCGCCACGCCTGCGCCATCATGTGCGCCGAGGCGGTGTGGTGGCGCTGCCATCGCCGGATCGTCGCGGACTACCTGCTCGCCGCCGGCGACACGGTGCTGCACATCATGGGGCCGGGCAGGATCGAGCCCGCACGCATAACGCAAGCCGCGACCCGTTCGCCTGATGGCAGCCTCTGCTATCCGCAATAGGCGCAAGGTTGTGCGGCGCCTCGGTTCTTGCGAAGATCGCGCATTGCTGTGGAGGCAACGCAATGTCGCACCGTCCGACTCTCTACGGCAGCCGCCACGCCGTCTCCGCCGGGCACTATCTCGCCGCCGCCGCGGGCTTCGCCATTCTCGAGGCCGGGGGCAACGCGGTGGATGCGGGATGCGCCGCCGGCATGGCGCTCGGCGTGCTGCAGCCCGACCTGGTGAATTTCGCCGGCGTGGCGCCCATCATGATCCGCCTCGCCACCGGCGAGCTCGAGACGATTGCCGGACTGGGTCACTGGCCGCGCGCGCTGCCCGCCGATCTCTTCATGCGCGAACATGGCGGCACCATTCCGCAGGGCGTGCTGCGCACCGTCGTCCCGGCAGCGCCGGATGCCTGGATCACCGCCCTCGAACGCCACGGCACGATGGCCTTCGCCGATGTGGCGGCCTCGGCGATCCGCTTCGCCGCGGACGGCTTCGCCGTCTATCCGCTGCTCGAACGCTCGATCGAGGCCAACGCCGAACACTATCGCCGCTGGCCGCAGAATGCGGCGCTGTTCCTGCCGGGCGGCGCGCCGCCGAAAACCGGCACGAAATTCGTGCAGGCCGATCTGGCCCGTACCATCCGCTTCATGGCGGACCAGGAGCGTGCCGTCGCCGCACGCGGCCGCGCCGCCGGCCTCGCCGCCGCTCGCGACGCGTTCTACCGCGGCGACATCGCCCGTACGATCGCCGCCTTCCAGCGTGCCGAAGGCGGCTATCTCTCGATGGACGATCTCGCGTCCTACCGTTCGCGCATCGAACCGGCGGTGCGGCGGCACTGGCGCGGCCACGAAGTGATGGTGTGCGGCCCCTGGTGCCAGGGCCCGGCACTGCTGCAGGCGCTGCTCCTCGTCGAGCGCGTCGGGATCGACGGCCTCTCGCACAACTCGGCGGACTACCTGCACCTGATCACCGAATGCCTGAAGATCGCCATGGCCGATCGCGAGTACCTGTTCGGCGATCCGCAATTCGTCGACGTGCCGATCGACGCGCTGCTGGCGCCGGAGACCGTGGCGCGCCGCGCCGCCCTCATCCGCCGCGACAGCGCCCTGCCCGACATGCCGGCGCCGCTCGACGGCGTGCACGCGACCGTGTCGCCCGCGCGCGCCGACATCCCCCTCGTCGAGGCGGACACCTCCTATGTCTGCGTCGTCGACCGCTGGGGCAACGCGTTCAGCGCGACGCCATCGGACGGTTCGTCCAACACGCCGATCGTCGCCGGCCTCGGCATCAATCCGTCGAGCCGCGGATCGCAGAGCCGGCCCGACCCGTCGCATCCCTCCGGCGTCGCACCGGGCAAGCGGCCGCGGCTGACGCCGAACCCGGCGATGCTGCTGCCCGCCGACGGCGGCGTCATGCCGTTCGGCACGCCGGGCGGCGACGTGCAGGTGCAGGCCATGCTGCAGGTGCTGCTGAATTTCCTGCATTTCGGGATGGAGCTGCAGGACGCCATCGAGGCGCCGCGCGTCGCCAGCTACTCCTTCCCCTCCTCCTTCGCCCCCTTCGAGCGTTTCCCCGCACGCCTGGCCGTCGAGGGCCGCATCGATGCCTCCGTGCGCGCCGACCTCGCCCGGCGCGGCCACGACATCAAGGAATGGCCGGACTGGACCTGGCTCGCCGGCAGCGTGGAGGCGATCCGGACCGATCCGGCCACCGGCATGATGGCGGCCGGCGCCGATCCGCGGCGACCGGCCTACGCCGTGGCATTCTGACGATGATCCCCCCGGCAGCGCGCCCGATGTCGGGACATTCCGCCATCGCCGCAGCGGTCGTCGGCAACGGCCTCGAATGGTACAATTTCATCCTCTACGGCGTGTTCGCCGCGGTCATCGCCCGGCTGTTCTTCCCGACCGGCAATCCGCTGAGCTCGCTGCTGCTCTCGCTGGCGACCTTCGGCGTCGGCTTCTTCATGCGCCCGGTCGGCGGCGTGCTGCTCAGCATCTATTCCGACCGCTTCGGCCGAAAGCCGGCACTCTCGCTTACCATCGCCCTGATGTGTGTCGGCACGACGATGATTGCGGTCATGCCGACCTACGCCACGATCGGCATTGCCGCACCCCTGCTGCTGGTCCTCGCGCGGCTGCTGCAGGGCTTCTCGGCCGGCGGCGAAATGGGCAACGCCACCGCCTTCATGCGCGAATACGCGCCGCCCGAGCGACGCTGCTTCTACTACAGCTGGGTTTATGCCAGCAGCGGCCTGTTCATCGCCCTCGGCCTGCTGGTCGGCAGCCTGGTTTCCGCCGGATTCAGCCGCGACGCCCTCGAGGCCTGGGGATGGCGGGTTCCCTTCCTCCTCGGCCTGCTGATCGGGCCGGTCGGCTACGTGCTGCGCACCAGGGTGCCCGATCCGCCGGCGGCGCAGCGCACCACCGATCCCGCGGGCCGGCCCTTCCGCGAGGTGCTGTCCCGCTACCCCCTGCAGTCCCTGGCGACCGGCGCGCTCATCGTGCTCTCGACGACCTGCACCTA